>DATLNR010000092.1:0-66063 GCA_035536655.1 Casimicrobiaceae bacterium
CTCGCGACTCGACGCCATGATCTTGAGTCCGCGGCTGTTCCGGATCAGCTCGTTCGCGAAATCCGCGCAGGTATCGAGCAGATGCTCGCAATTGTCGAGGATCAACAGCATGTCGCGCTCGGCAACGTGGCTTACTAGCGCGTCGGCAATCGGGCGACCGGCCGCCTCCCTGACGCCGAGCGCCGACGCAATCGCCTGTGGAACAAGACGTGCGTCGGTAAGCGGAGCAAGCTCGACCAGCCAAACGCCGTCAGGGAACGCTTCCAACACTTCGTTCGCAAGCTCGAGCGATAGCCGGCTCTTGCCGATGCCTCCCGCACCACACAGCGTTAACAGCCGTGAGCGCGCGAAGAGCTCGCGCGCCTGCGCAAGTTCCCGTTCCCGTCCGACGAAGGACATCAGCTGCTGCGGAAGATTATTCGGCGTCTCGGCCAGCGATCGCAACGGCGGAAAGTCGCGCCGCAGAGCCGGATGATCGATCTGATGGATGCGTTCGGCGCTCGCGAGATCTCGTAAACGCAATGAACCGAGATCGCGAAGCGATATAGGCTCCGGCAATCGGTCGCGAGCGAGCTCCGCAACGGCCTGCGATGCGAGTATCTGCCCGCCGTGCGCCGCGTTCATGATACGTGCGGCACGATTGATCGCCTTGCCGAAATAGTCGTTGTCGCGGCGTTCCAGCGCGCCGACGTGCATGCCGCAGCGGATCCGCAGCGCCATGCCGTTCGTGGAACGCGGGTCGGCCACCGCGCGCTGCATCTCGACGGCCGCGATGACGGCGTCCAGCGGATCGTCGAACGATGCGCAAATGCCATCGCCCGTCATCTTGACGACGTTGCCGTGATGGCGCTCGACAATGGAGCGCAGCAGCGTATCGTGCGCGGCAAGCGCCGCACGCATCTGCTCCGGCTCGTCCTCCCACAGCCGGCTGCTTCCCTCGATGTCGGTAAAGACGATCGTGGTGATCGTCGATCGAGAGTCCACGGGGCTTCGTGCGAGAGGTCGTCCTGACGCGCCTACTCTACGTCATCTCGGGGCCGCGGCCATGGGGCGGAGAACATCACGGCTCGCTAGACCGCTGCGCCGACCTTCACCGTCTCCCGCAGATGCCGCAACAGCTCCTCTTCCTGGTACGGCTTGCCAAGGTACACGTCGACGCCGAGCTCCGCCGCCCGCGCGCGATGCTTGTCGGCGGTGCGCGACGTGATCACGATGATCGGGATGCCGGAGAGCTTCGCGTCGTTCTTCATCGTCCTGGTGAACTCGAAGCCGTCCATCCGCGGCATTTCGATGTCGAGCAGGATCGCGTCGGGAACGTGATCGCTCAGCACCTTCAGTGCGTCGACGCCGTCCTTTGCGGTGAGCACGTCGAAGCCTTCTCGCGTCAGGAGCCGGCTCGTGATCTTGCGCACCGTCAACGAGTCGTCGACGATCAGGACACGTGGCCGCGTGACGACCGCCGCAGCGGAAACCGGTTTCAACCGCGCGCCTTCCGCTTCCCGCGCCGCCGCGCCGGCCCGCTGCGCCAGCTGCACCGGATGGATGATCAGCACGATCTCGCCGGTGCCGAGCACGGTCGCACCGGAGATGCCGGACACGCGGGCGAGCTGCGGTCCGATGTTCTTCACGACGACTTCCTGGTTTCCGACCATTTCGTCGACATGGATCGCCGCCGTGCCCTGGCCGGTTCGCAACAGCACGACCGCGTTGTAGCGCTGCGTTTCCGGCTCGTGCGACGTGTCGCCGAGAAGCCGCGGCAGATAGTGGAACGGATAGCGCTTCGCCTTCCACTCGACCTCGCGCTTGACGTAGAGATCGAGCAGCGCCTGCTCGCGAACCTGCTGCACCTGCTCGACCATCGGCGCAGGGAGCGCCCACAGGCGCCCGCCCGCGCGGACCAGCACCGCCTGCGCAACAGCGAGCGTCAGCGGAAGCGACAACGTGAACCGCGTGCCGCGCGACGCTTCACTCGCGATGTCGACGCGTCCGCCGAGCGCGGTGATCTCGGCGCGCACGACGTCCATGCCGACGCCGCGACCGGACACCGACGTAAGCTTCGTCGCCGTCGAGAACCCCGGCTTGAACATGCACTCGTAGAGCTCGCCGTCGGTTGCCGACGCGGCGTTGACCAGAAGGCCTTGAGCTTGCGCCTTCTCGCGGATGCGCTCGAGGTCCACGCCGGCGCCATCGTCGGCGAGCTCGATCGCAACTTCATTCCCGGCCTGGCGGACCGTCACGGTGATTTCGCCCTGCTCCGGCTTGCCGGCGGCGCGCCGCGCTTCGCGCGACTCGACGCCGTGATCGAGCGCGTTGCGCAGCAGGTGCTCGAGCGGGCCGACGAGCTTTTCCAGCACCGAGCGGTCGAGCTCGGTCTTGCCGCCGACGATCTCGAGATTGGCGCGCTTGTCGAGCTCCTTCGCAACCGATCGCATGATCCGGTACAGGCGCTCGGAGACGCTCCCGAACGGCACCGTGCGGATGGCGAACAGCTTCTGCTGGACTTCACGCGACAGCCGCGCCTGCGCCAGCAGCGCCGCGTCGGCATCGTCGAGGTTCTTCAACAGCGATTGCTGCACCGTCGACACGTCGTTCACGCCCTCGGCGAGCGATCGCGTGAGCTCCTGGAAACGGGTGAAGCGGTCGAACTCGAGCGGATCGAAGTCGTCCTGATGCTCCTGCATCTGCGTCATGCGCGACTGGATCTGCGACTCGGCCTGGATCTCGATCTCGCGAACCTGGTTGCGCAACCGGATCACCGAGCTCGTGAGCTCCAGCAGGTTCGCCTTGAGCGAGCGCAGCTCGCCTTCGACGCGCGCGCGCGAGATCGCAACCTCGCCCGCCTCGTTCACCAGCCGATCGATCGTGTCCGCCCGCACGCGCAGCATCGCCCGGCCAGCGGCTTCCGGATCGGCACTCGATGCGAAGGCAACTGCCGGCGCAGCGCCAGCGGTTGCGGCGTCGACCGCAGGCTTCGTCGATTTTTCGTCGGCATGCGCAGCGTAAGCAGTCTCCGGCGCTGGACGCTCTTCGCCATCGGCCTTCATCCACGGCAACGCGACATTCGTTTCGCCGTCGCGCAGCTTGTTCAGCACGTATGTCACGCGATCGAGATCGGTATCGAGCGCCTCGAAGCGCTCGGGGCTCGGCGTGACGAGCCGGTCGCCGTCGATCAGCCGCGACTCCATCAGATGCGCGAGCTCGCCGAGACGCATCGCGCCGGCCATGCGCGCGCTGCCCTTGAACGTGTGCAGGTCACGGCGCAGGGCGTGCGCGGCGTCGGCGTTGTCGGGAGCGCGCCGCCAAGTGCGCAACGCCTCGCCCGCTTTCGACAAGAGGTCGGTTGCTTCGTCGAGGAAGATCGCGAGAACCGTAGTGTCCTCGACTTCGTCGTGCATGCCGGCAAGCGGATCCTCGACCGCCTCTTCGGGCTGACGTGCACCATCGGCTTGCGGCATGTCGTCGCGCGATGCGACATCGGCAGGCGGCGCAATCATCGGCTGGCGCAGCTCGACAACCGGCGCGTCCTGCCGTCGACGCTCGTGCGCAACCGCAACGTGGGTCGTGATCGCTTGGGTCGTGATCGCGTGGGTCGTGATCGGCGCATCGTGTGCGCGGATCCCTGTCTGCCGAAGGTCATCGAGCTCCGCCGCAATCGCCTGCGCCTCGATCTCGTCGGATCCACGGATCGGCATCCGTTCCCTCAGCGCGGTGACGAACGCGCGCAGATTCGCGATCGTGCGGGCAATCACCGGATAGGCTGCGGTCGCAAGCGGTGCGCCGCGCTGTGCAAGCGCGATCAGCGTGAGCTCGAGACGGTTGGCCTGCGCGGCAACGACTTCGAACCCGCCGGTGCGATGGATGCCGCAAAGCGTGTGGCTCGCGCGAATCATCGCGCTCGACGGCTCGAGCGTGGCGTCGTTCTGCATGCGTCCGAGCTCGTGCTCGAGCGCCGCAAGGTGCTGCATCGCCTCGTCGACGAGAATGCGCCAGAGTGTCGTCGAAAGTGTGACGTTGCCGATCGCGACTTCGTCAGGTTCGCTCTCCGGCTCGGCGAGTGCATCGGGCTCGCCTGGAGGCGCGACGCTCAAGTGCGGCGGCTCGAACGGCGTGATGGAGACGAGCGGCCGCGTATTGTCGGCGACGAGTTTGAGCGACGGTGTACTGTTTGCCGGTTCCGGCTCGGGCGACGACCATTCGGCGAGCTCGCCTACACCCTCGTCCGCGGAAGAAGCAAAGGTCTCAGCCTCGGTCCCCTCGTCGACGGCGTCGAACTCAATCGTCGGTCCATCGATCGTCGCTTCGCCGAGCGCCGGCAATTCGAACACTTCGGCTTCCGGCGGCGCATCGATCGGCGCGTCGTCGCTGGCGCCGGCGAGCTCACTTGCGATCGATCGGGATGACGGTTGCGAGCCGACGACGGTCAGCAGCGGGCCCGCTGCCGCGGGACCCGCCGCCAGGGATTTTGGGGGCGCGGCGATTACGCTTTCACGACCCGGAAGCTCGGCTTCCACCGCACGAATCGCATCGTGCAGCCCTTTCGGATCCGGCGTCACGCGACCCTGATCGCGCAACGCACCGACCCACTCGTGGAACGTCCGCTGCGCGACACGCGTAAGTTCGAGCACCGCCGGCGTCACCGCGCGCTCCTCGTCGAGCAGCCGGTTGAAGAGCTTCTCGACGTCGTAGGCGAACTCGCCAAGTTCCGTCAGGCCCACCATGCGGCCCGACCCCTTCAGCGTATGGAAGCCGCGACGCACGGTCGCAAGCGCGTCGCGGTCGCCCACGTTCGTGTCGAGCGCGTGCGCGCTGTCGCGGATGCCATCGAGCACCTCGACCGCCTCCGTCAGATAGATGTCGAGCAGCTCGGCGTCGAGCCCCTTCGCATCCACCTCGAGCAGCCGCTGCGTTTCATCGGACAGCTCGGGCGTCGGTGCACTGGTGTCGGCAATCGCCTCGACGACCGCCGCAAGCTCGACCGTACCGCCGGCCTCGAGCCCCTTCAACGCCGCCGACGCTTGCGCGGCGAGCTCCGCATCGCCGATCAGCTCGGCGTCATCGTGCAGAGCGGACAGCTTTTCGCGAAGGCTTGCGCGAGCGGCCTCGTCCGACGGCGCACGGTGCACCTGGTCAACGAGCGACGGCAGCTTGGCGCGCAGCTCGTCGACGGCGCGCTCGACCGAATCGCGCTCCTCGACCAGCGGCTTGGCCGCCTCGCCCATGCGTTTTGCAATCAGCGGCGCGATCAGGCGCTCGCGCTCCGGCCTCTGCTGCTCGACCGCCTCGATGTAGAAGCCGAGACCGGACAGCGATTCGGCCAGAAGCTCGAGATCGTCGTTGTCGACCGGCGTATCGGGGTCCGCATACGTTTCGATCTGCGCCTGGCACATGGCGAGCAGCCGCTCGGCGTCGGGCAGGTTCAGGATCGTCAACGCGCCGCGGATCTGCGCGCTGTCCTTCGCCAGTGTCGCGAGCTCGGCGCGCTTGCCGTTGTCACGGAAGAATCCGTCGAGCACCTGCTCCATGTGGCGCAGGTTGTTCTGGATCTCTCGGCCGACCTGGGCGAGCAGCATGCGCTCCTGCGCCCGCTTGCTCATCTCGTCGAGCATCGGCGCACCGCCGGCCGGTGTGCGGCCGCTGCGCGCGGCGTCGAGCCTCGCCACCATCGCCTGCACCTGCTGCGGGAATTCCGGCGCGAGGTTCGTGTGATTCTCGAATGCGCTTTCCGCGAGCAGGAGCGCCGTGGCGTACTCCATCGCCAGCGCTTCGGGAACACCCGAGGCCGGCAGCTTGTCGAGCCGCTCGACGAGCGCCGCGGTGAGTTTCATCAGCGCACCCTGCTTCATCTGCGCCGCCTTCGCGTGCACCGACGCGAGCGTGCTCTTGAGCTTCGGCAGGTTTTCTGCGCGACCGGACGCGAACTTGAGCCACGTGTCCTTCGCTTGAGCGAGCTGCTCGCGCGCCTCGCGGATCAGCGGCTGCAACCCGACGACGTCGGTGGCGATCACTTCGGCGGTCGGGATCAGGCCCGACAGCCGGTATGCACGCTGCACCGCCTGAACCTGCGGCGCGACGGGCGCACTGATCGCAATGAAGTAAAGCACTTCGCGGCGCAGTCGATCCGCGACCTTGGCGCCGCCCTCGGCGACGCGACGGATCTGCAGGTCGATACGCGCGGCGAGTTGCTTGACGCCGAATCCCGTTTCGACGCCGCGCTCGGTCACTGCCTCCAGCAGCGCGCCGACCGTCCACCAGAACGAGCGCAGGCTCGACTGTGACGTGACGTCCTCGATGCCTGCGATCGCGTCGCGCATCGTCTTCGCACCGTCCTCGTTGCCGCGGAGCCACGCGAGCAGCCCGCGTTGATAGATGCGCCGCTGCTTCACCATGTGCGACGGCATGCGGTTCTGCGGAACGACTTCGCGCGGCGGGATGCGCGGCGCTTTCGCCGAGAGTTCCGGGTAGAACAGGTCCGTCGGCGCAACCGCGCGCACACCACGTGCGTGTTGCATCGCCTCGTATTCCGGATAGAGCTTGAGCGGAACCGGCGATGCGCCGCTCACGAGCTCGTCCAGGAAGATCTTGAGCTTGCGGCACGCGCGATCGACCAGCGCCACGGCTTCGGGAATCGCCTCGATCGGCAAGTCCTCGAGGCGCGTGAGGTGCCGTTCGAGCTCGTCGGTGAACGCGACGACGGCGTCGAGGCCCACCATCTGGATGGCGCCCGCCGCCTGGTGAACGTGAGTGCGCGCGTGCTTGAGCGGCGTGCCGTCGTTCGGGTTCGCGGAAAACGCCGCGAGCGCATCCACACCGCGCGCGAGCGCCTGGTCAATCTCCGCCTGGACCCAGGAGAGCGGCCCGACGTCGAAGTCGTTCGCCGGTTCGTCGATCACGGCGCTGTGCCCCTTGGCCATGATGCGCTACACCTTGAAGCCCGCGACCGACGAGCGCAGTTCCGCCGCAAGGCGCGTCAACTGTCCGATCGACACGTTGGTCTGCTTCGTGCCCTGGGTCGTTTCCTCGGTGATCTTCAGGATGCCCTGCATGCCCTTGGTCACGTCGGACACCGACGCCGACTGCATCTGCGTCTGCGTCGTGATCTTCGCGATCAACTCGGCGAGGTCTCGCGACACCTTCTGGATCTCGGTCAGCGCCTGTCCCGCCGCGTCGGAAAGCTTGGTCCCTTCGACCACGCCCACCGTCGACTTTTCCATGGCCGCGACGGCATCCTGGGTATCGGCCTGAATCGTCTTCACGATCGCCTCGATCTGCTTCGTCGCCTCTGCGGAGCGCTCGGCGAGGCGCTGCACTTCCTCTGCGACGACGGTGAAGCCGCGGCCCGCCTCCCCCGCCGAAGCCGCCTGGATCGCCGCGTTCAATGCGAGCACGTTGGTTTGCTCGGTGATGTCGCCGATCAGCTCGACGATTTCGCCGATCTCGAGCGAGGACTCGCCGAGTCGCTTGATCCGCTTCGACGTATCCTGGATCTGTCCGCGGATCTCGTTCATGCCGTCGATCTGGTTGCGCACCGCCTGCCCACCCTTCTCGGCAGCGGCCAGCGACTGTTGCGCAACCTTCGCCGACGTCGTCGCCGTCTTCGCCACCTCGTTGATCGATTGCGCCATCTGCAGAACCGACGCGGACGCGTGCTTGATCTCCTTGTTCTGCCGCTGCGACGCTTCGAACAGTCGATTCGAGATCGATTGCGTTTCCTGCGTCGCCTTGGTCACCTGATCGGTCGCCGAGTTGATGCCCTTGACCAGCGTGCGCAGCTCCTCGATCGTGAAGTTGATCGAGTCGGCGATCGCTCCGGTCACGTCCTCGGTCACCGATGCCGTCACCGTCAGGTCGCCGTCGGCCAGGTTGCCCATCTCGTTCAGCAGGCGCAGGATCGCCTCCTGGTTCCGCTTGTTCTCTTGCTCGCTTTCGTTCGCGCGGACCTGCGAATCGTCGAGGTAGACCTTGCCGAGCAACACGAGCGCGATGAGCGCGAGCATGCCGAACGTGATCGCCATCCAGAACGTGATCACGCGCTCGGTGCCGCCGCCCTCGTAGGCGCTTGCGAGCGCGCTCGTCTCTTTCAGGAGCGGCTCCGCTTCGGTGTTGATGAGGCGCGCCGCCTGCTTCGCGATCGTCAGTCGCTGCATGTTCGACAGGATTGCCTGCACGCCCGACTCGTACGTCGCGAAGCGCTTCTGCAGCTCTTCGAGCGTCGCACGCGCTTCCGCATTGCGGATCGGCGCCAGCCGCAGCTCCTCGCTGCCTTTTAGGAGGCCGGTGAGGATGTCGCGGAACGTGCCCGTGTCCTTGCCGAGCAGGAACGCGACCTCGGGGTCGATTTCGTCGCTGACCGCGAGCGCGTTGGCGTTTTTCGCGATCCGTTGCGAGAGCACCGACAACTGGTTCGACACTTCTACTTCACGAAACGTCCCCTGGCCCTGCCCGATCTGCTGCGTGGCCTGCAGCGCAAGTTCCAGGATGACCGCGTTGCCCTGATTGATGAAGTCGAGGCCCTTCGCGAGCGCGATGAGCGCTTTCTCCGCATCGAGCAGGCGGCCGGCCGCGACGTCGACGTTCGCCCATCGCGCCTTGATGCCGTTGACCAGTTCGACGAGCGCCGGATCGGTAACGACGTCGAGCGATTTGCCGCGCACGACGCCGCCGTTCGCAAACGCATTGAGGTTCGCCCCGAACCGTTCGCGGCTGTCCCTGACCGCGGGAAAGCCCGCCTGTTGGCCCTGCGACGCAATGGCCGAGCCCCGCGCGAGTCGCTGCGAAAGCATTTGCATTTCGGTCGCGGTCGCGGTGGCGGCGGCGCCTTGCGTGCTCGCGCGGCCGTCGAGGAAGATCATCAGCGCAACGAACGCGAGGAGCATCAGCAACATCGTGCCGAGCACCGAAAGCTGCTTCGCGACCGGCATGTGGCCAATGACCGGAAGCTTCCACGGCGCCACCGTCTTCGCCGTCGCAGCGCGCAGCTGCTCCATCACGGAAACGGTCGCCAGCGGGTCGTAACCGGTCGGCGTCGGGCTGCCCATGCGCACCTGCGTCGTCGGAACGTCGACCTCGGCGTCGACGTTGGCGAGCTTCGCTTTCGGTTCGCCGAAGAGTTTCGGCATCTTGAGGGCCATGTTGCCTCCGATTCCCAAAGTTCCGTTGTCCGTCGCGTCAGCGTTGCAATTGGACGTGAAAGTTATGCGCTTACCTGCAGGAACGCTTGTTCACGCGCGAGCTTCGCGAGGTCGATCTCCTGCCAGGCGTTGCCTTGCGCGTCGATCCAGCGTTGCGCGTACCACGCGGGCACCGACGCGGCCTGCGCAGCGGGCGCGAGCTCCGCCAGGTTGCGAAGGCCGAGAACCCGTGACACGATGATTCCGGCGTTGAAGTCGCCGGCCCGCGCGCCGAACAGGACGAGTCGCGTATGCGAAGCCGGCACCACGTTGCCGGCACCGAGGAATCCGGCGAAGTCGATGACGCTGTAGAGATTGCCGCGGATGTTCGCCAGTCCGCGGAACCACGGCTTGGTCAGTGGGACATCGGCGATCGGCGGGACTGCGATCACCTCGCCCGCATCCGCGAGCCGGATCAGCCACTGCGTTCCGGCGCAATCGAGGCCGAGACGCGAGCTTTCGACCTGTGCGGCCGTCTTGCTCGCAAGGCGCGTCGCAAGCTCCTGCTGGAACGAACGAAGGTTGAGCTTGGCAGCGCGAGCCATGGCTTGTGTTCAAGCGTCCGCTCAGCCGGCCGCGCTGATCTTCGCGAGCAGCTCGTTACGATCGAGCGGCTTCACGATGTAATCGCGGGCGCCCTGGCGCATGCCCCAGATCTTGTCCGTCTCCTGGCTCTTGCTCGTGCACAGGATGATCGGAATGGTTCGCGTCGCCGGATCGCGACTGATCGCGCGTGTCGCCTGGAATCCGTTCAATCCTGGCATAACCACATCCATCAGGATCAGGTCGGGCTTCGTCGCCTTGCTCTTCACGATCGCGTCTTCGCCGCTGTCGCTCGCGACCACCTCGTAGCCCGCCTTGGTCAGCATGTCATTCAGCACATGCCGCTCGGTCGGCGAATCGTCGACGATCAGGATCTTGCGAATCGGCATGGCGTGAACGTCCCGGCGCTGAAAAGAAGGAGGAGGGCCCCGCAGCGTGCCTTGCGATGGCGGCTCATGCTGCGGCCTTCACGTGCGCGGCAACCGCCTTCAGCAGGCTTTCCTTGGTGAACGGCTTCGTCAGATACTGATCGGAACCAACCATGCGGCCGCGCGCGCGATCGAAGAGGCCATCCTTGGAAGACAGCATCACGACCGGCATGTGATGAAACTTCGCGTTCTTCTTGATCAGCGCGCACGTCTGGTAACCATCGAGTCGCGGCATCATGATGTCGACGAACACGAGATCCGGCTGATGATCGGTGATCTTCGCCAGCGCGTCGAAGCCGTCCTCGGCGAGAATGACGGAGCAGCCGGCTTGCAGCAGGAAAATCTCGGCGCTGCGGCGGATGGTGTTCGAGTCGTCGATCACCATCACCTTGGCCGAAAGCGGCGTTTTGTCGGACACGACGTTCCAGGGCCTTTCGAACTTGCTCCGCGGGTCGTCTTGCGACAGACGCGACGGCGAGACGTTAAGTTGCCTAAACCCGAGCGCCGGCTAGCCATCGCCCGAATGATGCTGTAGACCACATTTTCCGGGCATGGCGACAAAGCTGCCACGCCTAAAGCGCGTTGCATAGAGCATAAACCTTGCCGGAAACGACGCTACCAGCCGAAAGGCCCAGGTTTCGTTGTACTGGGCAATTAACGCTGCCGCACCGCGGCAGCGAGTGCCGCGGAGCGTTGTGAGACGTTCAGCGTTCAGCCTTGACTGAGCGACCCAGGAACATCCGATACGCCGGATTCGCCGTCTCGTCGACATAGTCGTAGCCCAGTCGATCGAGAAAGCGCCGGAACGTCGCGCCGTCGGCCGGCGGCACCTGCATGCCGACGAGGACGCGGCCGGCGTCGCCGCCATGGTTGCGGTAGTGGAACAGGCTGATGTTCCAGTCGGCGCTCATGCTGTCGAGAAACTTGAGCAGCGCGCCGGGGCGCTCGGGAAACTCGAATCGGTAGAGGATCTCGTGCTCGGCGTCCGGCGCATGACCGCCGACAAGATGGCGCACGTGAAGCTTCGCGAGCTCGTTGTCCGTCAGGTCGAAGACCTCGATTGCGTGGCGCTCGAGCGACGCAATGAGCTCGAGGGCCTCGCTGCGGCTTCCGACTTCCAGACCAACGAACAAGTGAGCGCGCGCCGGGTCGGCGTAACGGTAGTTGAACTCGGTCACCGACCGGTTGCCGATCAGCGAAATGAACGTGCGAAAACTGCCCGGCCGCTCCGGAACCGTCACTGCAAGCAGGACCTCGCGCCGTTCGCCGACTTCCGCGCGCTCGGCGACGAAGCGCAGGCGGTCGAAGTTCATGTTCGCACCGCACGCGACAGCGACATAAGTGCGATCCACCACGCCGGAGCGCTCCACCCACGCCTTCACGCCCGCGATCGCAAGCGCCCCGGCCGGTTCGAGGATCGATCGCGTGTCCTCGAACACGTCCTTGACCGCCGCGCAGATCGCATCGGTGTCGACGAGCACGACCTCGTCGACCAGCTCGCGCACGATACGAAACGTCTCCTTGCCCACCTCTTTGACGGCGACGCCGTCAGCGAAGAGGCCGACGTGCTCGAGCGTGACGCGCCGCCCTGCGGCGAGCGACCGCGCCATCGCGTCCGCATCCGTGGGCTGCACGCCGATCACCTTGATCTCCGGCCGCACGCGCTTGACGTACGAAGCGACGCCGGCGATCAATCCGCCGCCCCCGATCGCGACGAAGATCGCATCGAGCGGCTGCTGCCACTGGCGCAGGATCTCGACGCCGATCGTTCCCTGCCCGGCGATGACATCGGGATCGTCGTACGGATGCACGAGCGTCGCGCCGGACCGTTCGTTGAGCTCGAGCGCCTTTGCGTACGCGTCGGAGTACGAGTCGCCGTGCAGCACGACCTCCGCTCCGCGCTCCCTGACCGCGCGGACCTTGATCTGCGGCGTCGTGACCGGCATCACGATCGTCGCGTTGCAGTTCAGACGCTGCGCAGCGAGCGCAACCCCCTGGGCATGATTGCCCGCCGACGCGGCGATGACGCCTTTCGCGCGCTCTTCCGCCGACAGGTTCGCCATCTTGTTGTACGCGCCGCGCAGCTTGAACGAAAAGACGCTCTGCTGGTCCTCGCGCTTCAACAACACACGATTGCGCAAACGCGCCGATAACGTTGGCGCGATCTCGAGCGGCGTCTCCACGGCGACGTCGTAGACTTTCGCGTTGAGGATCTTCGTGAGGTAGTCCGTGGCCATCGGCCCGGATGATACCTTCGCCCTTCGATGCGTATCCTTATCGTTACGGATGCTTGGGCCCCGCAGGTGAACGGCGTCGTCGTCACGCTCGTCAACACCATCCACGAGCTCGAGCGGCTGCGTCACACCGTCGAGCTCGTCACGCCCGAAGGTTTTCGCACGATTCCGACACCGAGCTACCCGGAGATTCCGCTCGCCGTGTTTGCGGGCCGCGAGGTCGCGCGGCGGATTGACGCATTCGCGCCCGACGCCGTGCACATCGCGACCGAAGGGCCGCTCGGCATCGCCGCACGCCGCCATTGCCTGCGCCGCGGCCAGCCGTTCACGACGGCGTTTCACACGCAGTTCCCCGAGTACGTGCACGCGCGGTGGCGACTGCCCGTCATGCTGAGCTACGCGTGGCTGCGCCATTTCCATGCGCCCTCGCTCGCCGTGATGTGCGCCACGCCGACGCTCGAGGAGCGGCTTGCGCGACGCGGCTTCGTCAACCTGACGCGATGGGGACGTGGCGTCGATACGTCGATCTTCCGTCCCTCGGCGCGTGAGGCGCGCGCGCGTGAGCGTCCGATCTTCCTCTACGTGGGACGCCTTGCCGTCGAGAAGGATGTCGGCGACTTCCTCGCGCTGGATTTGCCGGGCAGCAAGTGGGTCGTGGGCGACGGACCCGCTCGCGCGGGTCTCGAACGCCAGTTCGGCCACGTGAAGTTCTTCGGCACCCGCCACGGGCGCGAGCTCGCCGGCTTCTATCAGCAGGCCGACGTGTTCGTGTTTCCGAGCCGCACCGACACGTTCGGCCTGGTGCTGATCGAAGCGATGGCGTGCGGCACGCCGGTTGCGGCTTACCCCGTGACCGGCCCGCTCGACGTCGTCACCGATCCGCGCGCCGGCGTCCTCGACGAGAACCTGCGCGCGGCTGCCCTCGCGGCGCTGAACCTGGACCGCGAAGCCGTGCGCGACTTCGGCGTGCGCTTCTCGTGGGAGCTCGCGACGCGCGAGTTCGTGTCGCAGCTGAATCCGCGGGTTCGCGCACCGATGCTCGCGCCCGCGCTGGACAACGATTGAGAAGACCGGCGATTCAGGCCGCAGCGGCGCGCTGCATCGTGAGCCAGACGCAGCGGCCCTTCGACTCTCGGTCGAGCGCCTCGAGGTAGGCATCGTGCATCGCGAGCTCTTCCGCGCTCGGCAGCGTGACGATCAACAACGTCCGCGCGCGATCGAACGTTTCGCTCGACCGCCTCGATACGACGGCGCCCTGCACGATGTCGATCGTGAGCGACTCCTGCCCGCGCGTCATCGATAGATAGACGTCGGCCAGCAGGCGCGCATCGAGGAGCGCGCCGTGCAGCGCGCGCTGCGCGTTGTCTACGCCGAAGCGTTCGCATAGCGCGTCGAGGCTGTTGCGCTTGCCGGGAAACTGCTCGCGTGCGAGCGACAGCGTGTCGGTCAACTTGCCGTAGACCTCGCCGCACGCGCAATGGCCGCAGAGCGCGAACTCGTGATCGAGGAACGCCACGTCGAACGGCGCGTTGTGAATGATCCACTCCGCGCCGCGCGCGAAATCGAGGAACTCGGCGACGACGTCACGAAACTTCGGTCGGGCGTGCAAATCCTCCCACGTCATGCCGTGCACTTCGGTTGCGGCCGCGTCGACATCGCGTTCGGGATTCAGATAGAAGTGCACGTGGCGCCCGGTCGGACGCCGATCGACGACCTCGACGCCGGCGATCTCGATGATCCGATGACCGTGCTTAGGATCAAGTCCCGTGGTTTCGGTGTCGAGGATGATCTGGCGCATGCAGGGACCAGGAATCAGAGGGCAGGATCAGCAACGAAACAACGAGAGCGATGCGAGCACAATGCTGCAAGCATAACGCGAGTCGTGCGGACGCGAAATGGCGACGCCCGCGACTCCGCGGCGATGGGCGCGTTGAGCGTCGATCGAACGTGTTCGGAAAGGCCATCGCTCGTCGCGAGCGACGCGGCAATGCGGTCGTCGGGGCGGCCGCTGGCGCGAACAACGTTCCGGCTCGTTACTTCCGAAACTTTTGTATCGTTGCCTGGATTTCAGCGATCGCGCGCTCGATCTCGTCGTCCGTCAAGTCCCGCTGCGTCCCCTTCCGATCGGTCAGCGTGACGGTCTTGTCGAGCGCCGTCTGGAACTCGCCGAGCCCCATCGTCTCCGTGATCGTCGACTGCTGTTCGTCGGTGAGCGTTTCCGGGCCCCAGCGCACGATGATCGTCGACAGGTTGTCGCCCTCCGGGCCGCCACGCTTCTCGGCCTCGCGCATCATCTGCGGCCCGGTCTTCAGGATCGGCGTCGACGTGAGGTAATTGGCGATGTCGTATGGCGTGAGCGTGCTCCACAGCCCGTCGGTGCACAGCATGAGGATGTCGCCGGTGCGCAGCGGTGTGCGCTTGGAAAGGTCGATGACCGGGTCGACGAGGCCGCCCAGGCAGCTGAAGATCTTGTTGCGATCCGGATGATCGCTCACCTCCTCGGCCTGAATGATGCCTTGGTCGACGAGGTACTGCACCTTCGAATGATCCTTCGTGCAGCCGATCAGGCCGCCCTGCCGGAACAGATAGAAGCGCGAATCGCCGACGTGCGCCCAATAGGCGTGGTTCGCCTGCACGACGACGACGACGCAGGTCGTGCGCGGCGTCTCGAGCATCGAGAACTGGTTCGCATACGAGCCCAGGGCGGCGTGCGCGCGAAGCATCGTGTCCTGCAGGAACTTGAGCGGGTTGCGCAGGATCGGCTTCGCTTCCTGCTGGAACCGCTCGATGAAGAGCCGCACGGCGATCTGCGCGGCGATCTCCCCGCCCGCGTGCCCGCCCATGCCGTCAGCGACGCAGAGCATCAGCGTGTCGCGGCCATAGGTGTAGGCGATCCGGTCCTGGTTGACCTTGCGCGACCCCCTGCGCGACTCCTGAAATATCGTAAAACGCACGATCAGGTGGATGCCGCAACGCGCGAACGAGTCGGGCCGTGCACGATCACGCTCCGATTTCGGAGAAGAGCACGCGCTTCAGGTTGCCGATGAACGTGAGCTTGCGCTTGCGCGGCGCGATGTCGCGGATCGCCTTCTGCAGCGCGAAGACGCTTTGCGGGCGCTCCAACGGGTCGAGGCGCAGGCACCAGTCGATGACTTCGAGCACGTTGTCCGAGTACTGACCCGACCAGATCTTCTTCGCCGACACGAGGTGGTCTTCCTGCAGCCGCGCGTCGGCCGCCTGCGGCGCGAACGCCGCGAGGCACGCGAACATCGAAGCTCCGGTGCCATAGACGTCGGTCCACGGCCCGAGTCGATCCGGCTCGCGATATTGCTCGGGCGCGGCGAATCCCGGCGTGTACATCGGCGCGAGCTTCGGCCGGTTGCTGGTCAGCGTCTGCCGGGCGGCACCGAAGTCGAGCAACACCGGCGAACCGTCGGTGCGTAGGTAGATGTTTGCCGGCTTGATGTCCAGGTGCAGCAGCTTGTGCGTATGCACTTCGCGCAGTCCGTTCAGCAAGTGCATGAACACCTGCCGCACGAAGCGCTCGGACATCTGGTCCTGCTTCATCTGGATCTGTTGCTGCAGCGTGCGCCCGCGCTCGTAGCGCATCACCATGTACACGGTCTCGTTTGCGCGGAAGAAGTTCAGAACACGCACGACATTCGGGTGATTGATCTTGGCCAGCGCGCGGCCTTCCTCGAAGAAGCATTTCATGCCGTAGCGGAACGACGTCAGGTTCTCCGCAGACGACGCGCGCACGATGTCACCCTCGGTGCGCAGCACGAGCGAACTCGGCAGATACTCCTTGATCGCGACCGCTCCGCCGGTCTCGTCGAACGCTCGGTAGACGATCGAGAAACCGCCGCGGCTGATCTGCCGGTCGATCCGGTAGTTCAGCAGCTGGTAGCCGCCTTGCAGCGCCTGGTTGGTGACGGGCATCGAGCCTTGAGAAACGCGGGCAAATCCGGCAACTCGCGGCAAATCGCGTGCCACATGGTCCGAAGCTTGCGCGCGGCTGAGATTACCGTACCATGCTCGCCCTTATCGCTCGACCGGACGTAAACAAATCATCGGCCTACGCCCCCACGACCGAAGCGTTCTCAACGTGAGCGCTCGGCGCAAAGCCGCGCACCCTCGCGCGTTCGGTCAACTCTACGGCCGAAAGTGCCGTCGCATCGCTCCGGATGAAAGGGCCCGCACGCTTCTCTTCGCTCGCTGCACCCGCAGGGGGCGCAGTGAGTGCTCGGGACGGCTGGCCTCCTTGCACCGCCGTGGCGTGCGCTGATTTGCCAGTCGGCCATCTTGTGTCGACATCGCGTTTTGACTTCCGACGCCGGGATCCTCGCGCGCACACAACGCGGGGGGCCCCTCGCCGGCTGCTCGCGCCACGCCCTGCGCACTGACATGATTGTCAGCATGACCGGCTTTGCTGCGGTCGCCGACGAGCTGCCGGGGGCGACGCTCGGCGTCGAGTTACGAAGCGTCAATCATCGGTTCCTCGACTTGACGGTCAAGCTGCCGGACGAATTGCGCGCGCAGGAAACCCCATTGCGCGAGCGCATCGGAGCGGAGTTGAAGCGCGGCAAGGTCGAATGCCGCGTGACGCTCAATCGCACGCAGCCGGGCGCGACGGCGCTTGCAATCGACGCGCATCGCGTCATCGAGCTCGCGAAGGCCGCGCAGCAGGTTCGCACCCTGGTCGCCGACGCGGCGCCGATCAGCGTCACCGAAATCCTGCGCTGGCCGGGCGTGATGGTCGAAGCGATTGTTGCGATCGACGAGCTGCACGCGCGCTTGCATGCGCTCATCGATCGCGCGCTTGTCGAGCTTGCGCAGGCCCGTTCGCGCGAAGGCTACAAGCTCGCGCAGTTGCTCAGCGCGCGGTGTACCGACATCGAGGCGCAAGTCGGTCGCGTGGCCCCGCGCATTCCCGCCATCCACGCCGCTTACCTCGAGAAGCTCGGCACGCGGCTGAAAGAAGCCGGGCTCGATCCGAACGAGGACCGATTGAAGCAGGAGCTCGCCTTCTTCGCAGCCAAGGTCGACGTCGCGGAGGAAGTGGCGCGGCTGATCACGCACGTCGGCGAGGTGCGCCGCGTGCTCGCGCAAGGCGGCAGCGCCGGCAAGCGGCTGGACTTCCTGGCGCAGGAGCTGCACCGCGAGGCGAATACGCTTGGCAGCAAGTCGGTTGATGCGGAGCTTTCGCAAGTTGCGCTGGAGCTCAAGGTCGCGATCGAGCAAATGCGCGAGCAGGTGCAGAACATCGAATAGCTCAACTGGAGGAACACATGGCGAGATCGTTGTTGACGGTGGCGTTCATGATCAGCGCGTTGTTTTCGCAGCGGGCTTTGGCGCAGGACGACGCGCTTGCCCGCGTCGCCAAGGCAATGGGCGCAACAGATCTCAAGACGCTGCGCTACACGGCGGACGGAACCGGCTGGACGTTCGGCCAGGCGTACAAGCCGGGCATGCCGTGGCCGAAGATCAAGCTGCATAGCGTGACGCGCACGATTAATTACGACACCGGCTCGATGCGCGACGAAGTGGTGCTGTCGCGCGCCGAGGGCATTGGCGGCGGCGGCTATCCGCACGTCGGCACGCAACGCAACGACCAGTACGTGAGCGGCGCGTATGCCTGGAACCAGCTTGTAACGGCGCCGCTGCCGGGGCCGCGCTTCATTGCCGATCGAGTCCACCAGTTGTGGATTACGCCGCACGGCGTATTGAAGGCGGCGATCAAGAACAAAGCCGGCGTCCGTCGCGCGGCGGACGGCGGTACAGCGATTGCATTCTCGGAGCCGGGGCGGTTCAACGCGACGGCGTATGTGAACGCGTCGAATCTGGTCGAGCGCGTTGAGTCGCGCGTCCCCGATGCGGTGCTCGGCGAAACCGACGTCGTGACGCGATACGGCGACTATCGCGACGTCGGCGGCATCAAGTTTCCGACGCGCGTCCAGCAATCGATCGGCGGGCATCCGGTCCTCGACGTGACGGTGCGTGATGTGCAACCGAACGTTGCGGCCGACATCCAGGTTCCCGACCTCGTGCGCAACGCAACCGAGCGTGTGACCGCGGACAAGGTCGCCGACGGCGTCTGGTTCATCGCCGGCGGGTCGCACAACAGCGTCGTCGTCGAAATGAAGGATCACCTGGCGCTGATCGAAGCTCCGCTGGGCGACGTCCGGATGATTCCCGTTGTAACCGAGATCGCGAAGCTCGCGCCGGGCAAGCCGATCCGCTACGTCGTCAACTCGCATACGCATTTCGATCACGCCGGCGGGCTGCGCGCAGCCGTCGGCGAAGGCGCGACGGTGATTACACACGTCCAGAACAAGGCTTATTTCGAGCGCGCGTTCGCAACGCCGAATCGCGTCGCGCCCGACCACCTGGCGAAATCGGGAAAGAAGGCCCGTTTCATCACCGTGGATGGCAAGCGCACGCTGACCGACGGCAACCGTACACTCGAAATCCACTCGATCGCCGACAGCCATCACAGCGACGCCTTCCTCATGGTGTATCTGCCGAAAGAGAGGCTGTTGATTCAGGCCGACTCGTTCACGCCCGGCGCGCCGAACACGCCGCCGCCGAAGGACCCGAATCCGAATCACGTGAACCTGATCGCGAATCTCGAACGATTGAACCTGGCGGTCGATCGCATCCTGCCGCTGCACGGACGCGTCGTGCCGATCGGCGATCTCTACACCGCTGCCGGCGCGACGCCGAGATAGGATGAAAGACCCCCACGCTCCCTGCGTTCGCTGCCCCAAGGAGGGGCGCAGTCAGTCGCTTGGGACGGCCCTGCGCGACTGACCGGCATGAGCGAAGCCGCAGGCTGCCTCTTCGTCATCGCAGCCCCTTCCGGCGGCGGCAAGACCAGCCTCGTCAACGCGTTGCTTGCCCGCGAGCCTGGCATCCGGTTGTCGGTCTCGTACACGACGCGCGCGCCCCGGCCGGGCGAGCACGAGGGCGTGCACTATCACTTCGTCGACAAGGCGCGGTTCGATGCGTTGCAGGCGGAGGGCGAATTCCTCGAGCACGCGTTCGTGCACGGGCACTGGTACGCGACGTCGAAGTCGTGGCTTGCGACGCAGGTCGATGCCGGCCAGGACGTGCTGCTCGAGATCGACTGGCAGGGCGCGCTGCAGGTGCGGCAGCTGTTACCGGAGGCGGTGCAGATCTTCATCCTTCCACCATCAATCGAGGTGCTGCGCCAACGGCTCGAGCAGCGCGGCCAGGACGACACCGACGTCATCGAGCGCCGCCTCGCCGGCGCGGTTGACGAGATGCGCCACTGGGTGGAGTTCGATTATGTTATTATCAATCAAGACTTTGCGACTGCCGTCAACGATCTCGACGCGATCGCTCGCGCGGCGCGCCTCGAGGTGCCGCGACAGCGCGCGCGCCATTCACGGCTGTTGCAGGCATTGACCGACCGGCATTCGTCCTAGAGGCTTTGATCACCATGGCGCGCATCACGATCGAGGATTGCCTGGAAAGGATTCCCAACCGCTTCGAGCTGACGCTGGCCGCGACCAACCGCGCGCGCCAGATCACGTCCGGCTCGACTCCGCTTCTCGAAGCCGATCGCGACAAGCCGACGGTCATCGCGTTGCGCGAAATCGCCGCAGGCAAGATCGGCATCGAGATGCTGCATAAACCGGCGACGCAATAGCGGCGCGCCGTTGTTCAGGCTCGCATGTCGGAAATCGCGGAGTTCACCCGACATCTCGGCCACTACCTGCCGCCGCCCGATGTCGACCTCGTCGAGCGCGCATTCGAGTTTTCCGAATCGGCGCATCGCGGCCAGTACCGCAAGTCCGGCGAGCCTTACATAACGCATCCGCTCGCCGTCGCGAGCATCCTGTCGCAGTGGCGCATCGACGCGCAGGGGCTTGCCGCGGCGCTGCTGCACGACGTGATGGAAGACACGTCGGTCACCAAGTCCGAGCTCGAAGGCACGTTCGGCCGGCCGGTGGCCGACATGGTCGACGGCGTGTCGAAGCTCGACCAGATCGAATTCACCAGCACCGAGGAAGCGCAGGCCGAGAGCTTTCGCAAGATGCTGCTTGCGATGGCGCGCGACGTCCGCGTCATCCTGATCAAGCTCGCCGACCGGTTGCACAACATGCGCACGCTCGACGCGATGGCGCCGACGCACCGCAAGCGCATCGCTCGCGAGACGCTCGACATCTATGCGCCGATCGCGAACCGCCTGGGCCTGAACGCGCTCTACCAGGAGCTGCAGGACCTGTCGTTCAAGCACCTGAACCCGTTGCGCTATCGCATCCTCGCCGCATCGATCAAGGCGGCGCGCGGCAACCGGCGCGAGGTGATGAACCGGCTCCTGGACGCGATTCGCGAAGGCTTTCATCGCAGCAACATCCCCGCGTCGGTGACGGGCCGCGAGAAGACCGCCTACTCGGTCTACAAGAAGATGCGCGAGAAACGTTACACGTTCTCGCAGGTGTTCGACATCTATGGCGTGCGCGTGCTGGTCAGCGACCCTACGTCATGCTATGCGGCGCTCGGCGTGCTGCATGCGCTGCACAAGCCGATTCCCGGCAAGTTCAAGGACTACGTCGCGATTCCGAAAGCGAACGGATACCAGTCGCTGCACACCACGCTGTTCGGGCCGTTCGGCACGCCGCTCGAAGCGCAGATCCGCACGCACGACATGCATCGCATCGCCGAAGCAGGCGTCGCGGCGCATTGGCTCTACAAAACCGCTCAAGGCGGCGTCGATCTCGCCGAAGCACAGCGCGAGACGCACCGCTGGCTGCAGAGCCTCCTCGAGATCCAGTCCGAGTCGCGCGACAGCAAGGAGTTTCTCGAGCACATCAAAGGCGACCTGTTCCCCGAAGAGATCTACGTATTTACGCCGCGGGGCAAGATCATGGCGCTGCCGCGCGGCGCAACGGCGGTCGACTTCGCCTACGGCATCCACACCGACATCGGCCATCATTGCACGGCCGCGCGCATCAATTACGACTTGTCGCCGCTGCGCACCGAGCTCAAGAACGGAGACAACGTCGAAATTCTGACGTCGCCGACCGCACGGCCGAATCCGTCGTGGTTGTCGTTCGTCGCGACCGGCAAGGCGCGATCGCGCATCCGCCACTATCTCAAGGGCCTGCAGCAGCAGGAGTCGGCCGCGCTCGGCGAGCGGCTGTTGAATCAGGCGTTGGCAACGATGAAAGTCGATCCGGAGACGATCACCTGGGATCGATGGGAAACGCTCGCCACTGAATACGCCACGAAGACCAAGCTCGAGATCCTTGCCGACATCGGTCTCGGCAAGCGGTTGTCGTTCGTCGTCGCGCAGGCCCTGACGCGCACGACCGTAAAGACCGAGGAAGCTTCCTCACTTGGCAAATCCGGAACGTTGAGTCTTCGCGGCGTCGAGGGCGTGGCAATTCAGTACGGCAAATGCTGTCGTCCGATCCCCGGCGATTCGATCATCGGCCAGTTCCGCCGGGGACAAGGCCTGCTCGTGCATCTGCGCGACTGCGTGGCGTTGCGCAAGCAACGGCTGGACGCAGCCGAGCTGGTCGACGTCGAGTGGTCTGCCGAGGTGCAGGGCGAGTTCGATGCCGGCATCCGCGTGCTGGTGAGCGACCGCCGCGGATTGCTCGCCGAGCTTGCCGCCGCGATCGCGGATGCGCAGGCGAACATCGACGCCATCTCGATGGAGAAGCCCGACGGCGCGGGCGTCATTGCGATGTTCTTCGGCGTGCAGGTGCGCGATCGAAGGCATCTCGCGGCGGTGATGCGCAACCTCCACCGCATCGACGACGTGCGACGGGTGCAGCGGGCGCGTACTTGACGGCCCGATTCCTTACCGCACCGTCACCGCGTGGAAAGGAATGTTCGGCAAGGCGCGTCACTTTCATCGGAATCGCGAGGCTCTCTCGCTGACGGGCGTCGTCGAGCTAACATGGGTGCTGACTTCCGCTTACGAGCTCGAACGCAACCAGATAGCGCAAACGCTCGACGTTTGCTTCGCACGAAGGAGCTTGCCGTCACGGGACGGTTTCGTTCGACCGAGCTACCGCCCGGGACTGCGGCATGGTCATGATCGGTTAGGCGCGTTACAAGTCACCATGCCGTCTCGCGATCCGCCGTCGCGCCGATCTTGTGGATCGTCAGGTCGGCGCCGTTGAACTCCTCCTCGGGATCGAGGCGCAGACCGACCGTCGAGCGGAGCGCGCCATAAATGATGGCGCCGCCCACGAGCGCGATCAATACGCCGAGCAGCGTTCCAACGAGCTGCGCAGCGAACGACACGTTGCCGATTCCCCCGAGCGCGGTGCTCCCGAAGATCCCGGCCGCGATGCCGCCCCATGCGCCGCACACGCCGTGCAGCGGCCACACACCGAGCACGTCGTCGATGCGCCAGCGGTTCTGCGTCACCGTGAACAGCACGACAAACAGCGCTCCTGCGACTCCGCCTGTGACGAGCGCACCGATCGGATGCATCACATCGGAGCCCGCGCAAACGGCGACGAGTCCGGCGAGCGGCCCGTTGTGCACAAAGCCCGGATCGTTGCGACCGACGAGCAACGCCGCGATCGTGCCGCCCGCCATCGCCATCAACGAGTTGACCGCGACGAGGCCGGAGATCTTGTCGATCATCTGCGCCGACATTACGTTGAAGCCGAACCACCCGACGGTCAGCACCCATGCGCCCAGCGCGAGGAAGGGAATCGACGACGGGGGATGCGCGGCGACCCCGCTCTCGCCGTAGCGACCGCGCCGTGCGCCAAGCATCATCACCGCGACGAGCGCGATCCAGCCACCCATCGCGTGCACGACGACGCTGCCGGCGAAGTCGTGAAACTCCGCACCGAAGTTCGACGCCATCCACGCCTGCACGCCGAAGCGCTGGTTCCAGGTGATGCCTTCGAAAAGCGGATAGACAAGCGCTACGAGCGCGATCGACGCCGCGACCTGCGGATTGAATTTCGCGCGCTCGGCAATGCCGCCGGAAACGATCGCCGGTATCGCGGCCGCGAATGTCAGGAGGAAGAAAAACTTGACGAGCTCGTAACCGTTCTTCTGCGCGAGCGTCGGCGCGTCTGTGAAGAACGAGACGCCGTAAGCGATCGTGTAGCCGATGAAGAAGTACGCGACGGTGGAAACGGCGAAGTCGACCAGGATCTTCACCAGCGCGTTGACCTGGTTCTTTCTGCGTACCGTGCCGAGCTCCAGGAACGCGAAGCCGGCGTGCATCGCGAGCACCATGACGGCGCCCAGCAACAGGAACAGCGTGTCGCTTCCCGCTTTCAGTGCATCCATTGCGCCTCCCGTCGCATGACGGCGCCGACCTCGACACCGAGGCGCATATCGCCGCGCTGGAAGGTTACCTCACGCCGGCCCAACGCCTGGGGCCGACTTGCGAGGACGTCAGCGAATACGGTCGCGGGAAGGCGCTGGCGTCGGCTTGCTCGTTGCAGCCGGATGACGAACCGTGGGAATCACGCTGTTGAGCGGCGTGTACGGCGGACTGGGCTGCCCATAGCTGGTGACGACATCGAGGAGCTGCTGCCCCAGGAGCGTCACCGGCGCACCGGCATACGCCTGATGCGGTTGCGCGAGCGGCAATCCGGCGCGCTGCCATGCTTCGATGCGCCGCGATACCACGGGACGTTGCGATAGCCCAGGTGATTGCACGCAGCGCCGCGTTGTACGCGGTCCAGCAACGCGTGCCCTCGCAATAGAAGACCAACGGGACACCGCGCTTGCCTTGCGTGACCTGCTCGAGCATCTTGCCGAGCTGCTCGCTGATCGGATCATCGAAGCGGCCCGGTTGTCCCGCGGCGAGGGCGCCGAGCGAGTTCGGCAATTGTCGAGCGCCGCCGTCGACATCGAAACAACACGGCGGCCGTACCGGTTTTCCCGTGAAGCAATGTCAACAGATTCGGCGTCGTGACGAGCTGGCCGCCCGGGATCTCGATCGGCGTTGGCCCGATCATCGGCCCGCTGTGCAGCCCGCCGGGTGGGGCAACGTTCATGTCCTGTCGCTCCATCCACTCCGCGAACCGATCCGCTTGTTCCGAAGGACCGACGTACGCCGGCATCGACGCCTTCGGTGCCTGGGCGGACGTCCGCATGCGCCGGACCTCCTGCACTCCACCGATGACGCGTCCGGCGGCTTCCGCAACATCGGTACGGTCGACAGCACGGCCCTCGTTCGGCGGCGAACCAAAGCTAAAGTCGAAGGACGGCGTCCTTGATGTGGACCTTGAGTCCGCCGGAGAAGTAATACCGGGGAAAGGTCACTCGCACGTCTTCTAGCAGGACGTCGAACACGACGATGCTCTCGACGCGAAGATGCGACACGAGGTTGCACACGCCGAGATCGCGTTCGAGCTTGCGCAATTGCCAGTCCGATGCCGAGCCAGGGTCCTTGCCACGCAGCAACCAGGCGTTGCTGCGCAGCGTTGTCGGTCGTCGCAACGCGGACGAAGCAACACGCACCGGCGTATGGCCGCGCGCACGGATCGAGCTCGATGCGTGCAACGTGGCCGCAGCGCGACGCCGCGATTTGCGCGGCGGCTTGTTCGACGTTCCGGCGATCGCGGAAGTCCGGTGCGCGTTCAGCGGCTCGGCGGATACTGGCCGGGAGGTCCCGGCGGTGCCCCGGGATTGCCGCCCTGCGGCCCATAACCGCCCGGCGCACCATAACCGCCCTGTTGTCCAGGGCCGCCTTGCTGCCCATCCTGCGCAGGGTAACCTGATTGCTGGCCGTAGCCTGACTGCGCACCCATCGGCGGCTGCTGTCCGTATCCGCCCTGCGGAGCGCCCTGTGCGTGCTGCGGTTGATTGAGCGGCAACCCGGCGCGCTGCCAGGCCTCGATGCCGCCGCGATACCAGAGCACGTTCTTGTAGCCCAGGTTGATCGCGCGCAGCGCGGCGTTGTACGACATCCAGCACTGTGGCGACTGGCAATAGAACACCAGCGGCGTATCGCGCCGGCCTTGCGTCGTTTGCTGCAAGAACTGGCCGAACTGCTGTTGCGTCTGATCGTTGAAGCTGCCCGGCTGCGCCGCCGCAACCGCCGCGATCGCGTTGGGCAACTGATGCGGCCCACCGAGCACATCGAACACGAGCGCATTGACGCCTTGGGTTCCTTGCAGCAGCGGCACGAGGCCCTTCGTCGTGATCAGCTGACCTCCGGGAATTTGATTCGGCGTCGGACCGTGCATCGCGCCCGTGTGCAGCGTCTTCTTCGGTGAGACGCGCATGTCCTGACGCTCCCATTCCATCAGCTGGTCGAGCTGGCCCGCCTGCGGTCCGGGTTGCGCTCCGCCGTAGCCCTGCGGGCCTTGCGGCTGACCAACACCTGGGCCACCGCGCGGCGGACCATACCCGGGCTGACCCTGCTGTTGACCGTAAGCTTGCTGCCCTTGCGGAGGCGGAGCGTATCCCTGCTGTCCCTGCGGAGAGCCGTAACCTTGCTGACCTTGTGGCGCCCCGTAACCCTGCTGGCCCTGCGGTGCGCCGTAACCGGGCGGCGGATAGGCGTTCTGCGCGTCGACGATCGATGCGCCAAGGACCGCCGCAGCGGCCAGCGCGAACAGAGCTGGCGATGAATTACGCTTTGCCGTATGCATTCTCGATTGCTCCTCAGTCCAGGATGCCCGCCGGCAGCGCTCGCGCGTCGGCGAGCCGCGGGCGACTCTTTGTGACGACGCGCCAGGTGACGGGTAGAAAAGCGACGATGATCGCGAGATACGGGATCACGAGCAACGGCGATTGTGCAGCGGCGACCATCACCCCGCCCGCGAGCAGAACGACCGCGGCGCCGGCAAGGATCACGAGCCACAGCATCCACGCCATCCACGAATGGCCGACGACGACGCGCACATTCGGCACTGCCGCGATCACGCGTTCCAGCAACGCGGTGACGAACGCGCGATAGCTCGCGGCCCGGTCCTCGATGACGAAAAGACGAACGTAGTGGTCGCTTTGCAGCACGATCGTCTCGCCGCTTGCAAGGTGCAGAATCGCTCGCCGGACCGCCGGACCCACCTTGGTCGCGTCCTGACGATAGATACGGATGCTCGCAACGGTTGCAAGCATGACCGACCGCTCGGCGGCATCACCGTCGTCGACAAGGAGCGTCTGGTCGCGCAGTCGATAGCGACGCTCGCGCGCGAAGATGCTAGGTCGGAACGCGTGCACGAGATCGTTCACGATGACGGTCCAGGCATCGCTTCAAAGGTGCCGCGCTAGCGCGCGGGTTCCATCCGCTGCCAGTTCACGCCGCCGCCCGCGCCGACGTTCGGATTGAACGACGCGTCGTTGCTGCTGCGATAGTTGCCGTGGCCGTCGGTCCAGTGGTAGCGCTGATGGTACGACCGCTCTGACTCGCCCCAGTACGGGTCCTTCATGCGCTCCGTGCCGCGCAGGTATTGCGAGAAAGAGTCGTTCGGACCGCGCGCCCTGGCAGAGGCTCTCAGCTGCGCATCTCGCTGCGCCTGCGCCTGACGCTGCGCCTGCATCGAGTTCAGCATCGCATCGTTGCCCGCGCTGATCATTCGCGACGTCGCGCCCGCGGCGTCGATGACGCTATAGCCTTGGGCCACGTTCCGGTTGAACGCATCGGAGACCGCCTTGTAAACGCGCTGGCGATGCGCTTCCCAGCTCGGGTCGACCTTCAGCGAGCCGGCGATGAACGTCAGCAGCGGATAGACGCTGTCGAGCTGCCCGTTGGTCGCGCCGAGCGCGTGCACGTAGACCAGCACGCGCTGGTTCTCGTACGACGTCCCTTGCCGGCCGGTGTACGGAATGCGATTCGCTTTGCCCAGCAGCCCGTAGATGTCTTCTTCCACCGGCTGGCCGTTCGCAACGTAGTTCAGACGCGCGCCCAATGCATCGCCCGGAGTCGCCGGTTGGCCGAACACCGCGGCGAGGCGCGCCGGATCGACCGACCGCGTGCTCACGACGCGCAACGACGGTTGCGCGCGATACGCATTGACGACGAAGTGCTGCATCGCCTGCCGAATGTCGACGTTCGGCACATGGATCATGCCGAGATTGCGCGCGCCGACCGGCGTCGTCATCGGCACCGGCTCGAGCCACGAGAAGATCTCCACCGGAAAGAACTCGACCCACGCCGATCGGTCCGGCGCCTCGGCGCGGATGAACGTGCGCAACGGCAGGCTCACGTCCGCGTACGTCCACTGCACATGCGTGCTGACCTGCCACTGCGCGGGAACGGTCAGCGTTCCCATGACGAGGTTGCCCTGCTGCTGGTCGATGACGGTGTGCGTGCGAAACTGCAGGCCGGTCGTTCGCCCGGGCCCGGGTTGCGCCCAACCGCGGCTTGCGAGCAACGCGACGGCGAGCATCAGCATTGCGCCGAATGCTTGCGACCAGGCTCGTCTACACATCGCGTCCCCTTGCGCGATCGAACATCGGGGCGCCGATCAGACTACACGCCGGCGCGGTCGTCCGCGTTGCCTAAAGCTGCGGCTCCCCTCGTGCTTGTCCGCTTGCGACGTCGCTGCTTACCTCGGTGCACCTGTCAACCCGGCGTCTTCTCGAACAACTGCTTCAGCTCCCCGCTCGCGTACATCTCACGCAGGATGTCGCACCCGCCGACGAATTCGCCGTTGACGTAGAGCTGCGGGATCGTCGGCCAGTTCGCGTATTCCTTGATGCCGTGGCGGATCTCCGGATCCTCGAGCACATTGACGGCAACGTAGTCGGTCACGCCGGAGCGCTTCAGGATCTCGGCAACGGTCGCCGAGAAGCCGCACTGAGGAAATTGCGGCGTGCCCTTCATGTAGAGCACGACCGGGTTCTGCGTGACTTGCTGATGGATCCTGTCCTTGACCTCCATGGGGCGCTCCTCGAACGGTGTTTCCGGCATTGTAGCCGTCGACGGATGTGCGACCCGCCGTTGACGTCAATCTCGCGGCCGGTCAGATAGCTCGAGAGGTCGCTCGCGAGGAAATCGGCATCGCGCCCAGGCCGACGAAGCGGATCCTCAACGACCTACTCCTTGACCGCGCCCGTCATTGCCGACACGTAATGCTCGACGAAGAACGCATAGAGGATCACGAGCGGCAGCGACCCGACGAGCGCGCCCGCCATCAGCGACCCCCAGCGGTACTGGTCGCCGTCAGTGAACGCGGAAAGAATCGCGACGGGGACGGTCTTCTTCTCGGTGCTGTTGATGAACGTCAGCGCATAGATGAACTCGTTCCAGCACAGCGTCAGGCAGAAGATCGACGCGGAGATCAAGCCGGGCACGGCGAGCGGCAGCACGATCTTCGTCAGGATCTGCCAGCGGCTCGCGCCATCGATCAGCGCGCACTCCTCGAGCTCGTACGGAATCGTCTTGAAGTAGCCCATCAGGAGCCACGTCGAGAACGGAATCAGGATTGTCGGATAGGTGAGGATCAGGGCGAACGGCGTGTCGAACAGGCCGTACTGGAAGACGACGGTCGACAGCGGGATGAACAGGATCGAGGGCGGCACGAGATAGGCGAGGAAGATCGCCCCGCCGACCCACTGCGCGCCCTTGTAGCGAATGCGCGTGATCGCATAGGCGGCGAACACGCTGGCGATCAGCGACAGGATCGTCGCCGACACGGCGATGAACATCGTGTTCCACAGCCACTGCGGGTAATCGGTCTTGAACAGCAGCTCGTGGATGTGCTCGAACGTGGGCGTCAGCGTGTAGAACGGGTTGTGCGCGTCGAGATTGAGCAGATGCTCCTTCGGCTTCACCGCCGTCATCGTCATCCAGTAGAACGGGAACAGCAGCACGAAGACGATGAGCGCGAGCGGCAGATAGACGCGCACCAGTCGGTTCGGGAGCGTCGACAGATAGCTCATCCCTTCGGTCTGGTCGCTCGCGACGACTGCCGTGGCCGCGACGCGACCGTTACTCATGGCCTTCCCCCGACTGCCACTTGCGTCGCTGCAAGCCGAACCACGACACCATGATCGCCGCGAGCAGGAACGGCACCATCGCGGTGGAGATCGCCGAGCCTTCGCCGATGCGGCCGCCAAGGATCGCCGTGTTGTAGCTCATCGTGGCCATCAACTCGGTCGCGCCCGCCGGACCGCCATTGGTAAGCACCTTGATCAGCTGGAAATCGGTGAACGTGAACAGCACGGAGAACGTCATCACGACGGCGATGATCGGCGTCAGCAGCGGATACGTGATCTTGCGAAACATCTGCCAGCGCGAGGCGCCGTCGAGCGTCGCGGCTTCATAGAGCGACGGCGGCACGGTCTGCAGCCCGGCCAGAAGCGAAATCGCGATGAACGGCACGCCGCGCCACACGTTGGCGAAGATCACGCTCCAGCGCGCGTTCCACGTATCGCCGAGAAAGTCGATGTTGCCGCTGATGAGGCCGAGTTTCTTGAGCGACCACGACACGACCGAGAACTGCGGGTCGAAGATCCACCAGAAGGCGATCGCCGAGAGCACCGTCGGCACGATGAACGGGATCAGCACGATCGCGCGGATGATCGCCTTGAACGGCAGCTTCTCGTTCAACAGGATCGCGAGGTAGAGGCCGATGCCGAACTTGAACACGCTCGCGACGACCGTGTAGAGGATAGTGAAGAACACCGCCGTCTGGAACTTGGAGTCGCCGATGATCCACTCGTAGTTGTCGAGACCGACGAAGTTGCCGCTCTCGCCGATCTTCGCATCGGTGAACGAGAGCCAGATGCCGAGCCCCAGTGGATAGACGAGGAACAGCAGGAGAAACGCCGCCGCGGGCAGCATGAAAGCAAGCCCCAGCAGGTTGCGGTTGTTGTTGAGCGCGGCAAGCACGGCGCATCCGTCTGCGGGTACCGGCGCGGAACTCGCCTCGGTACCCGCGTTCCCGTCAGCGTTAGCGATAAATTCGCTTCGCCTGCCGTTCAGCAACCGCGATCGCTTCCTTCGGCGTGGCACGACCGGTGCATACCGACGCCACCATATCGAGCACGACGAAGTCGGCCAACGCGGCAGCCGCCTTCTCGCCAACCGAACCTTGACCGCCCGCGGTCAACGTCCGCTTCGCGACGTCGCGCACGATCGAAAGCTTCGGATCGGTCTTCCACACCGGGTTCTCGTCGTAAGCGTTGAGCGGATGCGTCAGATACGCGACGGAGTCGATCAGCCACTTGTTGTACTGCTCTGCTTCCAGCATGAACGCCACGAACGCCTTGCACGAATTCGGCGCCTTCGAGTAACGCATGATCATCAGCGGATAGGCGATGTGAAACTCGGTCGGCTTGCCCACCGGACCCACGGGCCATACCGCATGGTTCATGTCGTCCATGACTTCCTTCGCCTTGCCATCGCCTTTCGCGGCCGCGGCCTTGGCGGCGGCATAAATCGACACGCCGTTGTTGGTCAGCGAAATCTGGCTCTCGAGAAACGCCTTGTTGTTGAACGCGTCGTTCCACGACGCCGTGCCCTGCACGAACGTGTCGGACAGCGCCTTCGCGTACTCGAGCGCCTTCACCGTCTCCGGCGAGTTGATGATCACCTTGTCGTCCTTGTCGACCAGGTTCGCGCCTTGCGACCACAGCACCCAATGCACCCACGCGTTGCCATCGCCCGATGCGCGGCCGAGCGCAAAGCCTCCCGGCGTCGACTTGTCCTTCAACGCCTTCATCATCTCGAGGAAGCCGGCGGTCTCTTTTGGAATCTCCTTGAAGCCCGCCTTCTCGATCATGCTCTGGCGGTAGTTGATGACGTTGCCGTTGTACGCGACCGGAATCGCGATCCACTTGCCCTTGCTCTTGCCGTACACCTCGGCGGTCGGCACCCAGCCGCCGTACTTCTTGCCGAGATAGTTCGCGACGTCGGTAACCTCGATCACCTTCGTGGGGAACAGATGCGGCAAGGAATACAGCCCCCAGAACATGTCGGGACCTTGGTTGGTGTTCGCGGCCACGCTTGCCTTCGGTTGCACGTCATCCAGCGACTCGTGGATGACTTTCACATCGACGCCGGTCGCCTTCGAGAACGCGGCGACGAGCGCCATGAAGCTGTCCTCCTCGCTTTGCACGAACCGCTTCCAGCGCAACAGCGTGATCGGCACGCCCTTTTCCGGCTTGAACGGCGAGGATTGCGCCCAGGCCTGCGCCCACAGGGTGAGATTGAGGGCACTCGCGCCGGCGACTGCGGCGCCGGTCTTCAGAACGTCACGACGAGTGAAACGGCTGTTTGACATGACCAGGTTCTCCTCCGGCGGAATGAATGGATCTTTCTCGTTGTCGCTCAAGCGGGCGGCGGCTAGATCCGTTGGCCGCTTCCCGCGTCGAAAAGGTGCGCCGCCTTCGCGCGTGGCTTGAGCCTGATCTTCTGCCCCGGCGCGAAATCGTGTCGCTCGCGAAAGATCGCGACGATCTCCTGTTCGCCAAGACGCGCGAAGAGCTGCGTCTCGCTGCCAGTGGGTTCCACGACGACGACCTCGGCGTCGAAAGCGCCGTCCGCCGCGCCGGGCTCGCCATCGACGAGATCGAGATGCTCGGGTCGGATGCCGTAGACCATCGCCCGTCCTTCGTTGGCCGCGTGCGCGGCGCCAAGCGGCAGCTGCGCGCCGCTCGCCGTCGACAGCGTGCCTTCGCGCTGCGCGCCATCGATGAAGTTCATCGCCGGCGAGCCGATGAAGCCGGCGACGAAACGGTTCATCGGCCGGTCGTAGAGGTCGAGCGGCGAGCCGACCTGCTCGATGCGGCCGTCGTGCATGACGACGATCTGGTCGGCCATCGTCATCGCTTCGATCTGGTCGTGCGTGACATAGACCGATGTCGTCTTGAGCCGCTGGTGCAGTTCCTTGATCTCGGTGCGCATCGCGACGCGCAGCTTCGCATCGAGGTTACTGAGCGGCTCGTCGAACAGGAACACCTGCGGATCGCGGACGATGGCGCGGCCCATCGCGACGCGCTGCCGCTGTCCGCCCGACAACTGGCGCGGAAAGCGCTCGAGCAGCGGCGTAAGGCCGAGGATCGCCGCGGCCTTGCCGACGCGATCGGTGATGAACGCCTTGTCGCGCTTGGCGAGCACGAGCGAGAACGCCATGTTGTCGCGCACCGTCATGTGCGGATAAAGCGCGTAGTTCTGGAACACCATCGCGATGTCGCGCTGCTTCGGCGGCACGTGGTTGACGACGGTGCCGCCGATCGCGATCTCGCCGTCGCTGATGTTCTCGAGTCCCGCCACCATGCGCAAGAGCGTGCTCTTGCCGCAGCCCGAGGGACCGACCAACACGGTGAACGAGCCGTCGGGGATCTCGATCGACACCCCGTGCAGAACCTGCGCCTCGCCGAAGCGCTTTTTCACCGCACGGATGCTGACGCTGGCCATCAGCGAAAGCGGTCAGAAACGAGTAACGCACGCCGTCCTGGGACCATGGACCAGTTTTGCATCGATGTCGATCAAAGTTTCCCGCGCATCATGTACCGATCGCCCCGCCGATCGCAAGCGCGGCGCGGGATCGGAAGGTCAGGCCGGGACGCGGGTCCCCTTGGCGACGACGTACGCGGGGCGCCCGGTCTTCAACCAGCTGACCAGGTTATGGGCAGCCTTGCGCCGGAGCTCGCGCTCCGATTCGACGGAATAGAACGCCGCGTGCGGCGTCAGCACGATCTTCGGATGACGCGTCAGCCGCGAGTCGGTCGCGACCGGCTCGTTCGGCAGCACGTCGAGGCCCGCGCCGGCGAGCTGGCCGGAGTCCAGCGCGGCGAGGACGGCGTCGGGATCGACGATCGCGCCCCGGGCGGTGTTGACCAGGAAACCGCCGCGCGGCATCGCGGCGAGAAAGCGGGCATCGATCATGCCGCGCGTTTCGCGCGTCAACGGCGTGTGCAGCGAAACGACATCGGAGTGACTCGCAAGCGCCTCCAGCGTCGTCACGCGCTCGATGTAGCTCGGAAAGTCGCCGTCGATCAGATAGGGGTCGAATGCGACGACGCGCCGGAACGTCTCTCGGGCGATGTGCGCCATGCGCTTGCCGATGCGGCCCAGGCCGACGATCCCGAGCGTCAGCTCGCGCGGCCGGCGAAGCTCGCCCGACGACAGATAGCTCCACGTGCCGCCGGTAATGTCGCGGTGATAGGCAACGATGTTGCGCGTCAACGCGAGCGCGAGCGCAAGCGCATGCGTGGCAACTTCGCCGATGCCGTAATCCGGCGAGTTCGCGACCCAGACGCCGTGACGAGCGCACGCGTCGACGTCGACCGTATCGTAGCCGGCGCCGACGCGGCTCACGATGCCAAGCTCCGGCAGTGACTGCACGACGCGCTCGGTGATCGGCGCGTACTGCAGCAAGATGCCGAAGCATCCGCGCGCGTTGTCGATCACTTCGTCCTCGGTCCGGCATTGCGCAGTGCGCACGTCGATGCCATGTCGCGCGAACAGATCGATTTCGGCGGTCACGTCGCCGTAGTCGTAATCGGCGTAGAGGACTACAGGCATCAGGTATCAGGTATCAGGCGTCAGGCATCAGAAAGCGCCCGGAGTATAACGACGGCCTTGACTCTGATCGCTGATACCTGACCTCTGATACCTGACATGCTGATCCCTGCAACGCTCGCCGGCAGCCTCCCCAAACCGTCCTGGCTCGCCGAGCCCGAGAAGCTCTGGGCCGCGTGGAAGGTGCAAGGCGACGCGCTGGAGGAAGCGAAGCGCGACGCGGTGCGCATCGTCGTCAGCGAACAGGAGCAAGCGGGACTCGACATCGTCAGCGATGGCGAGCAGACGCGGCGCCATTTCGTGACGACGTTCATCGAGGCGCTCGACGGGATCGACTTCGAGCACCGGCGCACGGTGCGCATCCGCAACCGCTACGACGCCGACGTTCCGGTCGTCACCGGACCCGTCGCGCGGACGCGGCCCGTCTTCGTGGACGACGCCGTCTTTCTCCGATCGATTGCAAGACGCCGGACGAAGGTCACGCTGCCGGGCCCGTTGACGATGGTCGACACGCTGCACGACGCGCATTACGGCAGCCGTGAAGCGCTCGCCAACGCATTCGCGGTGATCCTGAACGAGGAAGCACGCGAGATCGCCGCGACCGGCGTGGACGTGATCCAGTTCGACGAGCCGGCGTTCAACGTTTACTTCGACGAAGTGCGCGACTTCGGCCTCGCGGCGCTGGAGCGGGCCGCCGAAGGTCTCGGCTGCGCGACTGCGGTCCACATTTGCTACGGCTACGGCATCAAGGCGAACATCGACTGGAAACAGACGCTCGGCGGCGAATGGCGGCAGTACGAACAGACGTTCCCGCTGATCGCCCGGTCGACGCTGGACCAGGTGTCGCTCGAATGCGCGAACTCGCGCGTGCCGATCGACTTGCTGGCACTGCTGGAAGGCAAGGACCTGCTGGTCGGCGCGATCGACGTGGCCAACGAGCGCGTCGAGACCGCCGAGGAGGTTGCCTCGACGTTGACCAACGCGCTGCGCTTCGTTGCACCCCCGAAGCTCTCTGCCTGCACGAACTGCGGGATGCTGCCGATGCCTCGCGCCATTGCGCGGGGGAAGCTCGAAGCGCTCGCCGCCGGCGCGGCGCTGGTACGCGAGCGGCTCGGCGCGACGGGCCGCTAACGGGTTGCTCCGTGTTACCCGCTTGCACGAAGCGCGGGGCTTGTCAAGCCGCCGGTTTCCTGCTGCTATAATCCGCGCCGTCGTTTGCCGTTTCAAGCGCCGAAGCACTTCGTACCGGGGCGGCCCGGGATTCTTTCGGGTTCCCAGGGAACACACCGCCCCTTCTGGTACCGCCGACCTTGAGATTCGCACAACACCGCGCCGGGCGCGCCCGGCACCCCTTCATTTTCATCTCGAGGTTCAAAAGAAGTCATGGCAACCGGTACGGTCAAGTGGTTCAACGATGCGAAAGGCTTCGGTTTCATCAAGCCGGACGACGGCGGCGAGGACCTGTTCGCGCATTTCACGGCGATCAAGGGTCAGGGATTCAAGACGCTGAAAGAAGGCCAGAAGGTCTCGTTCGAAGTGGCGAACGGCCCGAAAGGCAAGCAGGCGACGAACATCCAGGCCGCCTGATCAGTGCTCGCGCATAAAAGCCGGGCAGCCGCCCGGCTTTTTTCTTCTGGAACCACACGGTTTCCGCGTCGGAGTAGAGTATCTCCGTCCTCCTCCACCGCGGGCCAGAGATGAAACGTCGCTTGCTCGTCGCGCTGCTTGCGCTCAGCGTCTGTGCCTGCGCGACCACCCCTTTAACTGCTGACGTGTCGAACCCGACAGGTCCGTTCGCCAACGACCGCTGCTAGTAGTGCGGACGCACGGCGATCTCGACGCGCCCGTTGCAAGCTTTGGTCGGCGTCGTGCGATCGTCGCTGTGGCGCAGCAGACGCTGCGTCGCGTCGGCGGCGCTGCCGCCGCCCGCGTCAGGGCTTCCAGAACGCGCGCGACGCGAGCCGCGCGCCCTCGGCCATCGCGCGCATCTTCGCCCACACGACGTCCGGGTCGACCGCGGCCTGGCCGACCCAGGTCCCATAGCCGCAATCACTCCCGGCGATGACGTTCTCGCGGCCGACGAGGTTCGCGTAACGGCCGATGCGCTGCGCGACGAGCTCCGGGTGCTCGACGAAATTGCTCTTCGATTCGATGACGCCGGGGATGACGAGCTTGCCTTCGGGAAGCTTCACGCGCTCGAACACCGTCCACTCGTGCGCATGCCGCGGATTCGCCGCCTCGAGCGAGATCGCCGCAGGCTTGGCCTTGAACACGATGTCGATGATGTCCGCAAGCGGCACGTCGCAATGGTGCGGCCCCTCGTAGTTGCCCCAGCACAGGTGCATGCGCACGCGATCCGCCGGCACGTTAGCCAGCGCATGGTTGAGCGCCTCGACGTGGAGCTCGGCCTTGCCGCGAAACTCCGCGAGCGTCAGGGCCGCGTACTGGATGTGCCGCCCCATCGCGAGATCGGGACAATCGACCTGCAACAGAAGACCGGCATCGACGATCGTCTCGTATTCGTGGCGCATCGCATCTGCGATCGCTAAGAGATAAGCCTCTTCGCTCGCGTAGTGCTCGTTCGCGAAGAACAGCGAGATGACGCCCGGTGAGGCTGCCGACAGGAACGTTTCCTCGACGGCGGCACCCTGGGTTGCGCGCTTCACGTGCTGGACGTCGATGCGTGCTGCCTCCGCGTCGCGAACGCTGATCGCCGCATTGCACGCGGGGGTCTTGCGCCGGGAGCGCCCCGGGTCGCCGAACACGCGTTTCGCGAGGTTCGGAAACTCGGCCAAGTCCTGATAGACGAACGTGTTGCCTGTGCCGCCGAACCCGGCCAACCGATCCTTGATGTAGGTCGCATAGCTCGGCTTGCTCATCTCGCCATCGTTGACGATGTCGACGCCGGCGTCGACCTGCTTGCGGACGGTTTCGGCCACTGCGTCGGCGACGCGCTGCTCGAGCGCCGCCGGTTCGACCGGCACACCGTCCTCGCGCGCGTACATCGCCCGCACCAGATCGTGCGGTCGCGGCAGGCTGCCGGTGTGCGTCGTGAGAAAGCGCTCGCTGCTTCGCTTCATGAGGAACCCTCGTTGAACCGCCGGCGCACCCAAGCTTCGAAGTCGCGCAGGAATGCATTGACGAAATCTCGCGTCGCTTCATGCACGAGCTGGCCGTCCGTGTCGAACTTGTCCTTCGCGTACGGAACGGCGACGCCGGGATGCGGAAAGACTTCCGCGAGCATCGACAACAACACGAGCTTCAACGCCTGCTGGCCACGCATCGTGCCGCCGGCGCCGCCCGAAGCGCCCATCATCGCGACCGGCTTCCCGACGAAAGGCGACTTGAACGCCGGCCTCGACGCCCAGTCGATCGCGTTCTGCATCACGCCTGGCACGCCGTGGTTGTACTCGGGCGTCGCGAACAGCACGCCGTCCGATGCGGCGATCGCGTCCTTCAATCGCCGCACGGCGGCCGGTCGCTGCGCGTCAGTGTCGATGTCCGCGTCGTACAGCGGCACCGAGGCGATGTCCAACGCGTCGATGGCAACCGCAGGCGTCGACTGACGGCACGCATGGTCGAGCAGCCGGCGATTGAACGAGCCCTGGCGCAGGCTCCCTGCGATCCCGAGAATTTTCAGCGGTTGTTCATTCATCGGTCGGTCGTTGCCATGCCGAAGTACGCGCGACGCAATGCCGGATCCGACGACAACGCATCGGGGGCCCCTTCCGCGACGACGCGCCCCTCGTCGAGCACGTAGGCGCGTCGGGCGATCGCGAGCGCGAGCGTGACATTCTGCTCGACCAGCAGCACCGCTGTACCGGCCGCGTTGACTTCGCAGATTTTCTCGAACATCGCCTGCACGACGACCGGTGCGAGGCCCAGCGACGGCTCGTCGAGCAGCAGGAGCCGTGGCCGCGCCATCAGCGCGCGGCCGATCGCGACCATCTGTTGTTGCCCCCCTGACAGCGTTCCCGCAATGCGACCGAGGACATCGCGCACGACGGGAAACAACGCGCACACGCTGTCGAGCGAGCGCGCGCGCTCGACACGCGCGCGCGGCACATAGCTTCCGATCTCGAGGTTCTCGCGCACCGTCATGCCGGTGAACAAACGGCGGCCTTCCGGCACGAGCGCAATCCCGGTTTCGCAGAACCGGTGCGGCGCAAGGCCGGCGAGATCGCGACCGTCGATGGCCAGCGATCCTTTCCATACCGCATTGACGCCTGCGATCGTGTTGATCAACGTCGACTTGCCGGCGCCGTTCGGTCCGACGACACAAACCAGCTCGCCGGCATCGACGCTGAGCGACACGTCCCACAACGCTGTCGCGGCACCGTAACCGGTCGACACATTGCGAACGCTAAGCATGCGGCTTCCCGAGGTACGCGGCGACAACGTCCGGCCGCTGCATCACCTCATGCACGCTGCCTTGCGCAAGGACGCGACCCTGGTCGAGCACGACGATACGGTCCGAGAGCTCCGTGACGACGCGCATCACGTGCTCGACGAGGACGATCGTCGTCCCCTGGTCGCGGATCCGGCGGATCAGCGCGACGGCCTCGTCGATCTCGGAGGGCGTCAGCCCCGAGAGCACCTCGTCGAGCAGCACGACCCGCGGACGGGAGGCGAGCGCACGGGCCAGCTCGAGGAACTTGGTCTGATGCAGGTTGAGCGCAGGCGGATAGGCCTCCGCGCGGGCATCGAGACCCGTGAACGCGAGCCAGCGAAGCGCGGTCGCCTGCGCGCTCCCCCGATCAAGCACCGCGCCGCCGAACATGGCCGACAGCGCGACATTGTCGAGCACCGTGAGGTGCGCGAACGGCCGCGGAATCTGATACGTGCGGGCGAGGCCGGCCCGCGCGATGCGATGCGCAGGCAACCCGACGAGCTCGCGATCGCAGAACACGATGCTGCCTGCGTCGGCCGCGTAGTGCCCGCTGACGACATTGATCAGTGTCGACTTGCCGGACCCGTTCGGCCCGAGCAGGCCGAGGATCTCGCCGTCGCGCACGTCGAGGTCGACGCCCTCGAGCGCGCGCACGCCGCGGAATGACTTGCGCACGCCGCGGACTGTGAGGATCGGTTGCGCCGTCGATGCCTTCGCGACCGCCTCGGTCGGCGCATCGACGTCGTCGGAAGATTCGCGCGTCGCCGTGACGAGCGCCCGGTCGCTGCGAAGCGTTGCGCGTCGCAGGATGCCTTCGGGCATGAACAACACGGCAGCGACGAGCACCGCGCCGACGACCGCCTTGCCAAAGACCGCCTGATCGCCGGCGGTGAACGCGTAGAGCAGCGCGGTGATCACCAGCGCCCCGAGCGCGGGTCCGGCCCAGTGCCGCGTGCCCCCGAGCACGCTCATCAGCACAACGGTCAGCGGCACCGTGATGTTGAACGTGCTGCCGGCCGTCACGTACGACACGAACACCGCATGGATGCCGCCCGCGACACCGGCGAGCCCGCAGGACAAGCCGAACGCCGCCAGCTTGTACCGAAAAGTCGGAACGCCCATCACCTCGGCGGCATCCTCGTCGTCGTGGATCGCGAAGAGCCCGACGCCGAATCGCGCCTTGCGGACGCGATAGGCGATGACGAGCGTCACCGTCGCCAGCACCACCGCCATCAGGTAGAACGCGCCGGAAGGCGTTGGCGCGATCCGCGGAATCGCGACCGTCGACAGATAGACCCCGGGGCCGCCATCGATCGGCGTGTTCAGCACGATCGTCGCGAGGACGAACGTCACGGCGAGCGTGAGGAGCGCAAAGAGCTCGCCGCGCACGCGCTTCACGCGAAAGACGACTGCGCCGAGCGCGACACCGAGCAACGCGGGGATCAACGCGGCGAACGGCAGCGTTGCGAGGAACGACATGTCGAAGCGACCGGCGAGCGTCGCCGTCGTATACACGCCGGCGCCGAAGAAGGCGCCGTGGCCGAACGAAAAGTACCCGGCGTAGCCCGACAACAGGTTCCACGATGTCGCGAGCACGACCCAGTGGAGGACAAGGTAGAGAAAAGACTCGTAGAAAGCGGGCAAGCCGGCCAGCGGCAACGCGGCGAGCAGCACGCCCGCCGCCACGATCGCAACCAGCGTTCGGTCGACGTTCAGGCGCGCCCCGGACGCACGAGCAGTATGATGATGAGCAATGTGAACGACACGATCGGCGCCCACGACGGCGACGCAACAGCCATCGTCAACGCTTCGGACAATCCGATGATGATGCCCGCCACGAGCGGCCCGAGCGCGCTGCCGAGTCCGCCGAGCATCACGGCGGCGAACACGACACCGACCCATGCATAGATCTGCGCCGGCGTGAGCGTGAAGGAGAGCGCGAGGCAGACGCCCGCGATGCCCGCAAGCGCCGTGCATACGCCCGACAGCATGAGCGCGTGCGCGCGGCGGTTGACGCCGAACGCCGAAGCGATCGGCCCGTCTTCCGCAGCCGCGCGAAGCGCCCGGCCGAGATCGGTGTAGCGCATCGCCGCCCAGATCGCGACCGCGAGCGCGACGGAGATGACGAGCGTCAGCAGTTCCGGCACCGGCACGAACAGCTCACCGATGCGAAACTTCTGCTGGGCATACGCCGAGTCGAGCTTGCGGAAGTCGGCGGTCCACACCGCCTGGATGCCGGCCTCGATGATCGCCGTCAGGCCGAACGTCACGAGCAGCGAGTTGAGCGGCGATACGGCGAAACGCGACAACAACCACTGAACGAGCACGCCGAGCGCGAAGAACGCCGGAACGATGATCGCAAGCGTGACCAGCGGATCGACGCCGCCGACCGTCGCGAGCTGATAGCAGACATACGCGGCAAGGAACGCGAACGCGAAGTGCGCGAGATTGATGAGGTGCAGAAGTCCCCACGACAATCCGAGCCCGAGTCCCAGGAGACCATACAGCGCGCCAATGAAGAGACCCGAAAGCGCGGACTGCGCAACGAGCGCTGCGCTCGGCAACGTCATCGGCGACTGTCGTGGACGCGCCTACTGCAGCTGCAGGCGCGCGCCCGGCGCGGCATACTCCTTCGGCCAGACGATGACCCAGCGGCCGTTCTGCACCTGCTTCACGCGCATCAGGTCATCGCCGTAATTGCTGGGGCCGTCGAAGCGCAGCTTGCCCTGCAGCGTATCGACGCGGTTCTTCTTGAGCCACGCGCCGATCGCCTTGTCGTCCAGGCTGTTCGTGCCTTTGACGCCCGCTTCGAGGATCTGCCATGCGGTGTACGAGGCCGCCGCCTGCGTCTCGACAGAGTTGTCCGGGATTCCCGCCTTGGCCGCACGGTCGTGGTAGAGCGGGATGAACTCGGCGGCGCCCGGATTGGTCGTGAACGGCGCGCTCTCCTCGAAGATCGTCATCGACAACGCGTTTTTCGTGTAAGTCGATTTCGACATCGGCCCCGGCGCCGGATACATGTGGAAGTGCAGCGGCGGCGCGTAATCGATCTTGTGCATCGCCTCGAGCAACTGGTTCCCCTCGAGACCGATTGCGCCGACCCAGACGAAGTCCGGCTTCGCATCCTTGACGCGGGCCGCGATCGGGCCGAAGTCGAGGTTGCCAAAATCCCATTCCAGGAACAGCACTTCCGAGAGCCCGCGCTTCTTCGCGATCTCGCGCGCACCGAGCGACATGAAGTGCACCGAAGGAAACTTGCTCGTCACCACGGCGATCGTCTTCGGCGGCTTCGGCGTCGCGGCGAGCATGTCGATCACCGTGTTCGGCACGGTGACGCCGGGATCGTGCCCGAGCGACCACGCGGGGAAGTGCATGTCGTACTTCGCGAGCGACGGGATGCCGAACGTGTGGTGGATGAGGACCTTGTTGTAGCGCTGCGCAACGCCCATTGCCGACAGGATCGCGCCGGTCGCATACGGCCCCATCAACAGATCCACCTTATCGGCCGTGATCAGTTGTTCGTAGAGCGTGCGAGCGAGGTCGGGCTTGCTCTGGTCGTCCTTGACGATCCACTCGACCTTGCGTCCGAGCAAGCCCCCGCGCTTGTTGAGCTGCTCGATATAGATCTCGCCCGCGACCTTGTGCACGAGACCGGTTGCCGCGAGCGGTCCGGTCAAGGCCAGCGTGCTGCCGATGCGGATCGGGGCTTGCGTCCCCTGCGCTTGAACGGTGGCGGTGAACAGCAGCGCGAGGCCGGCGCCGATGGCGAGCCGACGTGTCACGCGTTGCGCAATCGTCATCGAAGCTCCTCCTGGAAGCGAATGCTCATTGGACGTTGCCCGGCCGGCGCGAACGACCCGCTGAGGAGGCCGCCCTTGGGCCGCCTGCGCGAGATCCTGGTGGCCAAGACCACCGCCACCCTCGGATTTGAGCGCGCGGTCCTGCGACCGCTGCACGAAATCCTGGTGGCCAAGGGCGGAATCGAACCACCGACACAAGGATTTTCAGTCCTCTGCTCTACCAACTGAGCTACTTGGCCAAAGCGGCGATTATATCAATGCACTGTCACGACATCGGTTGTCCTACCTTGCCATTCAGGGAAGCGGCGCTCGCGCATCGATGACGCTATACTCGCTCGCAGGCGGCGCTGGAGGGCCTTCGCATTGACGCCGGCGGTTCAGTCGATGATCGCGATTCGGCCTCCTCAAGCGGACTCCAGTTTCCGGCAATGCGTCCGCAAGCACCGTTGAGCCGTGCCTGCGGCGCAGTCGATCCCGTTTCACTTGTCATAACGCGATCCCGACGTTGACGTCGCTCAAAAAATTCCTCGAGCTCTTCAAGCACGCGAAGCTCGCGCCGTCGATGTCCCGGCTGAACGAGAATGCCGAGAAGCAGGGTTACGCGCTTGCGCACAGCACCGGCGAGACCGTCTATGGCGACCGCCCGCTGCGGTTTCGCAATCTGACGCTGACCGAAGCCGATGTGCCAGCGCTCTACGATCCGGCGACGCTGCGCGACGGCTTCAAGATCCGCATCTCCCAGTTGCGCGGCGGCCGCCTTCAGGCCGGCACGCTGGTCGAGACGCGCTATGAAGACCGCGGCTACCAACCGCCAGGATGGAGGAAAGAACGCAGTCTTCATACGTTCATCGCCTACGACGAGGGTAACCTGGTCGGCACGGTGGGCGTTCGCCTTGACTCGAAGAAGGGCCTGGCTGCGGACGACCTCTACCCGGACGAGGTCAACGCGCTGCGTGCTCAGCGTTTCCGCTTGTGCGAGTTCACGCGGCTCGCCGTCAACAGGACCGTCGCGAGCAAGCCGGTGCTGGCCGGCATGTTCCATACCGCATACCTATACGCGGCTCTGATGCGTGGCAGCACACATGCGGTCATTGAGGTCAACCCGCGGCACGTGCCTTTCTACAGGCGCGCGCTCAACTTCGAGTTGCTCGGCGACGAGCGGATGTGCCAGCGTGTCGACGCGCCGGCGGTGCTGCTTTGGGTCGCCTTCTCGACCGTCGCAGAGGGCATCGCGCAGTACGGGGGCAGAGGCACCGAAGCGCGGGGCGAGACGAAGACTTTCTATCCGTATTTCTTCGCACCGAACGAGGAAGCCGGCGTGCTGAAGCGACTGCGCGGACTTTCGTCTTGAGCGCGGGGCGAACGGCTCAACCGTCGAGCTTGCGCAGGTACTCCTTGGTGAACATGCGGTCGGGCAGGTCGCGCATCTTCATCCCGCTGTAGTCCATCGTCGACTGCTCGCCCTTGCGGAGCCCGTCCTGGAGCAGCAGTCGCGTCGGGCGCAACCGGCCGCCGAGCTTCGCGTAGTTCTGGTAGCGGCAGGTTTTCAGAAGTCGGTGGGACAGTGAGTAGAACTCCGCTGCCGTCGGCTCGGCGCTCGCCTGCTTCACCCAATAGAGAACACGCTGATAGGTGATGGCGCGATCGACGGCGTTGAGCTCGAGCACGTGATGCGGTTCCCCCTCGAACGATTCACTGCGCCGGAGTCGCGGCGTGTAGTCGCCGACGAAGTTGGCTCGCGCGAGATCGCCGTTGGCGACCTGCCCGGTCAGCCGCTGCGCGAGCGAAAGACGAACCGGCTGCGAGACGTTCGGCAGGAACACCCACAGGTCCCGCCCCTTCATCAGCATGATCTGCCCGCGCTCCGACGCGGGCTCGGTGATCATGACCACCGTGTTGTCATTGCCCTTCGATAGCACACGGTACTTGCGCTCCTCTGTCACCTGGCCACCGCTCGACGTTGTGACAGCGATCTCGACCTGGAAACCCTCCTGCGGAAAACGTATTCGATCGGCCTTTTCCAATATACTGCGCGCGGCAGGATCGTCTTCGCGTTCGCTCTGTACATCGCTTGCGAATGCGCTGCGGATCGCCGCTGAACCGGCGAGCACGCCGAGCATCAGCCGGCGCCGTTTGAGCAGGGGGATGTTTCGAGGCGTCATAGAGGAAGTCGCGAAAATTAGATGAAACGGCACATCGCTGCGCGGCAACACGTCGAAGGGCCGAGACAACGACGACGACAGCCGATTGACGGCGCAAGTACGAGATGCCTCGCCTGCGGTGCGCTGGCGCTGATCATCGCCGCATTTTCGCCTGCGACCGCTGCTGCGGATTTGTCTTCCGTCGGGCAGACGAACGCCGCTGCCAATGCCGACACGATACCGCTTCCGCACAGGTGGAGGTCGCTGCAGCTTGCAAGGTCGTCCCCTGTTCGGACGCGCGTCGAGGCCCCGAGTTCCGCTAGTGATCCGTTTCAGGTCGCAGCCACGAAGCCGGCAACCGGCTCGCGGCCCTCGCGCGACTCGCTGTTCGAGGACGACGACGAAGACAAGGACCCGAAAAAGCCGATCGCGCCCTCCGAGAAGGTCGTCGATCGCGATGTGCCGCCGATGCCGAGGGGGCTGCGCGGCTTCGTGCAATTCGAAGCCGCGCGGACCGTCGCCGATCCGAACCACTGGTCCAAGCTTCGCACGCGTGCCGAGGTCGGCGCTCAAGGCCGCTTCAGCGAAGCCGTTCGCTGGCGCGCCGGCGGGCGCGTCGACTACGACGCCGTGTTCCACGTCACCGACTTCTATCCCGACGCCGTTCGCCGCGATCAGCGCTTCGAAGCGATGCTGCGCGAGAACTATCTCGATTTCCTCGGCGGCGACGTGGAAGTTCGCCTCGGGCGCCAACACATCGTGTGGGGCGAGGTCGTCGGACTGTTCTTCGCCGATGTCGTGTCGGCGAGGGACCTGCGCGAGTTCATCCTCCCCGAATTCGATGTGCTGCGCATTCCGCAATGGGCGGTGCGCGCCGAGACGTTTCGCAACAACGTCCACGCGGAAGTCCTCTGGATTCCGTTGCCGACGTTCGACGAGATCGGCAAGCCGGGCGGCGAGTTCTTCCCTGCGGTGATTCCGCCGCCGCCGGGCCTCGCCACGATCATCGAGGGCGACCGCCGGCCCGCACGCAAGCTCGAGAACAGCAACTACGGCGTTCGCTTGTCGACGCTGAATGCGGGTTGGGATCTGTCGGCGTTCTATTACGGAAGCATGGACGCAACGCCGGCGTTCTATCGCCGCGTGGTCGCATCGCCGTTTCCGGCGTATATCTACGAGCCGCGGCACGACCGCATCCATCAGGTCGGCGGAACGCTCGCGAAAGACTTCGGCTCGGTCGTGCTCAAGAGCGAGGTCGTCTACACGCGCGGACGCCGCTATCCTGTCGCGCGCTTCCTCGACGAGGACGGCATGGCGAAGCAGAACGCCATCGACTGGATCGTCGGCCTCGACTTCGCCTTGCCCAACGATGCGCGACTCAACCTCCAGGCGTTCCAGCGAGCGTTCCTGAACCACGACTCCGACATCATCCCCGACAAGCACGAGACCGGCGTGTCGCTGCTGCTGGCGGGCAAGCTCGCGAACCGTCTCGAGGCGCAGGTCATGCTGATCTCGAGCGTCAATCGCACCGACTGGCTTCTGCGCCCGCGCCTCGTCTGGGATTTCGAACGGAACTGGCGGATCGTATTCGGCGCCGACATTTTCGAGGGCTCGCGGTTCGGGCTCTTCGGTCAGTACGACAACCGCGACCGCGTCTATACCGAAGTTCGCTTCAGCTTCTAGTGCCGGCGCAGAAATTCGAATACGTGGCGGCGTTCGGCCGCAATCTGGGCTGGGTCACGCGCGACGAGCAGGCTGCGCTCAACGGAAAGCGTATCGCCATCGCCGGGCTCGGCGGCGTCGGCGGCGTCCATTTGCTGACGCTCGTTCGGTTGGGTGTCGGACGCTTCACGCTCGCCGACTTCGATACGTTCGAGCTTGCGAACTTCAACCGCCAGGTCGGCGCGACGATGACTTCGCTGGGACAACCGAAGCTCGGCGTGATGGCGGCGATGGCGCGCGACATCAATCCGGCGCTTGCAATCGAGACGTTCGACGAAGGCGTCACGGCGGAAAACGTCGACCGGTTCCTCGACGGCGTCGATCTCTTCCTCGACGGCCTCGATTTCTTCGCGTTGCGCGAGCGCGAGTTCGTCTTCGCGGCCTGCGCGAAGAAGGGCATTCCGGCAACAACCGTGGCGCCGCTCGGCATGGGGGCGGCGCTTCTCAATTTCATGCCGGGCGCGATGAGCTTCGACGACTACTTCGGTCTCGCCGGCCGCAGCGACGACGAGAAGGCGGTGCGCTTTCTCGTCGGTCTCGCGCCGTCGTTCCTCCACCGTCGCTATCTTGCCGACCGGTCGTTCGTCGACCTGGCGGCGCAGCGCGGGCCGTCGATGTCGATTGCGTGTCAGGCCTGCGCCGCCGTCGCCGCGGCGGAAGCGCTCAAGATCCTGCTCGGAAGAGGCAAGGTTCGCGCGGCACCGCATGGCGTCCATTTCGACGCCTACCGCAACGCGCTCGTGCGAACCTGGCGCCCGGGAGGCTGGCGCAACCCGTTGCAGCGCGCAGCGACTTCGCTCGCCATGCGCGAGCTCTTGCGCAAACGCGCGTGACCGCATGCTCGCGCTGAACGTCCTCGAACTCGCGCGATGGGCGCCAAGCGGCGACAACACGCAGCCATGGCGCTTCGAGGTCGCGTCCGACCGCGAGATCCTCGTTCACGGTCACGACACGCGCGAGACGTGCGTCTACGACCTCGACGGTTGGGCGAGCCAGCTCGCGCATGGCGCGCTGCTGGAAACGATCGCGGTCGCGGCGACGCAGTTCGGCGCGGTAGCGCACATCGGCGCACCGCGCGAAGTCTCGGATCGCCACATCGTCTATCCAGTGCGGCTCGATGCCGCGCCGGCGCAACCCGAAGATCCGCGCGTCGCTTACATCGCCGAGCGAACGGTGCAACGGCGCACCATGCGTGCAACTCCGTTGACGGAAGAGCAGCGCGGCGCCCTCGAAACGGCCGCGCGGCCTTATCGCGTGCTGTGGTTCGCGTCCGCGCGCGATCGGCGGCGCATGGCGCAACTGTCGTTTCGCAGCGCCTTCATCCGGCTGACGACACCCGAGGCTTATGCCGTGCATCGCGACGTCATCGCGTGGCACGCGAAGACGAGCGAGGACCGGCTGCCCGATGCCGCGCTGGGCGCCGATCCCGTGCTGCTGCATGTCATGCGCTGGGCGATGAAGAGCTGGTCGCGCGTCGATCGTCTGAACCGCTTCGCCGGAGGAACGTGGATGCCGCGGATCTCGCTCGACGTCATTCCCGCGCTTGCATGCAGCGCGCATTTCGTCATGATCGCGGACGCCGAGCCTACGACGATCGAGCGCCGCATCGACGCGGGCCGGCACGTGCAGCGCTTCTGGCTCGAAGCGACGCGGCTCGGTCTGCAGATCCAGCCGAACTACACGCCGCTCGTTTTCGCCCGGTACGCGCGCGAACGCCGGCGCTTCACGACCGTCGAGCACGGGTTCAAGCGCGCAGAGGAGATCGACCACCGGCTGCGCGACCTCGTCGCCCCGAAGAGCGTCGCGAACGCAGTGTTCATGGGACGCATCGGCCCTTCGCGGCCCGTCGCTGGACGATCGATCCGACTTCCGCTTGAACGTCTGATCATGAAGCGCGACGTGGCGAACGTCACTTGACCGACTGCGTCTCCGTGTCCTGATCGTCGGTGCCGTCGTCAGTTTCACGCTCCATCGCATAGAGCCATTCCTTGCCCCTGCGCACGCCGAAGCGGATGATCTCGCCGTCCTCGAGATCGACGCGGCGGTCGGCCATGTCGATGACGCGCTTGTCGTGCGTCGAGAAGACGAACGTGGCGCCGGCCTTGCGGTTGATCCGGCGCATGAGCCGCAGGATCCTGCTGCCCGTCTTGTGATCGAGATTGGCCGTCGGCTCGTCGGCGAGGATGATCTTCGGATGCGCAACGAGCGCGCGAGCGATCGCAACGCGCTGGCGCTGGCCGCCGGAAAGCTGGTTCGGCCGATGCTTCGCGAGGTCGGACAGCCCGACGACCTTGAGGTAGTGCGCGACCCGCCTCCGCCGCTCGGCCGTCGAAAGCTCCTTGAATTGCAGCAGCGGATACTCGACGTTCTCCTCGGCCGACAAGACCGGCAGCAGGTTGAACGTCTGAAAGATGAATCCGATGCTGCGCGCGCGCAGCCGTGCAAGCTCGTCCGGCGTCTTGCCGGAGACGTCGCGGTCGGCGATCGAGATCCTGCCGGAGGTCGGCGTGTCGATGCAGCCGATCAGGTTCAGCAGCGTCGACTTGCCGCTCCCCGACGGCCCGGCGATCGCCATGAACACGCCCTCCTCGATGCTCAAATTGATGCGGCTCAGCGCCGGCACCGGCTTTTCGCCGAGGTAGTACTCCTTGCTGACGTTCTCGATCTTGACCAGCACGGGGTGACTCGTCGCTTTCATCAGACGCCGCGCCGCAGCGCTTCGACGACGGGCATGCGCGAAAGCAATCGCGCGGGAACCAGCGACGCGACGACAGCGGCGACGGCGCCCAGCACGAACGCCCAGGCGAGCGTCGTTGGAACGACGCGCACGGCGGCGATGAACCCGCTTTCCGAATTGGGGGGAGGCGGCATCGGAATGCCGATTGCCGAAATCAGCGAAGCGGCAGCGACGCCGATGACGATGCCGAGCGCCGCGCCGGTCGCACCGAGCAGCGCCGACTCGACGACCGCGAGCCGAAAGACGTGCCCGCCCGTGCGGCCGAGCGCGCGCATGACGCCGAACTCGGCCGTGCGCTCGTGCAATGTCATGTTGACGCTGTTCGCGACCGAGAGGAGCACCATGACGACGATGATGAGCTGCAGGAAGCCGAACTGACGCTCGTAGAGGGCTGCCGTGCTGTTGTAGAAGTCGGCGAGCTCGCGCCAGCTCTTGACCTCGAAATCGCCGCCGAGACTTCGTGCGATATTCGCCTGTGCGGCATCCGTCAGCGCCGTGTCGTCGAGCAGGATCACGACCACGCTGATCGCATTGGTCGCGGCGAGCTCCTGTGCGGACACGAGCGGAACGCGCACCGCGCGCGCGTCGTATTCCTTCGACAGCGTGCGAAAGATGCCGACGACCTCGTAATCGAACGTGTTCGTAGCGCCGTCGACCGTGCTTGTAAGAAGGTCGATACGATCGCCGACGCGAAGCTTCATCGCACTGGCAACGCCTTCGCCGACGACGGCAGCGAACGTATCGGAAGCATTCAGCTGGCGGCCGGCGAGCATAGCCATCGCCGACCCGATGCGCGCCTCCGGTCCGGGATCGACGCCTTCGCCCAGTATCGGCAGCTCGCCTTCGCCGTTGCTGACGAGTCCCGAGAAGTTCAGTCGCCGCGCGCGCGTAGTCACGCCGGGCAGCCTCGCGACGGCATTCAGCACGACATTCGGCCGGTCGATCAGGAATTCGTACGGCTGCTGCCCGCCGCTGACCGATCGCCCCGCCTTCAACACCTGCACATGGCCGAGCTGCGAGCGGATCGTCGCTTCGCGCAGCTGATGCAGGATGTCTTCGACGAATCCGCCGGAGAGCGCGAGGCTTGCGACACCGAGCGCGATCGCGGCCAGTGTGAGGCCGGCGCGCGCCCGCTGGCGGAGCATGTTGCGAAACGCCAAGCGAAGCATCGTTGCGCCGGCTAACGGTTGTGGCGCAATGCGTCGACGATCGTCAATCGCGACGCGCGCCACGCCGGATACAGACTCGCAATCACCGTCGACAGGAAGGCCGTGGCGGCGCCCCACGCGGCCAGCTTCGGCGTCAGCAGGATCTCCGCCGAGTACCCGGTGTCGCGCCCCGGCGGCGGCGGCATCGGAATGCCGAAGTACGACAGAGCCTGCGCGAGGAGAGAGGCGATCACCAGTCCGACGCTTGCGCCGGTCACGCCGAGCAACGCCCCTTCGGCGAGGAAGAGCTGCAGCACGCGCGAACGTGACGTTCCCATCGCCATCATCGTGCCGATCTCGCCGGTGCGCTCGAGCACGTTCATCGTCAGCGTATTCGTGATGCCGAGCACGATGATGGCGCCGATGACGATCGCCATGACCTCGATCTGCCGCGATAACAGGACGACCGCCTTGCGATAGAAGTCCGATTGCTCGAGCCACGACGTCAACGCGAAGCGTTCTGACGGCAGCACGGCCTTGAGCGCCGCGAGCGCGCCGTCGGTCGCTTCGGTTTCCTTAAGTTTCACGACCAGGCGGTGCGCGCCGTCCACCCGAAGGAGTTGGCGGCCGAGCTCGAGCGGCATGCGCACTGCGCTGTCGTCGAACGCCCTCACCGCCGTTGCGAACGTGCCGCCGACCCGTGCCTCGACGGCGTTGATGCCGCCGCGCGGAAGGCTTACGAGCAACGTCACCATGTCGCCGCGTCGCACCTTCAGCGTTTGCGCAAGGCCGCGTCCCAGCAGCACGTCGGAAGGCCGCGCCGCGTCGAGGTTTTCGCCGGCGACGGAAAGGTCGCTGCTGGTTGCCCGGTAGGGTTCGGGATCGACCGCTTCTCCGGTGAACCCGACGGTCACGTTGCCATGACTTGCAAGACCGCTCACGTTGAGCCGTTGGTCGACGGCGGTCACACCGGGGAGCTTGCGTACCGCGGACACCGTCGCCGCATCCGGCGCCATGAGGAACTGATGCGGACGCGCCGATCCGTCCTGGATGAATCCGGGTCGCGTGATGTGGATGTGCCCGAGGCCGGCGTTGATCGTCGAATGCCGCATCGCCCAGAAGATCCACTCGACAAAGCCGCCGGCGATCAGAAGCGCCGCGACGCCGAACGCGATCGCCGAAAGCGAGATTAGCGTGCGCGTCCGGTGGCGCACCAGATTTCGTGCGGCCAGCACGAACTGCAGCGAAGAAAGCCGATCGAAAGGCAATGCGGAGGACCGATACTGGCGCGCGTTGGTCGCGTGGGCGAATTGTACGGTGCAGCTTCGCACGCGCCCGGTGACGGAGCGACACTTAAGCGTGCATTCCCGATCGCGTAGTATCGGCAGACACTTCAACCTCGCAGCACGACACGTTCAGCGATGAAACACGACCCGCACCGCCCCCCATCGACGGCCGAACGCAACAAACGAGCAACGGTTGTTGCCGCGGCTCTGTGCCTTTTCACCGGAATCGCGTCGTCGACACCCGCGCACAGCACGGCGATCCAGACGACGCCGGTGCCCGAATTCGGCGCGGCATTCGAAACGCGTTCAGCCGAGGCTGGCCGGATCGCGGCGTTGATCGCGAACCACGAGTTCGACAAGGCGCTCGCGCTGTCCGACGAGATGATCAAGTCGGCGCCGAACCGGTCGCCCGGCTACAACCTGCAGGGAACCGCTTATCTCGGCAAGCGCGACGTCGCGAGCGCCCGCAAGAGTTTCGAGCAGGCGCTGAAGGTGGAACCGGGCAACCCGATCGCGCTCGTCAACCTCGCGCATCTCGACATGCAGCAGAAGGACGCCGACGGCGCGCGCAAGCGGTTCCAGGCGGTGCTGTCGAAGGATTCGCGCAACATCGACGCGATGCTCGGCATGGCGCAGCTCGATTACCAGAAGGGCGACGCGAAGGCCGGCTTCGCTTGGCTCGAAAAGGCGAAGGCCGCGCGTCCCGAGGCGATCGATCCACGCCTGAACATCGCCGCGTTCCACATGCGCCGCAACAACTTCGCGCAGGCGATCATGGAGTTGAACGAGGGAACGCGCACCCATGCGGACCATCCGGAGCTCCTGAATCTCCTCGGGCTCGCGCAGATGGGGGCGGGGCAGAACGACACGGCGGTCGCGACGTTCCGCCGGCTCGTCGCCGCCCGTCCCGACGCGCCGCTTTCGTACTTTCGGCTTGCAACGGCCCAGATCGGCGCTGGTGCCTTCGCGCAAGCGTCGGAAAGCCTGACACGGGCGCTGAAAATCAACCCGGACTACATCGACGCGCTGGTCGCCCAGGCCGGGCTCGAGGTACGGGCAAAGCGCTACGCCGACGCGCTGAAGATCGCGCGGCAGGTCCAGGCCATCCCGTCGGCCGCCTCGGGTGGTCTCGTTCTGGAGGGCGACGTGCTGCTGGCCCAGGAACAGCATGCGGACGCAGCGAAGGTCTACGAACGCGCGTTCGCTGCGAGCCCGTCGGGCGTCGTCGTCACCAAGCTCCACACGGTCCTGAGCCGGGCCGGCAATACGAAGGATGCGAACGCAGCCCTCGAGCGATGGATGAAAGACCATCCGAACGACGTGACGGTGCTCCACTACGCGGCGGCAGAAGAACTGCGCCAGGGCGAGCCGAAGGCGGCGATGGGACGCTATCAGCAGATCCTCGCGCGCGAGCCGCAGGACGTCGTGGCGATGAACAACCTCGCATCGCTTTATCAGCAGGCCGGAGACGCGCGGGCGCTCGGCCTCGCCGAGACGGCCTACAAGCTCAACCCCGAGTCGCCGGTCGTGTCCGACACGCTCGGCTGGATTCTGGTCGGCCAGGGCAAGACCGCACGCGGCATGAAGCTCCTCGAATCGGCGCTGGCCCGGGAGCCGAATAACCCCGAAATCCGCTACCACGTCGCCGCCGCGCGTGCCAAAGCGGGAGACAAGGCGGTTGCCCGCCGCGAACTCGAGGCGCTGCTCGCGAGCGGACAGCCGTTCTCGCAGCGGGAGGCGGCCCAGGCGCTTTTGAAGCAGCTTTAGGAGGGGGCGATGGGGTTCGAGCGACGCTGTCGAACGCATTTACACTCGACGTGCAGACGCTCTGTGCAAGGTGGGGATCGTGCGGCCCACGTGCATGATTCCATTGAATATTCCGCTGCATGGCATGGTCATCGCTTTACTAGTACCAAGCGAACCGTGGACAAGCGTCCCCAGGTTTGAGAATCGGTGACCCGAGGAACAGAGGACAAGATGAAAAGGCAACTAAGGAAGGCGTTGGTAGCAGCGGCTGTCGCTGGCGTGTTGGCGGCGGGAGTTTCCGGAACGGCCTCGGCGTATGTCTATGGCCTGTCGCACTTGAACGTGCAGAATCTGCTGTTTACGGGCACGGCGCCTTCGGCAGCTCCGACGTACACGTTCACGCTGACCAACACGGCGACGCTGAACGGCGTGCCGGCCATCGGCACCGCGACGTGCAACAACATCGCGGGTCCCGCGTGCGGCGCTCCGCCGGTCACGCTCGACGCGCCGCAGGCGGCCGTGCCTGCGAACGCACGCGGCAGCGAGAACAACTTCGGCTTCCTCGGACCGGGCACCGGTAACTACGGAAGCTCGGATTCGATCATCCGCACGGCGCAACTGGTCAGCAGCATTCCATCGTCTTCCGAACAGATTGCCGAAGCCAACCTCGACAACAACGGCACGGCATCGGGCAACGCGGAGCTTCAGTCGACGACGAACCTCCAATTCACCGTGACGGTGACCGGCGGCAACTTCACGATGACGTTCGACGCCGATCCGGATCTGCGCGCGGCCATTCTCGACCTGCCAGGCAGCTACTCGGCGCAAGCGAATCTCAACTCGACGTTCACGTTCCAGTCGACCAGCCTGGTCACCCCTGGCCCGGCGATCTTCATCCGGTGGAGCCCGCAAGGCACCCCGGGCGACAACGACTGCATCGCGATCGGCGCGACGTGCACGGAGGTTGCCGACTCGCAAGCGCTGAACGTCAACCTCGCCACCGGCACGAACCCGAGCGACCAGCGGTACAGCTTCGATGCAGCCAACCTCTTCACGCCGTTCGGAATCACGGTGACCGGCCTGCCGTCGGGCACGTACTCGCTGGCTTTGAACTCGGTCACGTCGGTCAACGTCGTCCGGAACGTCTCCCAAAAGGTTCCGGAGCCGGCGTCGCTCGCGCTCGTCGGCCTGGGTCTGCTCGGCGCGGCCTTCGGCATCCGCCGTCGGTTCGGCAAGAGCTGATTCCACTCGCACCAGAAAAAGCGCGGCGATGGCCGCGCTTTTTTTTTGCGCACGCGACGGCGGCTACTCCGGCGGACGGAAGCGCTTCGCCACTTCGCGAATCACGAGGCGCGGCGGCGCGAGTCCCGCGAACATCCGCTGCGTCAGCGTCCCCTTGGCGCTGAAGGCGACGGGATCGTCGCGACCCAGCGCAGCGAGCGCATCGCTCACAACGTCGGCGGCCGAGCCTCGCTTCGTCAGCGCGCTCGCATAGGCGCCGGCGACTCGATCGAACTCGGTCTCGGTGGGACCGGGGACCAGCGTCTGCACCAGGATGCCGTGCTCCTTCCATTCGCCGTGCAATGCCTGGCCGAAACTCTGCACGAAGGCTTTGGTCGCAGCGTAGACGGCGAGGTACGGTACGGGCTGCAACGCGGCAGCCGACGACACGTTGATGACGACACTCGATGGGAACGACTTCAGGTCCGCGAAGAATGCGAAGCACGTCGCAACGAGCGTCCCCACGTTGACCTGCACCATCGACTGATAGCTCGCCTGCGATGCCTTCTCGAAGCGCCCCCAGTGCCCGAACGCCGCGTTGTTGCACAGCAGCCGGATTCGGCATCCGTCGGCGGTAAGCCGATCCTTCAACGCTTCGGCCGCCCCGGCACTGGCGAGATCGAGCGCGATCACCTTCGTGCGGATGGCGTTGCTTCGACGCAGCAACGCGGCGAGCTCCTCGAGTCGCTGCTCCCGCCGCGCGACGACGACGACGTTGAGACCGGTTTCCGCGAGCTTCAACGCGAACTCGCGGCCGATGCCGGACGACGCGCCGGTCACGAGCGCCCAGTCGCCGCGAAACGTTGCGAGATCCATGATCTCAGTTGACGAGCCGCGCGGCCTGATCTTCCACCAGGCGCCGCCCGTTCAAGTGATCCGCCACGCGCAGTGCGTTCGCGGCAATGGTGAGCGCGGGATTGGTTCCGCCGCTCGACGGAAAGAACGAAGCGTCGAGAACATAGAGGTTCTCGAGGCCGTGCGCCTTGTTGTTGCGATCGAGCACGCTGTTGGCGGGATCGACGCCGAACCGGCACGTGCCGCAGGCATGCGCGAGCCCATCGTTGCTCTCGGCGTTCTTCAGCAACAGGTAGCGATAAGGGGCGAGGAGCCGCTGCATGCGAACGCGCGATGCGCGCACGCGGAGCTTGTCGTAGGGACTGATGCGATAGCGGATCGCCGTCGCCTCGCGGCCATCGGGCCGGCGATGCTCGAGCACGCCGTTGTGCCGGTACGGCAGGTCCTCGGTGATCGTTGCAAGCACCAGCGACCGCGCAAACGTCCGGTCGAGCGCCGTGCGAACGAGCGGGGCGAAGAGGTTCAGGATGCGCGTAGCCGGGCTCAGCCAGCTTTGGCGCAGGTTGGCCTGCAGGCTGTCGACGATGAGCCGACCCGGGATCATCGTGCCGAACGACTGCACGGTTCCGAGCTTCGCCGGACCGGCGTAGAAGTCGTTCAGGCCGATCTCTTTCGGATTGATATTCGCTGCCGGGCGCGAGTGCGGAAAGACGGCGTAGAGATCGACGAAGTGACGCATCAGATTGTTGCCCACCCATCCCGAGGCGTTCGCCAGTCCCGTCGGCCACTCGCGCGAGCGAGAGCGAAGCAGCAGCGCGGGCGTAGCGAGCGCGCCCGCGGCCATCGCAATCACTGCTCCGCGCAACCGGTGTTCGCGGCCGCTGCGACGCGCCACGACCTCGGTCACGCGTGAACCCGACGACTCTAGCCTCGCGATCTCGCACCGGTCGATGAGCATCGCGCCGTGCTGGTCGATTGCAGCGTCGAGGCACGTCGATGCGCTGTCGTTCTTACACCGACGCGGGCAGAGGTAGCCCTGGCAGCCGGCGCATCCCGGCGCGTACTCGCACGCGAGCGGCAGGTGATAGGGGTGAAGCCCCTTGCGCTCTAGGAAGCCGACGAGCTCCGCGGCGGCCGGCGAGAAAGGGGGGGGCACGCCGACGTAGCCATGCGACTCGGCGTCGCGCAACGGATCGGCGTTGCCGCGGACGCGATAAAGCCGCTCGGCGAGCGCATAGTACGGTGCCAGGTCGTCGTAGCTGATCGGCCAGCGCTCCGGAAGCGTCGACTCCGGCGCCTCCCCATGCATCGCCCGCGGCGCGAAGTCGCTTGGCGCAAGGCGCTCCAGCGCCATGCCGAACAGCGCGCTCGATCCGCCGGTGCCGCAACCGATGTAGGGACGAAACGTCCGCGGCTTCGGTCGCGAGACGTCGACGAACTCGTCGACCCAGCGTCCCGCATCGAGCAGCACGTCATCGAGCACGGGATGGTCCTGGCCGGAGGCGAATGCCAGCTCGGCGTAGGCACCGCGATGGCCAGCGCCCGGAAGCGGCGATGCGCCCTTCTCGCAAAACAGGACGCGCTTGCCCTCGCGTGCGAGCGCAAGGCCGAAGGTCGCCCCACCCACGCCGGTTCCGATGACGATGGCGTCCCACGTTCGCGAAGCCAGCTTGTCGATCGACTCGATGGCATTCTCCGACGACGGTTTCTAAAGACCGTGCGATGCGGGAAGCCTTCGCCGTCATTAAGTGGACGCGACAGGCGGGAACCCCTCCCCACGTTTCGCCCGCTGCGAGGCGCGCACCGCTCAACACGATCGCGCCGCTCGCAAACGACGGCATTGTCCCTGATGACGACGTGGCTCATCATCGGGGGTGGCCTCCGATTGTCACGTTGCTGCCGACTTCTATCGGAAAGTGGCGGGTCCTGGGCGTTAAAGGGCGTTTCGCGGCCTGCGGCAGCGTCATTGCGTCGCCGTTGCGACCGCATCGCGCAATGCGCGCGCGAACGTCCGGGCGGTATCGAGCGTGCAGGCAGCGTCGGCGAAGGCGCGGGCGCGTTCCCGAAACGATGCTTCTTCGACGACACGTCGCAGCGCACGCGCGATCGGCGCAGCCGCAGCCCGATCCGAGCGGATCAGGACCCCTGCGCCGAAGCGCTCGACGTAGCTCATGTTCAGGTACTGGTCGAGGTTGCCGGCAATGCCGACGACGGGAACGCCGTGAACCAGAGCCTGGTGCGTCGTCGGACTGCCGCCATTGCCGATGACCGCACAAGCCTTTGACGCCATCGCATCGCCGTCGACATAGTCGGCGACGTAGAGGTCGGGGACCGTGGCAAGCCCTTCGATGCGCCGGCCCGCCGTCGCGACGACGATTGGGCGCTTGAGCGAGGCGGCCGCCTCGATGATCATTGCAGGCGACGTCGACGGACCGGAGCTTCCGAACGAAACATAGATCGGCGCCTCGCCGGCCATCACGCGGTCCCACCATGGCGGCCTTGCGACTGCGGGTGACCACGTCACCGGGCCGACGAAGCGGTGATGAGCCGGCGCGTTCACGAGCGGGATCGCATTCGGCAGATCCGCGTAAAGCGTCATGTCGCCATCGACGTACGCGTGCCGCATGTCGAGCGGCAACGGGCGCATTCGGTGCGAACGACGTACACGATTCATCGGCGCCGCGTGGACGGCGAACGCAATCGGGCGCACGAGCTTGAACACGCGCTCGGCCATGAACGTGTTCATATGACGCACCCAGCGCAAGCTCGGAAGCTTGAAGTCGGGCCTCGCGTAGGGGCTCCAGTAGGCGTTGGTGACGTTGATATAGCGAACGCCCGCCTTGCGCGCGCTGACTGAAAGCGACAGGCGAAAGTCGCCCACGACGGCGTCGGGACGAACTTCCTCGAGCATCGCCAGGTCGTCGCCAACGTAGTCCTGCAGCACACGGGCCGAGTAGACCGGCCGGCCGCGCGCAAGCGCTGCGAGAAACGCCTCCGAGGGGACCGAGCGGATGTCACGCACGTCGAACGGAAGCTGCGACGTCAGCGACCGGTATCGCGGATCGCATGCCAGAACGACGTCGAAGCCTTCGTGGTCGGCAATCGACGCGAGGCGGATCGCACGCCCGACGTGCGCGAGCGTGACCGCCTCGGCGATGAAGAGCACGCGGTGGCGTCGGGAGTGACCAGGACTCAGCACGCCACACTTCGCTCGGTATTTCGTGCCGCTGCCGGAGCGCGTCGCCGGGCCGCCCCACGACGCGCGCCCGACTTGACCCGACGATAAACGTGCGCCACCGGCCGAACGCAATCCGCGGAGCGTGCGGACGCGTTTTTCGTCGGTCTGCCTAAAGCTGCTTCAACAGCTTGTCGACTTCGGCCTGGCCCGCGAATCGGTCGCCGAGCCTCGCGAGATCGTCGAGCTCTTTCTTCGCCGCGTCCTTCTGCCCCGCACGGACAAGGCTTCGCGCGAGGTTCAGCCGGATCGCCGGCGCGTTCGGGTCCATCGCGGCAGCCTTGCGCAGGAGATCGATGCCGCGCGCCGTCTCGCCGGCATCGACGAGCAGCACGGCGAGCGTATCGAGGATCGCAGCGCTGCCCGGCGCGAGCTTCGTGGCACGTTCCGCATACTCGATCGCCTTCGGATCCTTGTTCCTTCCCGAGGCATACGCAAGGTTGTTGAGCCACAGCGCATTGTCCGGCTGTGACGCGAGCAACGTCTTGTAGTGATTCGCCGCGGCGACGAAGTCGCCCGTCGCAAGGCTGATTTCGGCGAGATAGATGCGGAACGCGAGCTCGTTCGGATTCTTCTTCAGCCGCTCCTGCGCGTACTGCTCAGCTTCCTGCGCGTTTGACGAACGAAGCGCCGTATGCAGGCGAATTGCAAGGTCGGCCGAGTCCACCTGCTTCAATCCGTTGCGATACGCCGCAAGCGCTGGCGCGAGCGCCTTTTGCGAGCCGTGAATTTCACCTTCGAGCGCGTAGCCGATCGCTTCCTTCGGTCGCTGCTTCTGTACGGTGCGTGCGATCGCAAGCGCGCTCTGAATCTGTCCGCGACGCACTTCGTTCGCGACCAGCCGCCGCTGCGCGTCGAGATGGTCGGGCTTGAGCTCGAGCGCCTTGCGAAGCCATTCCGCAGCGGCGTCGTACTGCCTGTCCGCCGCATACGCTTCGGCCGAGCGAATCAGCGGCATTGGCGACTTCGGTTCGACCGCCGCCCAGCGGCTGAACGCGGACAACGCCTGGTTCGTCGATCCGTTCGCCTGATAGGCGCGACCCATGGCTTCGAGGATCTCGGCACGATTCGGCAGCGCGACCGCGGCTTCCTGCGCGGACGATACCGCCTTCGCCGGCTGCTTGCCGCTGATGTACAAGCTGATGAGCGCGAGGCGCGGCGACAGCGCCGTCGGATTTGCCGTGATCGCCTTCTGCGCCAGCGCAGCCGCTTCGTCGAGCGTTCCGCCGGTGCGGATCTTGAGCTCGGCCAGGGCGAGCAGGCTCTCGACGCTCTTCGGGTTCTTGGCGAGCACGCCCTCGAAGCGCTTGCGCGCCGCGGCGGGCTGGTTCTCCAACAGATCGAGCCGCGCGAGATTGGCCGCCGCAGGGAAGAACGCGGGATCGGCGGAAAGCGCGCGCTCGAAGCTCTGCCGCGCACCTTCCACGTCGAGCTTGCCGAGCAGCGCGCTGCCGCGAAGGTTATGCGCGTAAGGCTTGCCGGGATGTCTCTTTTCGAGCGCCGCGATCGCGGTCAGCGCACGGTCATACTCCTTGCGCTGCAGCGCCGTCATGATGAGCGTTACATCGGCGCGCTCGCTCGTACCCAATTGCGCTGCACGCTCGAGCTCCTTGTACGCCTCGTCCGTCTTGCCTTCGGCGAGATGCGAAAGCGCAAGGCCGGTAAGCTTGCGGTCGTCCTTCGGATCGAGCTCGGACGCCTTGGTGAAGTACGCGACCGCCTCCGACGAACGGCCGCTCATCAGATACGTTTCGCCAGCGAGCGCAAGCGTTGCGGCGTCGATTCGCGGCGTCGCCAGCAGCGGCTTCAACGCGTCGATCGCCTTGCCGTGTTGCCCGCTGCGCAGATAGTTGCTGATCAGCAGGCGCCGCGCCGGCCCCAGGTTCGGCGAGCTTTCCAGCACGCGCAACAGGTACGCCTCCGCTTGCGCATAGGCCTTGAGATCATGCTCGATGGCGCTTGCAAGCAACAGCCCGCGAACGTTCTCGGGCGAAGCGCTCAAGTGCCCCTGGATCGCTTCGCGCGCTACGGTCATGTTTCCGCGCCGGTACTCGTAGTGAGCCCGCAGGTAAAGCGTGTCCGGATGCTTCGGCGCGGTCTTGACGAGCTCCTCGAGCTGCTTCTGCGCCTCGTCGAGCTTGCCCTGCGTCAGCAGCAGCGACGCGATGGCCGCCTGCGGGGCGACCAGTCCCGGGCGGATCTCGAGCAGCGCACGATTGGTCGCGATCGCCGCATCGACCTGTCCGATCGAGGCGAGGAGATCGGCCTTGAACTTCAGCGCATCGAGGTGCTTCGCCGACGCGGCCAACGCCGTGTCGACGGCTTTCAACGCCCCGTTCAAGTCGCCGCCGTTGGCGACGAGACGCGCTTGCGCGAGCAACGGCTCCACATTGGATGGCGCCAGGTTGAGCGCCTTGGCAATCGTGGCGCGGGCCGCATCAGGCTGGCGTTGCGACATCTGCGCGAGCCCCACCGACGTCAGCATCTCCGCATTGGCGTTCGCATCGCCCAAATCCTCGTGCTGGAATTGTTCGATGACCTTGCGGAACTCACCCTGATACAGCATCGAGCGCGCAAGCAGCGGATAAACGCGCGTGACCGGCTCGCGCAGCTCGAGCGCGCGCCTCAGTTCGTTCTCTGCGCCCGACATGTCGCCGGATTCCAACAACGCCTTGCCAAGCAGCAACCGCGCTTCGGGCAGGTTGGGCGATTGCTGCAGCGCGCTCTTGAGCTCGATGATCGCGGCCGAGTGCTCGTGTTTCGCGAGGTAGTCCTTCGCGGACCCGATGAGCTTCTCCGGCGAGTCCTTGCCGCATGCGGAAAGAAGCGCGGCGCAAATCAGCGCGATCGCGACGTTGCGCGGAAAACCGTGGCCTTGACGCATGGAGGATGACCGTAGGAAGTGGCATGCGCCCGCGGTTGTTAAGCGGGCGTCGCGCGAAGCGTGACGACTATACGTCCTTTATGACGTCGGCACTTCGAGCGCGGACGTTGCATCGACGAACGGTCGCCAGCGAACGATGCTCCTGCAGAATCGCGGCGACGGTCAAGGATTACGAACCGGGGCGTATGTTACCAGCTCCGATCGTCGAGAAACGCCGCAAGCTCGGCCTCGGTTTCGTCCGGCGCCTCCTCGGCGAGATAGTGACCGCAGGGCAGCGTCCGACCACGTACGTCGTCGGCAACTTCGCGCCAGTCGTCGAGCGGCTTGAACAAGCGGTGCACGACAGCGCGCTCCCCCCACAACACGAGCAGCGGCGCTGCGACCTTCGCGCCTTGGTTGGCGCTTGCCGCGTCGTGCACCAGATCGATCGACGCGGCCGCGCGGTAATCCTCGCAGGTCGCATGGATCGTCGCCGGGTCGGCGAAGCACCGCTCGTACTCGGCGACCGCGCGCGGATCGAAGTGCGATTGGTCGACGCCCCACGACTTGATCTTGCGGCGCAGGTAATAGATCGGGTCGGCGCCGATCAGCCGTTCCGGCAGATCATAAGGCTGCGCGAGGAAGAACCAGTGATAGTACGCATGCGCGAACGGCGTGCCCGCTTGCGCGAACATCGCTCGCGTCGGCGAAATGTCGAGGACGGCGACGCAAGCGACCGCGGACGCGTGATCGAGCGCAAGCCGATGCGCGACGCGACCGCCGCGATCGTGCCCAACGAGGGCGAAGCGCGCAAAACCAAGCGCGCGCATGACTTCGACCATGTCCTTCGCCATCGCGCGTTTCGAGTAGGCGGAATGCGTTTCGTCGCCCTTCGGCTTCGACGAATCGCCGTAGCCGCGGAGATCCGCGCATACGACGGTGTAGCGCTGCGCGAATCGCGGCGCGAGCTTGTGCCAGATCGCAAGCGTTTGCGGATAGCCATGCAGCATCAGCAGCGGCGGTCCGCTTCCGCCGACGACCGCATGGATCGTCGCGCCGGACGCCTGGATGCGATGTGACATGAAACCGGGGAACAGCTCGGCAACTGCGTTCATGACGGAATAGCGTTCTCTTGTTCGAGGCGTGCGGGCTGCAGCGCACGGCGCTCGCGCCAGACCCAAGGCGGCGACGCACGCGGATCGCGCCAAAGTCCCCGGCGCGCAGCCTTCGCTTCGACCTCGAGCGCATGGAGACGGGCGTCACGCTCGAAGCGCCGGTAGACCCACGCATAGCCGAGACGCACCTGCTCGGCGTTGACGTCGATCGATCCGGCATGGACGCGCGCCAGCACGCGGCCATAGCCATCACGTCCGCGTTCGATGACCATTACGTCGCGCGCGGCAACCAGCGCTTCGAGGGCATGGCGCGATGCGTTGGAGAACGGCTGACCGGCTTCGGGGGCGTCGATGCCCGCCAACCGAACGCGGATCGGCCGACCTGCGGAGAGCACCGTGATCGTATCGCCGTCATGCACCGCGACCACGCGGCCGGCAAAGTCGGCGATCGCCGACGAGACGACGCACAGCCCGAAAACCAATGTGCCGCACGATCGACCTAGGCGCCGGATCAATCGACCTTGGCGCCGGACTTGCGAACCACCTCCGCCCACTTCGCGACCTCGCTTCGCACCATCGCCTGGAATTGTTCCGGCGTGTTCGGCGCAGGTTCGGCACCGAGTCCGATGAGCCTTTCGCGCACATCGGGCGCATTCATGATCTTCACGATTTCGGCGTTCAACCGCCGCACGATATCGGGCGGCGTTCCGGCCGGTGCGAACACGCCCTGCCACGAACCGACCTCGTAGCCGGCGAGGCCCGCCTCGGCCAGCGTCGGCACGTCGGGTGCGACCGACGAGCGCTGCGCCGTCGTGACGGCGAGCGCGCGCAGCTTGCCGCCCTTGACGAGCGGCCACGCTGTCGTGATGTTGTCGAAGGTGATGGCGACGTTGCCGCCGACGACGTCCGCCAACGCCGGCGGGCTGCCTTTGTAGGGCACATGCTGGATATCGACGCCGGTCATCGTCTTGAACAACTCGCCGGACAGGTGCTGCGACGTCCCGTTGCCGGCCGACGCGAACGAGTACTTGCCGGGGTTCGCCTTGAGGAGCGCGATGAGCTCTTTCACGTCCTTCGCCGGCACGTTCGGGTTCACGACCAGCATGTTCGGCAGCCGCGCGAGCAGCGTGATCGGCGCGAAATCGCGGACCGGGTCGTACCCGAGATTCTTGTACAGCGAGGCATTGATCGCATGCGTACTGATCGTGCCACCCATGATTGTGTAGCCGTCGGCCGGCTGCTTCGACGTGTACTCCGCGCCGACGCCGCCGCCGGCGCCAGGTTTGTTCTCGACGACGACCGGCTGTCCGAGCACGACCGAAAGCTTCTCGGCGACGGTGCGCCCGAGAATGTCGGTCGTTCCGCCCGGCGCGAACGGAACGACGTAGCGGATCGGCTTCGCGGGCCAGCTTTGCGCCGTGGCGACGGAAGCAGCAAGACCCAGCACGGCAAGCCATGACCTCCCGATATAGCGCATCGAACTCCTCCGTTGTTGTCGCGGTTCGTCCGCGTGGTCAACCCTCGAGCCAGCGCGGGACGTCGATGCCGACCGACTGAGCGGCTTGCGCGAGATCGGCAATCGTCGTTGGGTCGAGCGGCACGCCTTCGCGCGACCGTTTCTCGCGCGTGGCGCGCTCGAGATCCCCGGGTGCAAGCACCGGCTGACCCGGCTCTTGCGGCGGCGAGGCCTTGACCCAGTCGACGAAGCGCCGCACTTCGCGCAACGCTTCGCCTTCAGGATCGTAGATCGCCGGCGCGATGTAGATCGACAGCATGTTGTTGCGGATCACCGTGTCTTCCGGATCGGAACTCTTGCCACGCGTCAGCGCACCCGCCAGCAGATCGGTCACGATCGAAAGCCCCGAGCCCTTGTGGGCGCCGATCGTGAGCAACGCTCCGCCGGCATAGAAGTCCTTCGGATCGGTCGTCGGCGCGCCTTTCGCATCGACGATCCAACCTGCCGGCACGGCCTCCCCCTTGTTCATCGCGACCATCAGCTTGCCTTCGGCGACCGTCGATGTCGTGATGTCGAGGATCACCGGTTCGCGACCTGCCTGCGGAATCCCGATGCACAACGGATTCGTCGAGAGGCGCCGGTCGCTGCCACCAAAAGGCGCGACACGTTGCGCACCGGACGTGTTGAGAAAGTGCAGCGACGCCTGGCCCATGCCGGCAGCCAGCTCCGCCCAGTCGCCGAGCCGCCCCAGGTGTCCGCAGTTGCGCAAACCCACGAGCGCGATGCCGCTCGCCGCGGCTTTCTGCGCGCCGAGCATGCCGGCGAACTCGCCCATCACCTGCCCAAACCCGCGGTTGCCGTCGACGATCGCGAGCGCGTCGTTCTCGAACACGACGTCGGGGCGACGATTGGGCTTCAGGAACCCTTCGCGCACCCAGTCGAGGTACTTGGACACGCGCAGCACGCCATGCGAGTCGTGACCGACGAGGTTCGCGTCGACGAGCCTCGCCGCCACCGTCGCCGCTTCGCTGCGCGCACAGCCCGCTGCATTCATGACGTCGGCAACGAAGCTCACCAGTCGTTCAGCGGACACGAGGCGCATCGGTTTTCGGGCGTCGAGAGAACGGCATGGAACGTGCGGCGAGAGGCCGGAAGATCATAGCAGCCCGTTCGTCGGTCCGCGTACGCCTTTCGAGGGCGCAGGCCGTCGGACTGCGTGTCTTACTGACGGTGTGCGCGAGGTTACGCTCACGTCGTGTGCGCGTTATAGTGAGGGCAACGCGGTACTCCGGCGTCGTGGCGTCGTTTGGACGCTGACGCGGAGGGCCCGGCGAGGAGACTCACATGCATTCGTCGTTTCGATTTAGTCGCACCGCAATCGCGCTGACATTCGCGCTGATCGCAGTGACGCCGGCATCGAGCACGCCGCGCGATGCATCCACCGCGCCGTCGGTTGCGCAATCGGACGTTCCGGGGCGCAAAGCCGAGGAAGCGCCGGTCGCGGGCATCGACGCCGAGCGTTTGTATGCCGCACTCGTGCGCGTGCAGACGATCGCCGTTCCGAACGCACGAAGCAACGGGACGCTGGGCCGCGAGCGCGAAGGAACCGGCACCGTCATCAACAACGATGGCGTCATCCTGACGATCGGCTATCTGCTGACCGAAGCGGATACCGTGAAAGTCACGGATAACAAGGGCCGAAGCTATCCGGCCCGCGTGCTCGCGCAGGACCATGCCACCGGGTTGGGCCTGGTAAAGACGACGGTTCCGATCAAAGTCGAGCCGGTGCCGCTCGGCAATTCGGCGAAGCTTGCAAACCGTGAGCCCGTGCTCATCGCGGGGTGGGGCGGCATCCCCGACACAGCGCTGGCGTACGTCGTGTCGCGGCGGCCGTTCTCCGCGAACTGGGAGTACATGCTCGACGAGGCAATCTTCACCAGTCCTCCGACGACTGGCTGGAGCGGCGCGGCATTGGTCGATCGCAAGGGCACGATCGTCGGCGTCGGCTCGCTCGTCGTGCGCGAGGCGACCAACGATGATCCGAAGCTTCCGGGGAACATGTTCGTGCCGATCGATGCGCTGAAGCCCATCCTCGACGACATGGTCCGAACCGGGCGCCGCAAGGGCTCGCCGCGACCCTGGCTCGGTCTGGCCGCGGACGAGGTGTCGGGCCGGCTCATCGTGTCGCGCGTTTCGCCGGAGGGACCGGCCGAAACCGCCGGCGTGCGCAACGGCGACATCATCCTTGGCGTTGGCAGCGACACCGTCAAGTCGCAATCCGATTTCTATCAAAAGCTGTGGACGCGATCGAGCGCCGGCGACGTCATCCACCTGCGCGTATTGCAGGGTGTCGACATTCGCGAGATACCGGTCAGATCGATCAATCGGGTGGATTACTTCCGGCCCGTAACGACATACTGACAAAAAACGCGTCCGCAGGAACCAACCGATGAAAAACGCGGCCGCCGGGACAGTGGATGATGTTTAGTCTCCGGCGCACGTTTTTCATCGGGTGTTGAATCAGGCAAGCGCCTCGGGGC
>DATLNR010000093.1:0-36296 GCA_035536655.1 Casimicrobiaceae bacterium
GTGCGGACTTCGCGCAGTCGATCGACGCCAACGCGGTGCACGGCTCGGACGCGCCCGATACGGCGCGCACCGAGATCGCGTATTTCTTCCCGGCGGTGAACGTCTACGACCGCTAGGGATTTCAGGCAGGACGCCGCGGAAGATGACCTCGCTTCTGGGCCTGGACCCGAAGGCGCTTGATCGCTTCGTTGCCGCGATCGGCGAAAAGCCGTTTCGCGCGAAGCAGGTCTCGCGCTGGCTGCACCAGCGCTTCGCCGACGACGTCGCGAAAATGACCGACCTTTCGAAAGCGTTGCGCGATCGGCTGAACGATGCGGCCGTGATCGACATTCCGAAAGTCGTCAGCGACACGACGGCCGCCGACGGCACGCGCAAATGGCTGATCGACGTCGGCGCAGGCAACGCAATCGAGTCGGTCTACATTCCCGAGGACGACCGCGGCACGCTCTGCATCAGCTCGCAGGCCGGCTGCGCGCTCGATTGCGCGTTCTGCTCGACCGGCAGGCAAGGCTTCAACCGCAATCTGACGAAGGCGGAGATCGTCGGCCAGTTGTGGCTCGCCAACCGCACGCTGATCGACGACGGCGTCACCGCACCGTGGATCGATCAGGGCCGCGCGCCGGTGACCAACGTCGTGATGATGGGCATGGGCGAACCGCTCGCGAACTTCGACAACGTCGTGCCTGCCCTCGAGTTGTTCCTCGACGACAACGCGTATGGACTTTCGCGGCGGCGCGTAACGCTGTCGACGTCGGGGCTCGTGCCGATGATCGACCGTCTCGCGCGGGCGTGTCCCGTCGCGCTCGCCGTGAGCCTGCACGCGCCGAACGACGCGCTGCGCGACGAGCTCGTGCCGATCAACCGCAAGCATCCGATCGCCGAGCTGATCGCAGCGTGCAACCGTTACCTGCCCTATGCGCCGCGCGACTTCGTCACGTTCGAGTATGTGATGCTCGACGGTGTGAACGACGCGGCGGACCACGCTCATGCGCTGGTCCGCATCGCGCGCGATGTGCCGTGCAAACTGAACCTGATTCCGTTCAATCCGTTTCCGGGGACGACGTTCCGCGTCACCCCGCGTGAGCGCATCGGCACATTCGCGCAGATCCTGCGCGACGCCGGCGTTACGACCACCGTGCGCAAGACGCGTGGTGACGACATCGACGCCGCCTGCGGGCAGCTCGCGGGCCAGGTCAAGGACCGCGTCAAGCGGCGCCTCGCCACGCGGATCATTCCGATCCTGCGGACATGAAGGTCAACGACATGCGAATCGCGTTCATCCTGCTGTTTGCGCTGCCGCTCGCGCTCGCCGGCTGCCAGTCGAATCCGCCGACGCCGGCAACGCAATCGCAGCCCGGCGTCCCGCTCGCCTCGCAATTGAAGCCGGCGCCGCCGGTGCAGCTCGCGCAGGATCCGATCACGCCCAGGCAGCGCGCCGAAACGCATGCGGAGCTTGCCGCCGGCTATTTCGAGCGCGCGCAGATGAACGTGGCGCTCGAGGAGCTTGCACTCGCCGAGAAGCTCGATCCGACGTACGCGCGCGTCTACAACCTCTATGGCCTTATCTACGCGACGCTCGGTGACCTGCAACAAGCGGAAGCGCAGTTCAAGCGCGCGCTCGATCTCGCGCCGAACGACGCCGAAGTGCGTCACAACTGGGGCTGGTATCTGTGCACCAACGGTCGCGCGCGCGAATCGATCGGCGAGTTCGAGATCGCGATTCGCAATCCGCTCTATAGGACGCCTGAGATCGCGCTGGTCAACGCGGGGAAGTGCAGCGCTGCGACTGGCGATGTCGCCGCGGCCGAGCTCTACTTCCGGCGCGCGCTGCAGATGCGTCCGAACGATCCGACGGCCGCGTACAACCTCGCGCTGCTGAGCTTCAAAGGCGGGCGACTGCCGGAGTCGCGCGCGTTGATGCGCATCGTCATGCAGCAAAACACGCCGGCGCCCGAAGCGCTGTTCCTCGGCATGTGCGTCGAGCGCAGACTCGCCGATCGCCAGGCCGAGCAGTCGTACATAGCGCAGCTGCGCAATCGCTACCCCGACTCGGCGGAGACGCGCGCGATCGCAAGCTCCGCCTGCGAATGAGCCTCGAGCCGTTCCCGAGCGCGGGCGCCACACTCGCGCCGCCACTCACGGCCGGAGCGATGCTTCGCGCGGCGCGCGAATCGCACGGCCTTTCGATCGACACGATCGCGCAGCATCTGAAGCTGGCGACGCGCCAGGTGATCGCGATCGAGGCGGACGATTTCGCGGCGCTGCCGGGCCGCACGTTCGTGCGCGGCTTCGCGCGCAACTATGCACGTCTGATGCAGATCGATTCCGACGCGGTCGTCGCGGCACTGCCCGATGGACTGACGACGCCGACGCTCGACAAGGCGGCGATCGCGTCGTCCGGCCGGTCGCCTGCGGAATTGCCGTACGAGCACGCGTCGCAGCGCGCGTCGTGGTCGCGCTGGGCGATTCCGCTCGCAATCGTTGCGCTGATCGTGGTCGCCGTCGTTTACGCGACGACGCGCGGCGGTGGCGTGCTTCCGAGCGTCGGCACCGCCGCATCGACGAAGGCCAAGGCGCCGGATCCAATCGAGCCGCCCGCCGGCGTGTCGACACAGCTGGCGAATCCGCTGATGACGAGCCCCGCCACACCGCAACCGCTGCCCACCGAGCCCGCTCCACCGGCGGCGCAAACATCCGTCGCTGCAAGTACACCGCAAACGACGGCGCCGGCCGTCGCCGACGCGACGCTGACGATTCGCTATCGCGGATCGGCATGGACCGAAGTGCGCGACGCGAACGATCAGCGCGTGTTCCTGGGCACGGGCGTCGCGGGAACGACGCAGACGGTCACCGGAACGCCGCCGCTCGACTTGACGCTGGGCAATGCATCGCTGACGAGTATCACGTGGCGTGGCGCGCCCGTCGATCTCGAACCTTATTCGAAGGGCAACGTGGCGCGGGTTCGGCTTCTCTAGATGAACGACCCCCACGCCCTCTTCGTTCGCTGCCCCCAGAGGGGGCGCGGTCAGTCGCTTTGGGCGGCTGGCCTCCTTGCACCAACGTGCCCTGCAATGATTCGCGAGTCCGCCATCTCGTGTCGACATCGCGTTTTCACTTCCCACTCCGCAATCCTCGCGCAGACGCAACGCGTGGGGCCCCTCGCCGGCTGCTCGCGCCACGCCCTGCGCCACTGACGATATGGAGAGACAACCGATCCTCCGTCGTCCCACGCGCGCCGTGAACATCGGCGGCATCGTCGTCGGCGGCGGCGCGCCGATCGTCGTGCAGTCGATGACCAACACCGATACGGCCGACGTTGCCGCGACCGTTGCGCAGGTCCGCTCGCTGGCCGACGCGGGGTCCGAGCTCGTGCGCGTCACCGTCAACACGCTCGAAGCCGCGCGCGCCGTGCCGGCGATCCGCGAACGGCTCGACGCGACGGGCAAGAGTGTCCCGCTGATCGGCGACTTCCATTTCAACGGCCACAAGCTCCTGACCGAAGTTCCCGAATGCGGACGTGCGCTCGCGAAGTTCCGCATCAATCCGGGCAACGTGGGCAAGGGATCGAGGCGCGACCCGCAGTTCACGACGATGATCGAGCTCGCGCTCAAGCACAACCGGCCCGTGCGCATCGGCGTCAACTGGGGAAGCCTCGATGCCGACCTCCTTGCCAGGTTGATGGACGAGAACGCGGCGAAGGTCAATCCGGCGCCGGCCGAATCGGTGATGCGCGACGCGATCGTGACGTCGGCGATCGAAAGCGCCGAACGTGCCATTGCGATTGGTCTACCGCCCGATCGCATCGTGCTGTCGTGCAAGGTCTCCGACGTGCAGGATCTCGTCACCGTCTATCGCGACCTTGCGCGGCGCGCCGACTATCCGTTGCACCTCGGGCTGACCGAAGCCGGCATGGGCAGCAAGGGCATCGTCGCGTCGACCGCCGCGCTCGCAGTGCTGCTGCAGGAAGGTATCGGCGACACGATCCGCATTTCGTTGACGCCCGAACCGGGCGGCGATCGCGCGCAGGAAGTGATCGTCGCGCAGGAGATTCTGCAAACGATGGGGCTGCGCTCCTTCGCGCCGATGGTCACCGCATGCCCTGGCTGCGGCCGCACGACGTCGACGACGTTTCAGGAGCTCGCGTCGCGCATTCAATCGCATCTGCGCGCCGCGATGCCCGAATGGCGCAGGCGCTATCCCGGCGTCGAGCAGCTGACCGTTGCCGTCATGGGCTGCGTCGTCAACGGTCCGGGCGAATCGAAGCTCGCGAACATCGGAATCTCGCTCCCCGGCACGGGCGAATCGCCGGTCGCGCCGGTGTACGTCGACGGTCAGAAGACCGTGACGCTCAAGGGCGAGCGCATCGCCGACGAATTCCAGGCGATCGTCGACGACTACGTTCGCGCGACCTACGGCGGCGAAGCGCGCGCTGCGCACCTCGATCCGACGCGACGGTCGATTCCGCTCAAGCCGGCCGCGGTTCGATGAGCGAGACCTCGACGCTTCCGGCCACCAAGCCGGCCCAGGTGCAGGCGGTCCGCGGCATGAACGACGTGCTGCCCGACGATGCGCCGCTGTGGCACTGGTTCGAGGAAACGGTGCGCGACGTGTTTGCGCAGTACGGCTATCGCGAGATCCGCACGCCGATCGTCGAGAAGACCGAGCTCTTTGTGCGCGGCGTCGGCGCCGTCACCGACATTGTCGAGAAGGAGATGTACACGTTCGACGATAACGGCGAGAGCTTGTCACTGCGGCCGGAAGGCACCGCGCCGACGGTACGGGCGGCCCTCGAGCACAACCTGCTCTACGATGGGCCGAAGCGACTGTGGTACGGCGGTCCGTTGTTCCGTCACGAGCGACCGCAGAAAGGCCGTTACCGCCAGTACCATACGTTCGGCGCCGAAGCGCTCGGCTTTCCCGGCCCGGACGTCGACATCGAGCTTTTGCTGATGGTCAGGCGCCTTTGGCAACGGCTCGGTCTTGGCGGCATCACGCTCGAGATCAACACGATCGGCAGCGCCGACGAGCGTCGTGCGTTCCGCTGCCGGCTGGTCGATCATCTGAAGGCGCACGCGACGAGCCTCGACGAAGATTCGCGACGACGGCTCACCACGAATCCGCTGCGCATCCTCGACAGCAAGAACCCCGCGATGCAAGCGATCATCGAAGCGGCGCCGAAGCTCATCGACACGCTCGGCAGCGAATCGCGCGCAATGTTCGATCAAGTGCTCGCCTGCGTCAGCGCCGCCGGCATCCACTATCGCGTCAATCCCCGGCTCGTGCGCGGCCTCGACTACTACAATGCGACGGTCTTCGAGTGGGTGACGAGTGAACTCGGCGCACAAAGCGCGGTCTGCTCGGGCGGCCGCTACGACGGCCTGTTCGAGCAGCTCGGCGGCAAGCCGGTGCCCGGCACCGGCTTCGGGATCGGCGCCGAACGCGTGTTGCTACTGCTCAAAGCTGCGGGACGAAACACGGAGGCTCGACCGCCGGTCTATGTCGTGCACGCCGGCAGCGCGGCTGATGCGGTCGCTGCGAACCTCGCCGAAAGTTTGCGCGATCATGGCTTGTCCGTCGTCCTGCACGCCGGCGGCGGCAGCTTCAAGTCGCAAATGAAACGCGCCGATGCAAGCGGCGCACGTTACGCCGTGATCATCGGCGACGACGAAGCGGCGCGCGGCGTCGTCGGCGTCAAGCCGCTGCGCGAGACCGGCGAGCAGCACGAAGTGTCGATCGCCGACCTTCCTTCGCGGCTCGTCTGATTCCTGACCTCTGATGCCTGATCCCTGACATGGCCGTTTACGACCTCGAAGAACAGGAAAAGCTCGACGACCTGAAGGCGTTCTGGCGACGCTGGGGCAACGCGATCTCGACGATCATCGTCGCGATCTCGCTGGTGTTCGTCGGCGTGCAAGCGTGGCGCTGGTATCAGGACAAGCGGGCTGCGGATGCCGCAGTGCTGTATGGCGCCGTCGCGCAAGGCGTGCGCAGCAACGACGTGCCGAAAGCGCGGGACGCGATGGCGCAGCTCGCCGACAGTTACAAGCGCACCGGCTATGCTCCGCGGGCCGCGCTGCTCTACGCCAAGCTCGCATGGGATCAGGGCGATCGCGCCGGCGCGAAGGCGCAGCTGCAATGGGTGCTCGACAACGCCGCCGAGGATGAGCTGAAGCAGGTCGCGCGTTATCGTCTTGCGCAGGCTTTGCTCGGCGAGAAGCAGGTCGAGCAGGCGCTCGCTACGCTCGATGCGAAGCACGCCGAGCCGTTCGCCGGCCTCTACGCCGACTTGCGCGGCGATGCGTTGAGCGTGGCGGGCCGCGTCGGCGAAGCGAAAGCCGCTTACCAGCTCGCATTGTCGAAGCTCGATCAAAAGTCGCCGTATCGCAACTACGTGCAGTTGAAGCTCGACGCGCTTCCTGGCGATGCCGCTGCGGCCGTTGCGGGCAGCGTCAAGCCCGCATCGACGAAGGAACCTCCAAAGTGATGCCCGAGTCTGCAAGACGTTCACGCGCGCGCGCCGCGATCGCGATAGGGGCGTTGTCCGCCACGCTCGCCGGTTGCGGCACGACTTCGCCGTCATGGCTTCCGACATCGTGGTCGCTCCCCGCGCCGTCGCTCGATTGGTTGACGGGCCGCGACAAGGCAAGCAAGCCTGGTCCGCTGCCGGAAGTGAAATCGACGTCGACGGCAGCGACGGCCTGGCAGGTCGCCGTCGGCAAGTCGAGCCCGGGAGTGGTGCCCGCGATCGTCGGCAATGCGATTTACGCGGGCGCGAGCGATGGGACGCTCGTGCGCATCGACTTCGACAGCGGCAAGACCGTGTGGCGCACGTCGGTTGGGAAGCCGATCTCCGCCGGCCCCGCCGCGGACGAGAAGACCGTCGTCGTCGCGACCGACAAGGGTGACGTGATCGCGTTCGATGTCGATGGCAAGTCGCGATGGACTTCACGCGTGTCGAGCGAAGTGATTGCGCCGCCGGTCGTCACCGAAGGCGTCGTCATCGTGCTTTCGGGCGACGGCCACATCACCGGACTTTCGGCGGCCGACGGTTCCCGAATGTGGGCCCAGCAACGCACGAATCCCGCGCTGACCGTGCGCAATACCGCGGGCGGCGTCGCGAGCCGCGGCGGCGTCTTCGTCGGCATGCCCGGCGGCCGTCTGCTCGCGCTCGATACGAAGACCGGTGCGATCGGCTGGGAAGGCGTCGTCGCCACGCCGAAGGGCGCAACCGAGCTCGAGCGCATCGCCGATGTCACGAGCCGTCCGCTCGTCGAGGAGCGCCAGGTATGCGCCGTCGCGTTCCAGGGCCGTCTCGCGTGTTTCGAGATCCTGCGCGGATCGCTCGCATGGTCGCGCGACGTGTCGAGCCTGACCGGCGTCGCCGCCGACGATCTCGCGTACTACGTCGTCGACGACAACGGCGCGTTGCACGCGCTCGACAAGAGCACCGGCGCTTCGCTGTGGAAGCAGGACAAGGTCGCGCAACGCAAGCCCGGCGGCGCGCAGACGGTCGGTAACCATGTCGCATTCGTTGACGTCGAGGGTTACGTGCACCTGTTCGCGCCTTCGACCGGCGCCTACGTCGGGCGCCTCGCGACCGATGGCAGCGCCCCGACCGGGCAGCCGCAGACCGCGGGCGGCAAGCTCGTGTGGCAATCGAGGGGCGGAAACGTGTACGCGGTGACGACGCGCGCGCAATGAACCGTCGGACGGTCGTCGTCGGGCTGTGCGGCGGTCTTGACGGCTTGCCTTGCATGGCAACGTCACAACCAGCGGCGATGCCGACCATCGGCGTTCTCCGCAGCACGCCGGCGGCGCCGTTCGCTCACATCGTCGCCGCGTTCCGCCGGGGCTTAAGCGATGCAGGATTCGTCGAAGGACAAAACGTCTCGATCGAATTCCGATGAACTCGATGTCCGATCGCTAGCTTGCTACCGATCGTCGCGATCGTCGGCCGCCCAAACGTCGGCAAGTCGACGCTGTTCAACCGCCTCACGCGCTCGCGCGATGCGCTGGTCGCCGATAATCCGGGACTGACGCGCGACCGGCAGTACGGTCGCGGCCGCGTCGGCGATCGCGCGTTCATCGTCGTCGATACGGGTGGCTTCGAGCCGGTGGCGAAGTCCGGCATCGTGAAGGAGATGGCACGGCAGGCGCGCGAGGCGATCACCGAAGCGGATGTCGTCGTTTTCCTCGTCGACGCACGGAGCGGCTTGACCGAGCAGGATCGCGACATCGCGAACCTGTTGCGCAAGGCCGACCGACGCGTCGTACTCGTCGTGAACAAGAGCGAAGGCTTGGCGCCCGAGCGCGCGACGGCGGAGTTTCACGAGCTTGCGCTTGGGGCACCGCTTGCGATCTCCGCCGCTCACGGCGAAGGCGTGCGCGAGATGCTCGAGCTCGCGCTCCCGGCGCGCGCATCGCCGTCGCCGGACGAACCGGACGTCGAAAGCGAAAGCCGCATCAAGGTCGCGATCGTTGGCCGTCCGAATGTCGGCAAGTCGACGCTCGCCAACGCACTCGTCGGCAGCGAGCGCGTCATCGCGTTCGACGAGCCGGGCACGACACGCGACGCGATCCATCTCGACTTCGACCATCGCGGTTCCCGCTACACGCTGATCGACACGGCGGGCGTGCGGCGGCGCGGCAAGGTCTTCGAATCGATCGAGAAGTTCTCCGTAGTGAAGACGCTGCAGGCGATCGAGGACGCGCATGTCGTCGTCCTGCTGCTCGACGCGCAATCGGGGATCGCCGAGCAGGATGCGCACCTGGCTTCGCACATCATCGAGGCGGGCCGCGCGCTGGTCGTCGCGGTCAACAAATGGGACGGCATCGACGCGGAAGCGCGCGCGACGGTGAAGCGCGACGTCGAGCGCAAGCTCGCCTTCCTGTCCTTCGCCGACACGCACTTCGTCTCCGCGCGTGAGAGCCGCGGGCTTGGCGGGCTGATGCGCTCAGTCGATTCGGCCTACGCCGCGGCGATTGCGAAACTGTCGACGCCGCGGCTCACGCGGGCGGTGGCGCTCGCGACCGAGCGTCAGCAGCCGCCGCGACACGGTCTCGTGCGGCCCAAGCTTCGCTATGCCCATCAGGGAGGCACGAACCCTCCGGTCGTCGTCGTCCACGGCTCGGCGCTGGACAAGCTTCCGGAGACCTATCGACGCTACCTTGAACGATTCCTGGCCGACGCGTTCAAACTGCGGGGCACACCGCTTAGGCTAGAATTCAAGACCGGCGTCAACCCCTATGCACGTAGAACCGGCACGAGAAAAAAGGGATAAGGCATGAGCACCAAAGGGCAAATGTTACAAGACCCGTTCCTGAACGCGCTGCGCAAGGAGCACGTGCAGGTGTCGATCTACCTCGTCAACGGCATCAAGCTGCAGGGTCAGATCGAATCGTTCGACCAGTACGTCGTGCTGCTCAAGAACACCGTCACGCAGATGGTCTACAAGCATGCGATCTCGACCGTCGTGCCGTCGCGACCGGTGGCGATGCCGCATCACAATCACGGCGGCGACGGCGAAACGTGATCCGTTCCTGCGTGGCCGGCAACGGCTGCGCTGATTTTCTCGCGTGACACCGCTCGACCGACCGGTCGTCGACGCCGATCGTTCGATCGGAAACGGCGGCGCGAATCGCGCCGTGCTCGTGGAGCTCGACTTGGGACAGGGGCGCGTCGACGAACGCATGACCGAGTTGACCGCACTCGCGACGTCGGCCGGCGCGCGCATCGTCGGCACGGTCACCGCGCGTCGATCGCGACCCAATCCGGCGACCCTTGCCGGCTCCGGCAAGGTCGAGGAAATCGGGCGTCTCGCGCGCGACGCGTCGGCGGGGCTCGTCATCTTCGACCACGATCTGTCCGGCGCGCAGCAGCGCAACCTCGAGAATGCGCTCCAATGTCGCGTAGTGGATCGCACGAGCTTGATCCTCGACATCTTCGCGCAGCGCGCGCGCAGCAGCGAAGGCAAGCTGCAGGTCGAGCTCGCGCAGTTGAAGCACCTGTCGACGCGCCTTGTCGGCGGCTGGACCCACCTCGAGCGGCAACGCGGCGGCATCGGCTTGCGCGGCCCGGGCGAAACGCAGCTCGAAACCGACCGCCGGCTGATCACGCGTCGCGTGAAGCTCTTGTCCGAGCGGCTGCGCGGCGTCGCGCGCACGCGTGCAACGCAGAGCCGGACGCGTCAACGCGCGAACGTTCGCACCGTCGCGCTCGTCGGCTACACGAACGCCGGAAAAACGACGCTCTTCAATCGCCTTACCGGCGCGAGCGCGTATGCGGCGAACCAGTTGTTCGCAACGCTCGACACGACGCTGCGACGCGTCCGTGTTGCTAGCACGCAGGACATCGTGCTTTCGGACACCGTCGGCTTCATCCGCGATCTGCCGCACGATCTCGTCGCGGCATTCCGCGCGACGCTCGCCGAAGCGGCGCGGGCCGATCTCCTTCTGCACGTCATCGACGCGTCGGCGGAGGATCGCGACGAGCAGATCGACGCAGTTCAGGCCGTGCTCGAAGGCATTGGTGCGGCGGAACTGCCCCAGATCCGCGCCTACAACAAGATCGACGTCGCGGGGCTGTCCACGGGCGTCGAACGCGACCCCTGTGGTACGATCACGGCCGTTCGCGTGAGCGCGACCACCGGCGCCGGCTGCGCCGAACTCAAGCAGGCACTGGCCGAGCGATTCACGCATCCGGCGGTCGCTGCAGACGAAGCGGCCCAACGAGGCCTTCATCGATCCTGATGCAGCGCTCGCTCTTGCTTTCGAGCGCGATTTCCATCACATAGGGCGAGGACCCGAAGAGTTTCTCAAGGATGTCGCTCAACGATCCCCAGTGGGGCAAACGCAGTGGCGGCGGTGGCAGCGGTCCGCCGGATCTCGACGAGATCTGGCGCAACGTCAACCGGCGCCTCAATAGTCTCTTCGGCCGGCGCGCTCCGGCCGACACCGACAACGGCGGCAGCCGTCCGTCGCCGAAGCTGCCGGTCGGCGGCGCGGCGCTGCTCGGCGTCCTCGTCGTCGTCGTCTGGCTGGCCAGCGGCTTCTACATCGTCGACGAAGGTCGACGCGGCGTCGTCACGCGCTTCGGCAAATACACCGAGACGACGCAGCCGGGACCACGCTGGCATCTGCCGTTCCCGATCGAGGCGGTGCAGGTCGTCGACTTCTCGCAAGTCAAGACGATCGAGATCGGCTATCGCAACAACCCGACGCCGCAGAACCGCATCGAGCGCGAGGCGGTGATGCTGACCGACGACGAGAACATCATCGACATCCAGTTCGCGGTCCAGTACAACCTGAAGAGCGCCGAAGACTACGTCTTCAACAACAACCGCACCGACCAGATCGTCAAGTACGTCGCCGAAACGTCGATCCGCGAAGTGATCGGCAAGAGCAAGATGGATTTCGCGCTCTACGAAGGCCGCGAGCAGATCGCGAAGCAGACCGAGACGCAGATGCAGGGGGTGCTCGATCGCTATCGCACCGGTGTGTTCGTACAAAAGGTGACTCTGCAGACGGTGCAGCCGCCGGACAAGGTGCAGTCCGCGTTCGACGACGCGGTGAAAGCGGGTCAGGACCGCGAGCGCCTGAAGAACGAAGGCCAGGCTTACGCCAACGAAGTGGTGCCGCGCGCACGCGGCATGGCGGCGCGCCTGATGGAGGAAGCGAACGGCTACAACAGCGAGGTCGTGCAAAAGTCCGAAGGCGATGCGTCGCGCTTCCGCTCGATCCTCACCGAGTATCAGAAGGCGCCGAACGTCACGCGCGACCGCCTTTATCTCGACATGATGCAGTCGGTGCTTGGCACCACGCCGAAGGTCGTCGTCGACCAGAAGTCGGGTAGCGGCAGCCTCCTCTACCTGCCGCTCGACAAGCTGTTGCAAGGGGGCGGTTCCCCGGCGACGCCCGAATCGACGACGCCACCGCCGCCGCGGCAGGAACCGCAAGTGACGATCGAGCCGCCGCGCACGCGCGAGAGCCTGCGCACGCGAGAAAGGTAGAAGTCGATGAAGCTGACGATGCCGTTGCTTGCGCTGCTCGCGGCCGTTCTGCTCGTGTTGTCGGCGTCGCTCTACACCGTCGACCAGACACGCTATGCGATCAAGTTTCAACTAGGCGAGATCGTCGAGACGAAAACCGAGGCCGGCCTGTACTTCAAGGTCCCGCTGATCCAGAACGTCCGTTATTTCGACCGTCGCAACCTGACGCTCGACAACGCCGATCCCGACCGCATCACGACGTCGGAGAAGAAGCCGCTGCTCGTGGACTTCATCGTGCTGTGGCGGATCGCCGACGTTTCGCAGTACTACCGCTCGGTCGGCGGCGACGAAGAAGCGGCGCGGCGGCGACTGTCGCAGACGGTGCGAAGCAATCTCGCCGAAGAGTTCAACAAGCGCACGGTCAACGAGGCGATCTCGACCGAGCGCGATAGCATCACCGCGGTGACGCGGCAGAAAGCCAACCAGGATGCGCGCTCGATCGGCGTCGAGGTCGTCGACGTAAGGTTGCGCCGGCTGGAATTGCCGGCGGACGTCACCGGTCCCGTGTATCAGCGGATGGAGTCCGAGCGACGGCGAGTCGCGAACGAGCTGCGAAGCCTGGGCGCGGCGGAATCCGAGCGGATCCGTGCCGACGCGGATCGCCAGCGTCAGGTGATCCTCGCCGAAGCGTATCGTCAGGCGCAGAAGATCAAGGGTGAAGGCGACGCGAACGCTGCGTCGATTTACGCGGCCGCGTACTCCGGCAATCCCGAGTTCTACAAGTTCTACCGCAGCCTCGAAGCGTACAAGACGTCGTTTCGCAGCCGTAGCGACATGATGGTGCTCGACCCGTCGTCCGAGTTCTTTCAGTACTTCAGGCAATCGGGCGCCAAGGCTCAGGCGCCGTCTTCTTCACGCTAGAGCGCAGTCGGCGCTGATGCTCGAGGGGCTGCTGCCGGCGCTCGCGATCGTCATGATCGTCGAGGGTGCGCTGCCTTTCATTGCGCCGCGCGTCTGGCGACAGACGTTCGCGAAATTGATCGAGTTGAACGATGGCCAGATCCGCTTCGTCGGATTGATCGCGATCGTCATCGGCGTTGCCGGATTGCTTGCACTGTCCTATGCGTAGCTGGCTCCTGCCCGAGCACGTCGAGGACGTCCTGCCGCACGAGGCCGAAGGCCTCGAGCGGCTGCGCCGGACGATCCTCGATCACCTGATGGCGGCGGGCTATCGGATCGTGCAGCCGCCGATGGTCGAGCATCTCGAGTCGCTTTTGACCGGCAGCGCGCGCGACCTCGATCTGCTGACGTTCAAGATCGTCGATCCGCTGTCCGGACGCATGCTCGGCGTGCGCGCCGACATCACGCCGCAGGTTGCGCGCATCGACGCGCATCTGTTGAACGCGGCGGGTGTGAACCGCCTCTGCTACGCCGGTAACGTGCTGCGCGCGACGCCGGTTCCGCCGGCGATGTCGCGCGAGGTCATGCAGGTCGGTGCGGAGCTCTACGGCGAGCCGTCGATTGCCGGCGACAACGAGGCCATCGGGCTGATGCTCTCCTCGCTCACGGCGGCGGGTCTCCCGGGATTGCATCTCGATCTCGGTCACGTAGGCGTCTATCGCGCGCTCGTCAACGCGTCCGGGTCCATCGGCGGCGGCGACGACGACGATCTGTTCAATGCGATGCGCGTGAAGGACGTTCCCGGCGTTGTCGCGCTCACGACCAAGCTCGCGCCGGCGTGGCGCCACGCGTTGTGCGCGCTACCGTTGTTGTACGGTCCCGCCGACGAAGTCCTCGCCCGTGCGCGCGGCACGCTGCCGGACGTTCCCGCTGTGGCCAACGCGCTTTCGGCCCTCGAGTCGCTCGCGCACGCGTTCGGTTCGCGCGTCGAAGCGTTGCACGTCGATCTCGCGGATCTGCGCGGCTATCATTATCACAACGGCCCGATCTTCTCCGCGTTCGTAGAGGACGAGCCGAATGCCGTGGGCAACGGCGGCCGCTACGACGGCGTTGGCAAGGCGTTCGGCAAGATTCGTCCGGCAACCGGTTTCACGCTCGACCTGCGCCAACTCTTCGTCGTACTGACGCGGACCGCGTCGTAATCAAACGCCATGGGCAAGAACGTCGTCATCATCGGCACCCAGTGGGGCGATGAAGGCAAGGGCAAGATCGTCGACTGGCTCTGTGAAGAGGTAGCCGGTGTCGTGCGCTTTCAGGGCGGTCACAACGCCGGCCACACGCTCGTCATCGGCGGCCGCAAGACGGTTCTGCGGTTGATTCCGTCGGGCGTGCTGCGACCCGGCGTCGCGATCCTGATCGGCAACGGCGTCGTCGTGTCGCCGTCGGCGCTGCTGCAGGAGATCGGCGAGCTGGAGGCGGCAGGTGTCGACGTGCGTTCGCGCCTTGCGATCTCGCCGGCGTGTCCGCTGGTCATGCCCTATCACGTCGCGCTCGACCAGGCGCGCGAGAGCATCGCGAGCGCTGCGATCGGCACGACCGGACGCGGCATCGGTCCGGCCTACGAGGACAAGATCGCGCGCCGCGCGATACGCATGCAGGACCTCGCCGACGCGGATCGCTTCTCGACCAAGCTAAGGACGCTGCTCGACTATCACAACTTCGTTCTCACGAAGTATTTCGGTCAGGCGGAAGTGCCGTACGAGCGCACGCGCGAAGACATTCTTGCCTTCGCGCCGAAGCTCTTGCCTTTGATCGACGACGTGGCCGCACGCATCCATGCGATGCGGCAACGCGGCGAATCGCTCGTGTTCGAAGGCGCGCAGGGCGCGCTGCTCGACATCGACCACGGCACGTATCCGTTCGTGACGAGCAGCAACTGCCTCGCCGGCGCCGCGGCGCCCGGCAGCGGCGTCGGCCCGCAGCTGCTCGACTATGTGCTCGGCATCGTCAAGGCGTACACGACACGTGTCGGCGGCGGACCGTTTCCCACGGAGCTGACCGATGACATCGGGGCGGGCCTCGCGAAGCGTGGCAACGAGTTCGGGTCGGTCACCGGGCGCCCCCGACGCTGCGGCTGGCTCGACATTCCGCTGCTGCGCCGAAGCTTCGAGCTGAACGGCGTGGACGGTGCATGCATCATGAAGCTTGACGTGCTCGACGGCATGCGCGAGATCCGCATCTGCACGCACTACGACGTCGACGGCCAGCGCATCGACCGGATTCCGACGGGCGCGGACGCGGTCGCGAAGTGCCGACCCGTCTACGAGACGATGCAAGGCTGGAGCCAGAGCACGGTCGGCGTGCGGACGTTCGACGCGCTGCCGACGGCCGCGCGCGAGTATCTTCGCCGCATCGAGACGTTGACCGCGACGCCGATCGCGATGGTTTCGACCGGGCCCGATCGCGACGACACGGTCGTGCTGACCAATCCGTTGCGCTAAAGTGTCGCGCTCGTCTTGCGCCGGCCGCCTTTCGCCATGAGCCTTCACGTCAGCTGGGACCAGTACAACACGCTGATCGAGCGCCTCGCGCTGGTCGTGCACGAATCGCGGTTCGACTTCGACCAGATCATCTGCATCGCGCGCGGCGGCCTGCGCGTCGGCGACGTGATGTCGCGCATCTACGAGACGCCGCTCGCCATCCTGTCGACGCATTCGTACACGGCCGAAGGCGGCACGATCCGCGGCGAGCTCGTCATCGCCGAGCACATGACGATGACCGCGCCGCGGCTCGGCGATCGCGTGCTGCTGGTCGACGACATGGTCGACTCGGGGCACACGCTCGAAAAGGTCGTGAAGACGCTGCCGCAGCGCTTCGCGCACATCAGGGACATGAAGACCGCCGTGCTCTGGTGGAAGGCGTGCTCGGTCTACAAGCCTGACTTCCACGTCGACTACCTGGCCGACAGCCCGTGGATCCACCAACCGTTCGAGGTGTACGACAACCTGCGGCCCGAGGGGCTCTTGGGGCGGCTCAACACCGCGGTCAAGGTTAGCGTTTAGCGTGGACGGGGCTTTTCGCCGCTCCGCTCAACGGTCAACGCCCAACAAATTGGTGCCCAAGAGAGGACTCGAACCTCCACAGTCTTGCGACCGCTAGGACCTGAACCTAGTGCGTCTACCAATTCCGCCACCTGGGCAGGCGAATCGAGAATTATACAACCCGAAAACTGAATGACTAAGAACAAGAAAGCGGCAGCGCGGAAGCCTTCGTCCCGCTCAACCGGTGTCGTCGACGGCGACGCGATCCTCAACCGCCTCGGCGACGCCGGCGTGCCAATGACCGCGGCGGAGCTCGCGCACGATATGCAGATCCGTACAGCGTCGCGCGCGCGCTTCGAGGCGGAGCTCGAAACGCTGCTCCGCTCGGGGGCGCTGATCGTCAATCGCCGCAACGAGCTCCTGATCGGCACCAAGCTCGATCTCGTGCGCGGCATCGTGCAGGGACATCCGGACGGCTACGGCTTCCTCATTCGTGAACAGGGCGGCGAGGACGTCTATCTCAACGCGCGTCAGATGCACAAGTGCCTGCATGGCGATCGCGTCGCCGTGCGGATCACCGGCGTCGACCGCCGCGGGCGCGGCGAAGGCGAGATCGTCGAGGTGCTCGAGCGACGGACGCGCGAGATCGTCGGGCGGCTGCACGAAGAGCGCGGCGTCTATTTCGTCGAGGCGGAGAACCGACGCATCAACCAGGACATCCTCGTGCCGGCGCAGGAGCTGCACGATGCGAAGGCCGGCGAAGTCGTCGTCGTCGAGCTGATCGAGCAACCGTCATCGCACACCGAGGCGGTCGGTCGCGTGAAGGAATCGCTCGGGCACGCGACCGATCCTGGCATCGAGATCGAGATCGCGCTGCGCAAGCACGCGCTGCCGTTCGCGTTCTCCGACGCCGCCAGGCAACAGGCGAAGCGCCTGCCGAAAGAGGTGCGGCCGGCCGATACGACCGGACGCACCGACCTGACGACGCTGCCGCTGGTCACGATCGACGGAGAGTCGGCGAAGGACTTCGACGACGCCGTCTACTGCGAACGCAAGGGCAAGCGCTTCCGCCTCATCGTCGCGATCGCCGACGTATCGCACTACGTGCGCGACGGCGACGCGCTCGACAACGATGCGCGCGAGCGGGGCACGTCGGTCTACTTTCCGCGCCGCGTCATTCCGATGCTTCCCGAGGAGCTCTCGAACGAGCTGTGCTCGCTCAAGCCCGACGTCGACCGGCTGTGCATGGCGTGCGACATGGAGATCACGTCGACCGGCAAGGTAAGCCGCTACACGTTCTATCCGGCCGTCATGCACAGCCGTGCAAGACTGACCTACACGGAAGTGTGGCAGTGGCTGTCCGAACCCGGCAATGCGACATCGACACGATCGCGCGCGCTGTTGCCGCATCTGCAGGATCTCTACGCGCTGTACCAAGTGCTCGCGAAAGCGCGCGAGAAGCGTGGCGCGATCGACTTCGACACGGTCGAGCTGGCCCTGGTATTCGACGACAGCGGGCGCATCTCGAGCATCGTGCCCGCAGTCCGAAACGATGCGCACCGGCTGATCGAGGAATGCATGCTGGCCGCGAACGTCTGCACGGCCGACTACCTGCAGAAGCACGAGCACGCCGTGCTCTACCGCGTGCACGAGGGACCGACGCTCGAGAAGCTGACTGCGCTGCGTGCGTTTCTTCACAGCTCGGCGCTGAGCTTGAGCGGCGGCGACGAGCCCGGCCCGTCCGACTACGCGAAGCTTCTTGCGAAGATCGAGGAACGGCCCGACGCGTCGCTTCTGCAGACCGTGCTGCTTCGATCATTGTCGCAGGCGCGCTATCGCCCGGACAACGTCGGCCACTTCGGCCTCGCATTCGACGCCTACACGCACTTCACGTCACCGATCCGCCGCTATCCCGATCTACTGGTGCACCGCGCGATCAAGGCGTGCCTCGAACGGCGGTCCTACAATCCGAAGGACATGTCGTGGGAGCAGCTCGGTGCGCACACATCGATGACCGAGCGACGCGCAGACGAGGCGACGCGCGACGTCGAGCAATGGCTGAAGTGCTGGTTCATGCGGGACCGCGTCGGCCAGACGTTTTCCGGGACGATCAGCGGCGTCGTCGGCTTCGGCGTATTCGTGACGCTCGATGGAATGAACGTCGATGGCCTCGTGCACATCAGCGACCTGGGCCGAGACTATTACCACTTCGACGCCGTGCGCCATGCGCTGGTCGGCGAGCGTGGCGGGAAAACGTATCAGCTCGCGGACCGAATCGACGTGCGCGTGGTGCGCGTCGACCTGGAAACGAGCCGTATCGACTTCACGTTGGCCGACGACGGCGGACGGGACTTCGAGCGCCGCCCGCCGCAACGCAAGCGCGGCATGCGCGTTCGCGCGTGACCCAGCCGGCCACGGACGCGGATCTCGTCGTCCAGTCGCTGAACGCTACAGCGGCGGATGCAAGAGCGATCGCCGAAGCTGCAGGCGCCGAGGCGGTCGAGCCGCTGGTGAGCGCGCCGACGAACGCATTCAGGCTCCTGGGCGCGTCGATCGACGAACGCGTCGCCGAAATCGCCGCGTCACGACGTCTCGATATCGCGACGGTGCCTCGCGGCCGCCGGCTCGCCGACGTCCGCGTCGTCGCGATGGACATGGATTCGACACTGATCACGATCGAGTGCATCGACGAGATCGCGGACATGCTTGGGATCAAGCCGCAGGTTGCGCTGATCACAGAGAGCGCGATGCGCGGGAAGATCGACTTCCGGGCCAGCCTCGTCAAGCGCGTCGCCCTGCTCGACGGCCTTCCAGTCGAGTCGTTGCAGCGCGTCTACGACGAGCGGCTGCAGTTGACGCCCGGCGCGCAGGCGATGCTGCGCCGATTCAAGGCCGCCGGCGCGCAAAGCCTGCTGGTATCCGGCGGCTTCACGTTCTTCACCGATCGGCTGAAGGAGCGCGTCTGCCTCGACCACACGCTGTCGAATGTGCTCGACATCCGCGACGGGACGCTCACCGGACGCATTACGGGCATGATTGTCGATGCGCAGCGCAAGGCCCAAGCGCTTCATTCGTTGCGAGCATCGCTTCCGTCCGGACTCGCGGTGGCGATCGGCGACGGCGCGAACGACTTGCCGCTCTTCGAGGCGGCCGACGTTTCCGTGGCGTTTCGCGCGAAGCCGGTTGTTCGCGCGGAGGCGACGCACGCGCTCGATTACTCGGGGCTCGACGCCGTCGTCAATCTGTTCAACAACTAGACCTGGAAAGTCAAACGAGAGCAAGCCGCACGAACGCCCAGACATTCCAGATGCCGAGCACGAGGACGGCGGCCCACGTCAGCAAGCTGCCGAGGAAGCGGCCCGGTGACGCGCCGCTGCGGCTCCACAAACCGATGGCATGCAGCACGCGGCCCACGACGATGCCGATGCCGCAGACGTGGAGGAAAGTCACCGGCGCGCGATTCAGTTCCGCAATGAGGAGCAGCAGTATCGCCGGCAGCCCCCACTCGACCGCGTTGCCATGCGCGCGGATCAATCGCTCGAGCACCGGATTGTCGCCATGGCCGAGGCCGATCTTGTGGCGAAGCCGGATGTCCGGAATGCGTGCGATGAGCACGAGCAGCAGGATGCCGATCAATCCGCCGTAAAGCGCGCTGATCGCCGGCATGGGTGGCGGGCTCATGTCAGTGCGCAGGGCGTGGCGCGAGCAGCCCGCGAGGGGCCCCACGCGTTGTGTGCGTGGGGATCGCGGCGTCGCGAGATGGCCGACTCGCAAACCATGACTCTTCCGATCCTCATTCCGCCTCCTCGATCCACGCCGACTGGATCGCCTCCAGCACCTTCTCGCCAGCCCGCTTCGGATCGTCATCGAAGTCTGGCAAAGCCTGCACCCAACTGTAGAGATCGGTGAAACGCACCGACGCCGGATCGACGTCGGGATGAGCCTCGGTGAGCGCGATCGCGATGTCGCGGCTGTCGATCCACTTGAGCTTCGCCATCGTCGCCTCCGCTACTTGCCTTCGCGCGCGTAGTTGATCGTGTACTTGGGCACTTCGACGGTCAGCGGATCGGTCTGCACGATCGCCTGGCACGAGAGACGCGAGACCGGCGTCAGGCCCCACGCACGGTCGAGCAGGTCGTCCTCGTCCTCGGACGACTCGGGCAGCGTGTCGAAACCCCTGCGGATGATGCAGTGACACGTGGTGCACGCGCACGACTTCTCGCATGCATGCTCGACGTCGATCTCGTTGTCGAGCAGATTGTCGAGCAGCGACTTGCCGGTCTCGCCTTCGAAGACCTTGCCCTCGGGACAAAGCTCCGCGTGCGGAAGCACGGTGATCGTCGGCATCAACCCACCAGCGTATCGACGCGCCTGCCGGTCAGCGCGCGCTTGACCGATTGGTCCATGCGGCGCGCGGCAAAGGTTTCGGTCGTACGATTGAGCGCTTCGACGGCATTCGACAGCGCTCGCGCATCCGAGCGCTCGCGTTCGTTGGCAACCACGGCCAATGCTTCCTCGATCGCCTGGCGCTCCGTCGCGTCGAGCAGGCCGCCATCGGCATCGAGCGCTGCCCGCACCGCGTCGACGAGCCGGTCCGCCGCGACCTGCGCTTCCGCGAGCATGCGCGCGGCCACGTCGTCCGCTGCGTGCGCGAACGAGTCGGCGAGCATCTTCGCGATCTCGCCATCGGAAAGACCGTACGACGGCTTGACGACGATCGACGCTTCGACGCCCGTCGTCTGCTCGCGCGCCGAGACCGACAACAAGCCGTCAGCGTCCACTTCGAACGTCACCTTGATTCGCGCGGCACCGGCCGTCATCGGCGGGATGCCGCGCAGCTCGAAGCGCGCAAGCGACCTGCAATCAGCGACCTTCTCGCGCTCGCCTTGCACGACGTGCAGCGCCATCGCCGTCTGGCCGTCCTTGTACGTCGTGAACTCCTGCGCTCGCGCGACGGGGATCGTGGCGTTGCGCGGAACGATCTTCTCGCTCAATCCACCCATCGTCTCGATGCCGAGCGACAGCGGGATCACGTCGAGCAACAACCAGCCGTCGCCGCGCGGCCGGTTGCCGGCGAGCACGTTTGCCTGAATCGCCGCACCGAGCGCGACGACTTCATCGGGATTCAGGTTGATGAGCGGCGGCTGGCCGAAATACTCGGCGACGGCCTTGCGGATCTGCGGCATCCGCGTCGCGCCGCCGACGAGGACGACGCCGTCGAGGTCGGCCGGCAAGAGCTTTGCATCGCGCATCGCGCGCCGCACCGGTTGCATCGTTTTCTGCACAAGCGTGCGCGTGATCTCGGTGAACGTGTCCGCCGTCAACTCGAGATTCACATCGTCGCCGGTCGAAAGCCGACCGACGATCGGCGCCGACGCATGGCCGGTCAGCATTTCCTTCGCTTCGCGCGACTTGACGAGCAGCCGTCGCGCGTCGGCCGGCCCGAGCGGCGGAAGCTTGCCGTTCTGAATCGCCCAGCAGAACACGCGATGGTCGAAATCATCGCCGCCGAGCGCCGAGTCCCCGTTGGTCGCGAGCACTTCGAAAACGCCGCGCGACAACTTCAGGATCGAGATATCGAACGTGCCGCCGCCCAGGTCGTACACGGCGTACGTTCCTTCAGCGCCATTATCGAGTCCGTAGGCGATGGCAGCGGCCGTCGGCTCGTTCAGGAGCCGCAGCACCTTCAGTCCGGCGAGCTGCGCTGCATCCTTCGTTGCCTGACGCTGCGCGTCGTCGAAGTAAGCGGGCACGGTAACGACCGCATTCTCGACCGGACGGCCGAGTTGCTTCTCTGCGCGCTCGCGAAGCTTGACGAGGATCGCCGCCGAGATTTCAACGGGACTCTTGTCGCCGGCGCGCGTGCGGATCTTCAGCATGCCAGGCGTCGCAACAAACTGATACGGAAAGCGGCGATCATCGTCGACGTCGGCGAGGCTGCGTCCCATGAACCGCTTTACCGAGACGATCGTGTTCTGCGGATCCTTGGACTGCTGCGCCATCGCGTCGTAGCCCACCGACACATCGCCTTCGCCATAGCGGACGATCGACGGCAGCAGGGGGCGGCCCTCGTCGTCCTGCAGCACGATCGGCAGGCCGTTGCGCACCGTCGCGACGAGCGAATTCGTCGTGCCGAGATCGATGCCGATCGCGCGCTCGGATTCGCGCGGCGCCGGCCGCTCGTCCGGCTCGGAGATCTGGAACAGCGCCATGTCAGCGGCGCCGGGCCGACCGAACCCGCTGACTGCGCCCCCTTGGCGGCAGCGAGCGAAGCGAGCATGGGGGTCGTCTCACGGCTAATCGATCGACGCGAGCATCGCGTCGACGTCGTCGGCGACCTTGGTCAGGAAGCGCAGCTCGCGAACGGCGTTCTTCGCTTGATCGGTGGTGGCAGCGTCCTCGAGCAACGCTTCGAGGCGTGCCTGGCGCTTGCGAATCTCGTTGCGGACGTCGGCGAGAATCGCATCGAGCGTTTCGAGGTCATCGGTATCGGCGGCGTGCGCCGCTTTCTCCCGACGCGTCAGCTGCTGCTCGAGAAACGCCGTCGACAGCCGCGTGTCGGTCTCGTCGAACGCATCGATGCCGCGCAACAAAAGCAGGTAGCGAGCGCGCTCGACCGGATCCTTGAGCGCCTTGTACGCCTCGTTGACGCGGACGGACATCGCCATTGCGTTGCGACGATCGGCGTCACTGCCGGCAGCGTGCTTGTCGGGATGGACCTCGCTCTGCAGCGCGTGATACATCCGATCGAGCGCGTCAGCGTCGATCGCAAATCGCGGTGGAAGGCCGAACAGCTCGAAGTGGTTGCGGGACGGATCGATCACGTAACGAGGCTCCGATCCGCGGCAACATCAGACGTTGAAGGATTCGCCGCAGCCGCACTCGTCCTTGACATTCGGGTTGTTGAACTTGAAGCCCTCGTTCAGGCCCTCGCGCGCGAAGTCGAGCTGCATGCCGTCGACGTACGGCAGGCTCTTCGGGTCGACGAAAACGGCGACGCCCTCGCTCTCGAACTTCAGGTCCTCCGGCCGCGCGTCATCGGCGTATTCGAGCTTGTACGCCATGCCGGAGCAGCCGGACGTGCGCACGCCGACGCGCAATCCGATCCCGCGCCCGCGCTTCGCGAGATGCGCGGCGACGTGCTTGGCGGCCGTCGGAGTAAGCGAAATCGCCATCAGATGGTCTGCGTTGCGGGTTGTTCGTAGTGCGCCGTGCGTTGAACATCATCAATTTCCGGCGCTGCGTGCTTCGCCTTGTAGTCCGCCACCGCCGCCTTGATCGCATCTTCCGCGAGAATCGAGCAGTGGATCTTGACCGGGGGCAGCGCGAGCTCCTGCGCGATGTGCGTGTTCTTGATCGACATCGCCTCATCGAGCGTCTTACCCTTGACCCATTCGGTCACGAGCGATGACGACGCGATCGCCGAGCCGCAGCCGTACGTCTTGAACTTCGCGTCCTCGATGACGCCGTCGCCGCCGACGCGGATCTGCAGCTTCATCACGTCGCCGCACGCAGGCGCGCCGACCATGCCCGTGCCGACCGCATCGTCGTCCTTCTTGAATGATCCGACGTTGCGCGGATTTTCGTAGTGATCGAGTACCTTATCGCTGTATGCCATTTGCTTTCTCCAATGCTTAGTGCGCGGCCCACTGAATCTTGCTCAAATCGATCCCCTCCAGATGCATCTCCCAAAGCGGCGATAGCTCCCGCAGCTTCTCGATCTTCCGCTTGACCAGGTCTACCGTGTAATCAATGTCCGCCTCGGTCGTAAACCGACCGATCGTGAAGCGGATCGAGCTGTGCGCGAGCTCGTCGCTGCGGCCGAGCGCACGCAAGACATACGACGGTTCCAACGATGCCGATGTGCACGCGGAGCCTGACGACACCGCGATGTCCTTCACCGCCATGATCAAGCTCTCGCCCTCGACGAAATTGAAGCTCACGTTCAGGTTGTGCGGTACGCGTCGCTCGAGGTCGCCGTTGACGTAGACCTCCTCGATCTCCGCCAACCCGCGCCACAGACGATCGCGCAGCATGCGGATGCGCTCGTTCTCCGTCGCCATCTCTTCCTTCGCGATGCGGAACGCCTGGCCCATGCCCACGATCTGATGCGTCGGAAGCGTGCCGGATCGCATGCCGCGCTCGTGACCGCCGCCATGCATCTGCGCCTCGATGCGAACGCGCGGCTTGCGCCGGACGAACAGCGCTCCGACGCCTTTCGGTCCGTACGTCTTGTGGGCCGAGAAGCTCATCAGGTCGACCTTGAGCTTCGCAAGATCGATCGGCAGCTTGCCGCTTGCCTGCGCCGCGTCGACATGGAACACGATGCCGCGCTTGCGTGCGACCTCGCCAATCGCCGCGACGTCCTGGATGACGCCGATTTCGTTGTTCACGTACATCACGGAAATCAGCACCGTGTCATCACGCAGCGCCGCCTCGAGCTTCGCCAGATCGAGCAAGCCGTTGACGTCGACATCGAGATACGTGACCTCGAAGCCTTCGCGCTCGAGCTCGCGCATCGTGTCGAGCGTCGCCTTGTGCTCGGTCTTGACCGTCACGAGGTGCTTGCCCTTGTCCCTGTAGAAATGCGCGGCGCCCTTCACCGCGAGGTTGATCGACTCGGTGGCACCCGACGTCCACACGAGCTCGCGTGCATCGCAATTGACCAGCGCCGCGATGTTCTCGCGCGCCTGCTCGACCGCCGCTTCGGCATCCCAGCCGTACTTGTGCGATCGCGATGCCGGATTGCCGAAGTTCATCGTCAGCCACGGAATCATCTTCTCCGCGACGCGCGGATCGACGGGCGTCGTCGCCGAATAATCGAGGTAGATCGGCAGCCGCGCCTGCAATTCGTCTCTCACGGGATCCGGCTTCGTCGAATCAGGCATTTCAAAGACCTCTACGCGATCGTCGCCGGCTCGGGCGACCTCGGCTTGGCACAGATGCGGTTGTCGGTCAGCACGACCTCATGGTTCTCGTTGCGCTGCTGCGCGACGAGCTGCGCCAGCGTAACGGACCGCAGAAAGCCGAAGATATGGCCGTTGAGCGACGCCCAAAGCTCGTGCGTCATGCAGCGCCGGTCGTCCTTGCAGTTCTCGCGTCCGCCGCACTGCGTAGCGTCGATCGGCTCATCGACGGCAAGAATGATGTCGGCGACCGAAACTTCGCCCGTCGAACGTGCGAGCCGGTAGCCGCCGCCCGGCCCACGGACGCTGTCCACGAGCCCTGCGCGGCGCAGCTTGCCGAACAGCTGCTCCAAGTACGACAACGAGATCTTCTGCCGCTCGGACACCGCAGCGAGCGTTACCGGCCGCGCATCGTCGTGCGAGCCGAACAGCGCAACATCGATCATCGCGGTGACCGCGAAGCGGCCCTTGGTCGTCAGGCGCATGAGACGGCTATCCTTTATACCCGATCAATTTAGTCAACTAATCGCCAGAAAAGTTCACTCGAGCATTCGATTCAACCCGGCCGGGTCGAAGCGCTCGGCCGTGGCCTTGGCGTCGGAAAGCGTCAGGCCGTCGCGCTTCAGCTGGGCGACCAGCCGTTCGAGACGCTCGTCGGTCGCCGCCGCGTGGTCGAGCAGCTTGTGCAGCGCCTGCACGACCGGATCGTTCATGTCGGCCGAGATCGCATACGCGGAAAAGCCGATCCGCGACGCGTGCATCTCGCGGCGCTCCTGGTCCTCGGGAGACACCACGCGGGCCGGTATACCGACCGCGGTCGCGCCGGCCGGAACTTCCCGCACGACGACGGCGTTCGAGCCGATCTTCGCGTTGTCTCCGACCTCGATCGGACCGAGGATCTTGGCCCCGGCGCCGATGACGACGCCCCGTCCCAGCGTCGGATGGCGCTTGCCCTTGCTCCACGACGTCCCGCCCAACGTCACGCCGTGGTAGAGCGTGCAGTCATCGCCGATTACGGCCGTTTCGCCGACCACGACCCCCATCCCATGGTCGATGAACACGCGGCGGCCGATCGTCGCTCCCGGATGGATCTCGATTCCGGTGAACCATCGCCCCCAATGCGCAATCCAGCGCGCCAGCCACTGAAAGCCGGCCTTCCACAACGGGTGCGCGACCCCCCGGTGCCAAGCCAGCGCGTGGACGCCGGGATAGCAAGTCAGCACTTCCCAGCGGCTGCGGGCGGCCGGGTCGCGCTCGAAAACGGTCCGGATGTCTTCGCGCAGAAGACTGAACATCCGCGCATTCTCCCATTTCCGACTCTTTCGCTCAACTATTTGGGGTTGAGCGGGCGTCGGCGCAAGCCCGACGGAAACGATCTTGCTAAACTCACCAGACGTACGTGGCCGCATCGGACGGCCCGATCCCCGGAGGATTTCATGCGCTTTGTTGCCCCCGCCCTGGTTGCGGCCGGACTTGCCGTTGCCGCGACTGCCGTTGCGCAGGACATCACGTTGAAGGTTCACCATTTCTGGCCACCCGGCGCGATGCCGCCAACGACGCTTCTGACGCCGTGGTGCGAGAAGATCGCGAAGGACTCGGGCAATCGCCTGAAATGCCAGATCTATCCGGCGATGCAGCTTGGCGGCACGCCGCCGCAGCTCATCGATCAGGCGAAAGACGGCGTCGCCGACATCGTGTGGACGTTGCCGGGCTACACGGCGGGCCGCTTCCCGATCATGGAAGTGTTCGAGCTGCCATTCATGTCGGCGTCGGCGGAGGCGACGTCACAGGCCGCGTGGGATTACTACTCGCAGTACGCAACAAAGGAGTTCCCCGGCATCAAGGCGATCGCGATCAACGTCCACGACAACGGCTACGTCCACAGCAACATGAAGCAGGTGCGCACACTCGCCGATTTCAAGGGCCAGAAGATGCGCGCGCCTTCGCGGCAGACGAACAAGATGCTCGCAGCGCTCGGGGCGACGCCGGTTGCGATGCCGCTGCCCGCACTCGCTGACGCTCTGTCGAAAGGTGTCGTCGACGGTTACCTCTTGCCGTGGGAAGTCATTCCGTCTATCAAGGCGCACGAGCTCACCAAGTTTCACAGCGAAACCGATCCGACGTCGCGTGCGCTCTACACCGTCGTCTTCATCCTCGCGATGAACCAGGCGAAGTACGACAGCTTGTCGCCCGACCTGAAGAAGGTCATCGACAACAATTCCGGTGTGCAGACCGCGCGCACGTTCGGCAAGCAGTGGGATGCGTCGGCGCCGCCGGCACGCAAGCAAGCGACGGACCGCAGCAACGCGTTCTACATGATCCCGGCGACCGAGCTCGCGCAGTGGCAGAAGGCGACGGCGAACCTCGAGGACGAATGGGTCCGCGACGTGAGCGCGAAGGGGCAAGATGGCAAGGCGCTGTTACAGGCTGCGAAGGATCTGATCAAGAAGTACGAGACCGCGAAGTAGCGCGCGATCGCGATGAACGCAATGGGCGCGGCAACGCGCCCATTGCTTTGGCGGTGACGACGATGGACGAATCAGGCGGATCGCGCACGCACCCGGATGCGCTCGGCCGCGCGCTCGAACGCGCGAGCGAGGCGTTCGCGCTCATCGGCGGCGCCATCTTCGTCGGCATCGCAATCATGTCGGTTGCGAGCATCGCGAGCCGATGGCTGTTCAACAAGCCGCTCTCGGGGGACTACGAACTCGTGCAAGCCGGCTGTGCCGTGTTCGTCGCGATGTGCCTGCCGATTGCCCAGATGCGCGGCGCAAACATCATCGTCGACTTCTTCACGACGCGCGCGTCGCCTTCGACGCAGCGCAAGCTCGACGCCGTTGGTGCGCTATTGCTCGGCGTCGTCATGCTGCTGCTCTTCTGGCGTCTTTCCGCCGGCACGATCTCGATGCGCGAAGCCGGCGAGACGTCGACGATTCTGGGCTGGCCCACCTGGACCACGTACGCGCTGATGCTTCCCGGCGTCGCGTTGACCGCCGCAGCCGGGTTCTACACCGCGTGGCGGCGGATGAAAGAATCGCGTTGACGCCGCTGACTGTCGGCGTGCTGCTCTTCGCCGCAATGCTCGTGTTGATGGCATTGCGCGTGCCGATCGCGATCGCGATGTTCGTTCCCGGCGCCGTCGGCTATGTCGCGCTGTCGAGCGAAGCGGCGCTACTGTCGCATTTGAAAGGCGCGTTGTTCGCGCGCTTCTCGGTTTACGACTTGTCGGTGATCCCGCTGTTTCTGCTGATGGGACAGTTCGCGACGCAAGGCGGTCTGTCCGCGTCGCTGTTCCGCGCAGCGGCGTCGTTCGTCGGTCACTTTCGCGGCGGGCTTGCGATGGCGGCCGTACTCGCGTGCGCCGCATTCGGCGCGATCTGCGGCTCGTCGGTCGCGACGGCCGCGACTGTCGCCCAAGTCGCGTTGCCGGAGATGAAGCGCTTCAATTATTCCGGGCGCCTCGCCACCGCGACGCTTGCGGCCGGCGGCACGCTCGGCATCCTGATTCCGCCATCGGTCGTGCTCGTCGTCTACGCGATCCTGGCGCAGCAGAACATCGCGAAGCTGTTCGCCGCCGCGTTCATTCCGGGCATCATCGCCGCGCTTGGCTATGTCGCTGCGATCGGCGTCTATGTGCGGCTCCGGCCGGGCGACGGACCTGCACAGCCGCGGCACTCGTGGCGCGACCGCATGGCGACGGCCATCGACGTCTGGCCGGTCGCGGCGATCTTTCTCATCGTGTTCGGCGGCATCTACGGCGGCGTTTTCACGCCGACCGAAGGTGCTGCGGTTGGCGCCGTCGGCACATTCATCGCCGGCGCGCTGAAGCGCGAGCTCGGATATCGGGCGCTGCGCGCGAGCTTCATCGGCGCGGCCGAAACGAGCGCGATGATCTTCATGATCTTCGTCGGTGCCGACATGCTGAATTCCGCGCTGGCGCTGTCGCAGATGCCCGCGCAGCTTGCTCAAGTTGTCAGCACGCTCGATGTCCCGCCAATCGCGATCGTGGTCGGCGTGCTGCTGTTCTACATCGTGCTCGGGTGCGTGATGGATGAACTCTCAATGATCCTTCTGACCGTGCCGGTGCTCTTCCCCGCGATCATGAGCCTCGACCTCTACGGCCTCGATCCGACCGAAAAGGCGATCTGGTTCGGCATCCTGGTCCTGACGGTCGTCGAGATCGGATTGATTGCGCCGCCGGTCGGCTTGAATGTCTACGTCATCAATGGACTCGCGCGCGACGTGCCGATGGCCGAGACGTATCGCGGCGTCGTTCCATTCCTCATCACCGACGCGATTCGCTTGCTGTTGCTGCTCGCCTTTCCCACCGTGACGCTGTGGGCCGTCCGGTTGATGGGTTGAAAGGCTAGCGCAGGAGTACCGCGGCGATGAGCAGACCGCCAACGACGATCGCAAACAGCATCACGTAGCTCGTTGCGAGCACGAGGGCGCGCGCGAAGACGCCGAACCACCGCCCGCGATAGACCGCTTTCATCGCCCAGAGGCTGTAGACGATCGCCCACACGAAGAGCGCCGCACGCATCGGCCCCCAGGGCACGACGACGGCCAGCATCACGATCAGGAAGAAGAACGACAGGTCGTGCGCGGCAAACACCAGGTGCTCGGCATAGAGCCTCGGCCTTTCCGGATGACGCCGCGAGCGCCCGAGATAAAGCAGCTTCAACAGCAACGCGAACGCGGGAAGCAGGATCACCATCGCGTAAGGCCCGTAGCGAACGCTGCCAGACGCAAGCTGTTCGATCTTCGCGTCACGCGGCAGCGCATTGAAGCGATCGACACGACGCTTGACGACGTCGCCGATCGGGCCCCCCGGCGTGCCTTCGAACACGAGGTTTGCATCCTTGTCGAATTCGAGCCGCGGACCGGTCGACTTCGGTGTACCGGCGCTCGCGCTGTCGGTTCCCTCGTTCGAGTCGATCTTCAGCATCGTCACGTCGGAGATCGTCGGAATCGGCGCCATCACGCCGAACAGCGCAAACATGGCGATCGACAGCACGAGGAACAGACGCGCTGGACGAATGTAGCGACGTCGCCGGCCCTCGAGGTACTCGCGCGTCAGATACCCGGGATGGAAGAGCAGCGCGGCGAGCGTTCGCCAAAGCCGTCCATCAAGAGCGACATACCGCCCGGCAGCGTCTTTCAGAAACTGCCTCGCCGTGGGCAGCGCAACGGCGGTTTCCTGACCACAGCGTGGGCAGTAAACGCCCGGCGCTTCAGCACCGCAGTTGCGACACGGCTTCACCGCAGTCGCGACGCGTACCGGCGATTCGTCGACGAGTCTAGCCATCGATCCTTTCATCGACGCGCGCGAGAATGCCGCGGAGGATGTTCACTTCTTCGCGCTCGAGCCCGGAGCGGGCGAACAACCGGCGCAGCCGCGGCATCAACCGGCGCGGCATGCGCCGATCGAGGAAGTCCAGCGCGGCGAGCGTACGTGCGGCATGCGCGTGCAGCCCTTCGATCTCGTCGTGCGTCGCCGCCGCGAATCGGGGAGCCGTCCACACCGATTGTCCTGCGATGGCGACGAACACTTCATACACCGCGACCTGGACGGCGGCCGCCAGATTGAGCGAGCTGTAAGCCGGATTGCAGGGAATCGTCGCCACGACGCCGCAACGCGCGAGCTCGTCGTTCGACAATCCGGACATCTCGGTTCCGAAGACCAGGGCGACGTCGCTCGTCGCTGCGGCCTGCACAACGCGCGTCGCGGCGTCGCGCACGTTCATCACCTGACCAGCGAACTCACGGCGGCGAGCCGAGAAGCCGATCGTCAACGACGCGTCTTCAAGCGCCTCATCGAGCGAAGCGACAACGACGGCCTCTTCGAGAACGTGAGTCGCACCGGACGCGCGCGCCGTCGCTTCGCCGCCGGGAAAGCGATGCGGCGCCACCAGCACGAGCCGCTCGATCCCCATCGTGAACATCGCCCGCGCCGACGCGCCGATGTTGCCGGGGTGCGTGGTGTTGACGAGAACGACGCGAATGCGCGAAAGACGCGGATCGATAACGGACATCGTCAAGGGGATCGGGATCGACCGATTAGAATACCGGCCTTCCAAGGAGCCGCCTGCGACGCCCGTCGCGTTGCGGTCACGCTGATGCATCCGATGCTCACGACGGCCGTCAAGGCGGCGCGCCGCGCCGGCAACATCATCAATCGCGGCGCACGCGATCTCGATCTTCTCACGGTGACGGCGAAGGGACCGAAGGACTTCGTGAGCGAAGTCGACCGCGCCGCCGAAAGCGCGATCGTCGAAACGCTGCTCGCTGCGTATCCCGATCATGGCATCCTTGCCGAGGAAGGCACGGCGAGCGGACGCAACGCATCCGCCGACAACGTGTGGATCATCGATCCGCTCGATGGCACGACGAACTTCCTGCACGGCTTTCCGCAGTACTGCGTGTCGATCGCGCTTGCGCAAAAGGGCCTCGTCACGCAGGGCGTGATCTACGATCCGGTGCGCAACGACCTCTTCACGGCGTCGCGCGGTCGCGGCGCGTATCTCAACGACCGGCGGATTCGCGTCAGCAAGCGGCACCATCTGCGCGAATGCCTGATCGGCACCGGCTTCCCGTTTCGCGACGGTCGCTATCTCGACACCTATCTCGCGATGATGCGCACGATGATCACGCACACCGCGGGGCTGCGACGTCCCGGCGCTGCGGCGCTCGATCTCGCGTACGTCGCGGCCGGTTGCTACGACGGATTTTGGGAAGTGGGGCTGAACGCGTGGGACGTCGCCGCGGGAAGCCTGCTCGTGCTCGAAGCCGGAGGCTTGATCGGCGACCTCGCCGGCGAAGGCGACTACCTGCACGGCGGACAGGTGATCGCGGCGAATCCGAAGATCTTCGTCCAGATGGTCAAGGAGCTTGCGCCGTTTCGCGGGAGCCTTGCCGCGAACACCGCCTGAAACGCTTCGCCGTTGGTCGGGGATTTTCCGCTTTGGTCCCCGACTTGCTTACCGTGCACTGAATTTTTTCGTCTCGAGGGGGAGCGCCGCCATGTCTTTTGCGACTGGTCGGACTGCCGCATCCGCGGCGCTGGCTACGCTGTTCGCCACTTTCGCACTCTCCTTCGCGGCTCCGACGCTCGCCAAGGGCGAGAAGTCGATGACGACGCTCCGCGTCATGGTGAACCCGGCGATGGCACCCCGGGGCACATTGCCTGACGCTCTTCGCACGCGAGTGGAAAGCATCGCCGCAGGTCCGGTCCGTATCACCGGTACAACGCGCACCGGTGCACTGGAGCTGTCGATTGAAGGAATGCACGACCGTGACGGTCTCACGCGGATCGCCGACAAGTTGCGCACCGATCGCGCGATCCTCTGGGCCGAGGTGCCCACGACGGACATCGTGCGTCCGAAGGCCGCGACCGCCACGAAGGCAGCGGCGGAGCCGGGACAGAAACTGATGCTGCGCTTCGTCGAGGGTGCGGACGTCGCGTCGGCGACGCAACGTCTGGCCGTTCTCGCCGGCATGCCGGTGACGATCGACCGCACGATCGGCGCTGTTCAGGTGTTAACGCTGATGAAAGCGATGCGCATGGACGAGCTCGAGCAGCTCGCCAAGGCGTTCGAGCACGATGCCGCCGTGCGCTACGCCGATCCGGTGCGCCGCGTCCGCGCGCATCGTGTGCCGAACGATCCGCGTTACGCGGAGCAATGGTCGTTGACCCACATCAATGCAGGTGCCGCATGGGACGTCGGGACGGGAAGCGCCAGCGTTACGGTTGCGGTGATCGACACGGGCATGTTGTCGCATCCCGACCTCGAAGGACGCCTGCTGCCCGGCTACGACTTCATTCTCGATGCCGAACGCGCCCGTGACGGTGATGGGCGCGATCCCGACCCGCGCGACGAAGGCGACTGGACCGAGCGCAGCGACTGCGACGGTTACGGCGGATCGACGTCGTCCTTTCACGGGTTGTTCGTCGCCGGATTGATTGCCGCCAATGCGAACAACGCAACCGGCATCGCGGGCGTCGACTGGGCGGCGAAGATCCTGCCGGTGCGCGCGCTCGGCAAGTGCGGTGGAACGTTCGACGACGTTGTCGCGGCGATCAACTGGTCGGCGGGCGTGCCGCTCGCCGGCGTGCCGACCAACGCCAATCCGGCGAAGGTGATCAATCTTTCTCTGGGCGGATACGGGCCGTGCTCCGCAGCGGCGCAGGAAGCGGTCGACGACGCGCTCGCGCAGGGCATCGTGGTCGTCGCATCGGCGGGCAACGAGTCCGACGACGTTTCGTTCTATTCGCCGGCGAGCTGCAGCGGCGTCATCGCCGTCTCCGCGCTGAGTCGCGGCGGCGAGCGCAGCAGCTACTCGAACTACGGTCGTCGCGTCGACATCGCGGCGCCCGGTGGCGACGTCGGCATCAACGGATTGATCCTGTCGACCTCTGCCGATGGCAAGACGACACCCGGCGACTTCATCTATGACTCCGCAATGGGCACGAGTTTCTCGGCGCCACTCGTGTCCGGCACGCTGTCGTTGATGTTCGCGCGCAACCCGAACTTGACGGTGGGACAGGCACTATCGATCGTGCAGGGGTCGTCGTCGGAGTTCAAGTCGAACACGACGTGCGCGTTCGGCGGCTTCTGCGGGTTCGGATCGCTCGACTCGGCCGCTGCGATGGCGAGCACGATTCCTGCCGCGACGAACCTGCCGGCCGGCGCCGTCGCGGTCATCGAGTACTACGACGCGGCGCTCGATCACTATCTGATCACGACCGACGCAAACGAGATCCGCACGCTCGACGCGACCGGCGCGGGGCGTTGGCAGCGCACCGGCGGCGTGTTCTATGCGTGGCAGGACGCTTCATCCGCACCCGCAGGCGTCGTGCCACGCAACGTTTGCCGCTTCCACGCGGGGCCGGAGCACCAGATCGACTCGACGTACTTCACCGCCGATGCCGCGGAGTGCAACTTCGTCATGCAGAACCAGAGCGACGTCTGGAAGCTGCAGTCGTCAGCCGCGTTCTACGTCGAGGTTCCGAATTCGGACGGCGTCTGTCGCGACGGAACGCTGCCGGTCTATCGCTTCTTCAACGGTCGCCGCGACGCGAATCATCGACACACGATCGACTTGTCGATTCGACGCGCAATGCAAAACCGGATCTGGGTCGCGGACGGCAAGGGCATGAACGGCGCCGCGATGTGCTCGTTGATCTGAACTAGGACGAAACGATCACCGCCTTCTCCTCCGACCACTCGGTCACGAGCGCATAGCCGAGCGCGAGCAGCACGGGACCGAGGAACACGCCGATAAAGCCGAAGGCGACGACACCGCCGAGTATGCCGAGAAACACCAAGATAAACGGCAAGTCGCTGCCGCGGCTGATGATGAGGGGCTTGATGACGTTGTCGATCGACGAAACGACGAGCGCGCCCCAGATCAGCACGAAGATGCCCCAGCCGACCTGGCCTTGCTGAAAGAGGAAAAACGCGACCGGCAGCCAGACGAGCGGCGGGCCGACCGGAACCGGCGACAGCAGGAACGTGACGAAGCCGAGCAGCGCCGCCGCGTGAACGCCGGCGATCCAGAATCCCAGGCCGGCAAGCACACCCTGCGCAAGCGCGGTGCCGAGGATTCCCACGACAACGCCGCGTACGGTGAGTCCTGCCGAGTTCGCGAGTCGCAAGCCGCGTTCGGAGGCGAGGCGCTCGGCGGCGAATTGAACGCGGCGAGCAAGCTTGTCGCCATCGCGCAAAAGGAAGAACGCGATCAGAAGCGACAGGACGAGCTGCAACAAGCCCCCGAGGAACGTCGCGCCGCCCGCAACCAGCGCTCCGTGCGCCGGTTCTAGCAAACGCCGCAACTCTGCGAAGAGCTTCGTCGTATCGTGGGCAAACGTGCCCCAATAGGCGGCCGCCCGTTCGCCTACGAAAGGAAGGCCCGCGACCCATGCGGGCGGGTCCGGGGGTCCGCGCTCGAGCGCACCCTTGAGCCAGCTCGAGAACTGCGCGCTGTTGTCGGCCAGTTCGGAAAAGACGATCGCGAACGGAGCGATGAACACGACCATGATGACGAAGACGGTGATCAGCGCAGCGAACGAGCGCCGCATTCGCGCGGCGAGCCGCACTTGCAGCGGCCACAGCGTGACGGCCAGGATCATCGCCCACAGCAGTGCCGTCAGAAACGGCTGTAGGACCAGATAGCAGCCGACGATGATCAACGCCAGCGCGACGAGCGCGAGCAGCTTGTCGGTGCGAAACGCGGGTTCCATCGTCGTTGCGGGCGGCGAGTCTAGCATCACGCGCACCCCGTGCGGTCGATCGCTGAACGGGGAGGACGTCGGCGCCTTCCCGCGCCGCGTCCTTCTTGACGATCAAATGAAAACCGCCGCGCGAGGCGGCGGTTTCGCTCGGGCGATGCCGACAATCACTCTGGGCGGCGAGGTTCGCTGCGACGGCGACGCAAAGCGACCACGGTGCCGAGGACTGCAACCCCGAGCAGCGCGAGGCTGCCAGGCTCGGAAATCTTCGCCGGGGGCGCCGTCGACAGGTTAACAATCGTGAATGTCTCCGGGCCGCCGGAGATGTCCGTGATCGTGCTGAAAAGCGAAACGATAGTAGTCGGTTGGATGAAGGGGGCGACAAGTGCCTGCTGCGCAGCATCGATCACGAACACGAAACCAGCGATGCCATTGCCCGGGTTCGTGCTTGGGAAATTGAACGAGCCGTCAATCGAGCCCAACAACACGCCCGCGCTGCTGAAGAAATTGAGCGTGAGATCGGTGACGTTTGCCGAATCGCCGGCGGGCTCCGTAGCGTTGAACAGGATCCCGATCTGGCTTGCGCTGGTGATCCCGAGCGATCCGAGCGTTGGAATACCGTACTTGTTGTCGTCGGACAAAGGAGCCGGTTCGTCGCCGCCTGTGGGAATGACGCCGTTGCCCAGGATGGTCGCATCAGCACCCGTGCAAGCGATCGGTCCGATTACGATGGTGCCCGTCGCGTTGGGGCGAACACAACCCGATTCGCTGCCATCCTGATTCGCCCCGGTTTCCTGGATCGTCAAATCCCGCGGTGCCGATCCAAACCCTTGCGCAGAGAGGAGGATGCCAGACTGATAGATGAGGCTCGCCGACGCGCTGGCCGACAGTAAGGCTGCGCATAGGGGTATGAGAATACGAGGTTTCATTACGCGATTTCCTATTGGTGTCCGCAGGCGTACTTGGCGGAACGATGGCGGCTAGATGGACTAGTAGTGCCGGATACATTGTTAGCAACATCCACGCCCATCGCCTAACCCGATGAATTTGATAGACGTCGACGGTGCGGCGGTAGGCGACCGTAAGATCGGCCGACACCCGCCTACGGCCAACACCTTAGAACGCAGCCTCGTTCTTCGGGGGATATGATGGCCGGTAGTGCACGCGCCGGCGCGGTCTTAGGTACGACCTGTAACCCACGTCTCGAGGTCGCATCATGGGGCGGGTGGCG
>DATLNR010000094.1:0-38666 GCA_035536655.1 Casimicrobiaceae bacterium
CGCAACCTGCGGAAGGGCCGATGAACGACGCCGTCACGCGTCAGGCGTCGCGGGTCGAGCGGCAACGCGAAGCGAACCGCTCGCTCGTGAAGCGGCTCGGTGTCGTCGTGCTCGCGATGTTCGGCTTCGGTTTCCTGATGGTGCCGCTCTACGAGAAGTTCTGCGAAGTCACCGGCATCCGCAACATCGGCCGCGCCGATGAGATCGCGAACACGCAGGTCGATACGAGCCGCCGGATCCGCGTCGAGCTCGACGGCAATGTTCGCAACCTGCCGTGGCGGTTCAAGCCCAACGAACCCGCGGTCGACGTGCATCCCGGTGAGTTGAGGCAAGTCGTGTTCGAGGTCGTCAATCCGACGTCGCGACCGGTCACCGGGCAGGCGATTCCGAGCTATGCGCCGCAGCACGCGGCGCAGTATTTCCGCAAGCTCGATTGCTTCTGCTTCGCCACGCAGACGTTGCAACCGGGTGAGCGGCGCGAGATGCCCGTCGTATTCGTCGTCGATCCGAAGCTGCCGGCCGACCTGCCGGCGATCACGCTGTCGTACACGTTCTTCGAAGTCGAAGGCGGTTCCAAAGTGGCTACTGCGGACCGCGTCGTCGCAAGGGAAACGCAATGAGTGCCGCCACCACGCCTGCGGGAACGCAACCCGCGTATTTCATCCCGCAACCGTCGCACTGGCCGATCGTCGGCGCGATCGCGCTGTTCCTGATGGGGCTGGGCGCCGCGTTCTGGGTCAACGGTATCGCGGCTGGCCCGTGGACCACGTTCGCGGGCCTCGGCGTGCTCGTATTCATGATGTTCGGATGGTTCGGCGTCGTCATCCGCGAGTCCGAGGGGCGCCTCTACAGCGGGAAGGTCGACACGTCGTTCCGCTGGAGCATGAGCTGGTTCATCTTCAGCGAGGTGATGTTCTTCGCGGCGTTCTTCGGCGCGCTGTTCCACGTTCGCCTGATGTCGGTGCCGGACCTCGGCATGACCGATTCGAAGCTCCTGTGGCCCGAGTTCTCTGCGGGCTGGCCGACCGTCGGCCCGTACATCCAGGAGCGGTTCACCCCGATGGGCGCGATCGGCATCCCGCTCATCAACACGATCATCCTGTTGACGTCGGGTGTGACGCTGACGATCGCGCACCACGGGCTCAAGTCAGGTCATCGCGGCGTGCTCAACCTGTGGCTCGGCATCACGATCCTGCTGGGCTTCCTGTTCCTCGGCCTGCAGGCGTACGAATACATCCATGCGTACAGCGACCTGAACCTGAAGCTCTCGACCGGCGTCTACGGATCGACGTTCTTCATGCTGACCGGGTTTCACGGCGCGCACGTCACCGTCGGCGCGATCATGCTGACCGTCATGTGGTTCCGTTCGCTGCGCGGACACTTCACGCCGGACCACCACTTCGCGTTCGAAGCCGCGTCCTGGTACTGGCACTTCGTCGACGTGGTGTGGCTGCTGTTGTTCGTGCTCGTCTACTGGCTGTAGCGGGATCCGTTCAGCGAAGTCCCTGGGGTGCTATCCATCCCATGAAATAGGACACGAGCAGGAACGCGACGAGCGAGATCGACAGGCCGACGCGTATCGCGAGCGCGGTCACCATCCGCCGCGTGCGGCCGCGATCGCGGTAGAGGAACACCAGCGCGGCGAAGAGCGCGATGATGATCGCGACGAGCCCGATTACGACGACGATTTTCATGGCGGTTCTGGGATCGCCCGGCAAGCGTAGCAGAGCGCGCGATCGCGACGGTTTGCGCCGTGCGTTGCTCGGGGTCGTGACGATCGCTGCCGTGACACTGTTCCTGCTCGCGGGAAACTGGCAACGGGGACGCATGTTGCAGAAGGAGGAGCTCGGCCGGCAGTTGCAGGCCGCACTTGCTGCGCCGACCGAAGCGCTGCCCACGGGCGATGTCCGGTGGTCGGACTGGCGCTACCGCACCATCGAACTGCGCGGACGCTTCCTCGGCGACAAGCAAGTGTTGATCGACAACCGCATTCATCGGGGCCGCGTCGGGTATCACGTCGTGACGCCGCTCGCGCTCGACGATGGCCGTTTCGCGCTGGTCAATCGCGGCTTCGTGGCCGCAGGTCCGTCGCGCGACGTGCTGCCGTCGATCCCTGCGCCTTCGGCTGCGGTCACTGTCCGCGGGCGCGTCAACTTCTCGGAGCGCTATCTCGAGCTTGCGCAGACACCGTTCGTCGGCCGCGTCTGGCAGAACCTCGATCCGGTGCGCTTTGCGGCGGTCACCGGCATTCCGGTGCTGCCGATCATCGTCGAAGAAACGACCGCGGCGAGCGACGGTCTCGTGCGCGATTGGCCGCGTCCCGACGTCGGCACCGACAAGCATCGAATCTACATGATGCAGTGGTATGCGTTCGCTGCGCTTGCCGTCGCACTGTGGGTTTGGTTCGGCGTGATCCGAAAGCGAAGCGCATGACGAGTCCCGAGCGCTGCCCGGCGCGGCACGCGCGCCGCAGCAAGCGAACGCTGGTGATGATCGCGGCGGCCGTCATCGCTCCCGTCGCGCTTTCGTACTCGATCTATTTTTTCGCGCCGCGCGGCGCGTTCACCAACTACGGCGAGCTGCTGCCGACCAAACCGATCGCGCCGATCACCGGCGTCGAAGATTCGGGAAAGATGTTCCGGCTCGCCGAGCGCCCGGGACGCTGGGTCGTGTTGATCCCATCGACGCGTACCGGACAGAAGGCCAACGAGACGATGCTGTTTGCGACGCGGCAGGCGCGAACGATGCAGGGTCGCGAGCGCGAGCGTATCGAGCGCTTGTGGCTCGTGGCCGACGAGGCGCACGCCGACGCTAAGCTCGTTGCCGAGCATCCCGATGTGGTCGTCGTGCGGACCAGCGCCGAGCAGATCCGCACGCTGCCGAAGGGGGCCGAGGCGATCTATCTGATCGACCCGCTCGGCAACCTCGTGCTCGCGTGGCCGCGCGATCCCGACATCAAGGCGCTGTCGCGCGATCTGTCGCGGCTGTTGAAGGCTTCGCGCATCGGGTGAGCGCGACCGCTCGGGTAAAATCACCGGCTGCCGTCCATCGTAGCGACCGAGTTTCGTGACCGCCGCAGCGCTCCCCCGTCATCGCCTTCGCCAGTTCCTGGCGCTCACGAAGCCGCGCGTCGTTTCGCTGATCGTGTTCGTCGCGATGATCGGCATGTTCCTCGCGACGCCCGCCGTTCCGCCGGCCGGACTTGTGCTCGTCGCGACGCTCGGCATCGCGCTCGTCGCCGGCGCCGCCGCGGCGATCAACTGTCTGGTCGAGCAGCGCATCGATGCGCTGATGGCGCGCACGAGCGCGCGTCCGCTGCCGCGCGGTGAGATCGGATCGTGGGAAACGCTCGCCTTTGCGTGCGTCGTGGGCGGCGCAGGGCTGTGGCTGCTGCATCGATTCGTCAATCCATTGACGATGTGGCTGACGCTTGCGACGTTCGTCGGTTACGCGATCGTCTACACGGTGCTCCTGAAGCCCGCCACGCCGCAGAACATCGTCATCGGCGGCGCATCGGGGGCGATGCCGCCGGTGCTCGGCTGGGCGGCAGTCGCGAACGAGGTGTCGCCCGAGTCGCTGATCCTCTTTCTGATCATCTTCGCGTGGACGCCGCCGCACTTCTGGTCGCTTGCGTTGTATCGCACGCGCGACTATGCGCGCGCCGGATTGCCGATGCTGCCGGTGACGCACGGCGCGCGCTATACGCAGCTGATGATCGTTCTTTATACGGCGATCCTGTTCGCTGTGTCGCTGCTGCCCTTCGCGATCCGCATGAGCGGACTGCCTTATCTCGCCGCAGCGGCGGTCCTCGGCGGCATCTTTCTTTCGCACGCCGTCGGGCTGTGGCGCGACTACAGCGATGCGCGCGCGCGGGCGACGTTCAAGTACTCGATCGTCTACCTCGCGGCGCTGTTCACGGCGCTGGTCGTCGACCACTACCTGCACTGATGCGCCGCCGCCTGGTCGCGATGCTCGTCGCGATCGTTCTCACGGCCTGCGGCGCCGGCGGGCCGAGCTTCAAGAGCGCCGACATCACCGGCGCGTCGTTCGGCCGCGAGTTCTCCCTCACCGACCACGCCGGCAAGCCGCGTAATCTGGCCGACTTCCGCGGCAAGGTCGTCGCGATCTTCTTCGGTTTCACGCATTGTCCGGACGTCTGCCCAACGGCGCTCGCCAATCTCGCGCAGGCGAAGCGCAGGCTCGGCGCCGATGGCGAGCGCGTCCAGGGCATCTTCATCACGATCGATCCCGAGCGCGACACACCAGAGCTTTTGTCGCGCTATGTCCCCGCGTTCGATCCGACGTTCGTCGGTTTGTCAGGCGATGCTGCTGCGACCGAGCGCGTGGCGAAGGAATTCAAGATCGTCCATCGCAAGTCGCCGGGCAAGACGCCCGGCACGTACACGATGGACCATTCAGCCGGCATGTTCGTGTTCGATGCGCAGGGCCGGCTGCGCCTGTTCGTGAGCCACGGGCAGAGCGCCGACGATCTCGCGCACGACCTGCGCGAGTTGTTGCGCACGTCTTAGGCGATCACCGGCTTACGGGCAACGCACGGGCCGCCGCATTGGTCTCGTTGTTGCCTTGGTCTTGCCCGCAAGCGCCGCTGGGCCGCCGACGCGCTTGTCTGATGCACACCCGATGAAAAACGTGCAAGCACGCTGCTGCGTCGTCCACGGAACCCGCGGACGCGTTTTCATCGGTCGCCTCTCTCGATCAGCTCGATCTTGTAGCCGTCCGGATCCTGCACGAAAGCGATCACCGTCGTGCCGCCTTTCACCGGGCCGGCCTCGCGCGTGACGCTGCCGCCTTTTGCACGGACCGCGTCGCACGCGGCCTTTGCGTTCGGCACTTCGATCGCGACGTGGCCGTAAGCCGTGCCCATCTCATAGCGGCCGACTCCGTAGTTGTACGTGAGCTCGAGCACGGCGGCGCGTGACTCGTCGTCGAAGCCGACGAACGCGAGTGTGTACTTCTGCTCCGGCCGATCGGTTCGTCGCAGAAGCTTCATGCCGAGCACGTTGCAGTAGAAGTCGACGGAGCGATCGAGGTCGCCGACGCGGAGCATCGTGTGGAGGATGCGCATGGTTTGTCGCCTTTGCTCGTTGTCAAAACTCCACCATCTCGAAATCCTCTTTCCGCGCGCCGCATTCGGGACACGTCCAGTTCGGCGGGACGTTTTCCCAGCGTGTGCCGGCGGCGATCCCTTCTTCCGGTGCGCCCTCGGCCTCGTCATAGATCCAGCCGCAGATCAGGCACATGTATTTCTTCATCCGGAATGTTTGCTTCGATCGGTTACACTCGATTCTAGCAATGGCGATCATGGCGTTACGAGGCGATGACGGACGACGCGAGTGATGCTGAGCGCGAAAGCGCGTTTCCGCCGATCGTGCTGGCGTTTTCGGCGGCCGATCCGTCGAGCGGCGCCGGGATCCAGGCCGACGTGCTTACGCTCGCGAGCATGGGATGTCATCCATTGTCGGTCATCACCGCGCTCACCGTGCAGGACACGCTCGGCGTCGAGGGCATGCAGCCGGTCGACGCGGAGTGGGTCGCCGACCAGGCGCGCTGTCTGCTCGAGGACATGCCGATCGACGCGTTCAAGATCGGTGCGCTCGGCAGCGCCGAGAATGCGACGGCGATCGCGGAGATCCTGTCCGATTATCCCGACGTACCGTTGATTCTCGATCCGGTGCTCGCCGCCGGCCGCGTCGATGACTTCGCCGCGAACGAGCTGGTCCAAACGTTGACGCAACTGCTGTTGCCGCAGACCACGATCCTCGTTGCGAACAGCATTCGCATTCGCCGGCTCGCGGACGTCGAGGACGACGATGCGCCGCTGTCGAAGTGCGTGGCGCAATTGATCGAAGCCGGCTGCGAGCACGTGCTCGTCACGGGAACGCACGAGCCGACGCCCGAGATCGTGAACACGCTTTACGCGAAGAGCGGTGTCGTGCGCACCGACAACTGGTCTCGCCTGCCCGGCCCGTTCCACGGCGCCGGTGGGACGCTCGCGGCCGCGATTGCAGCGATGCTAGCAAATGGACTCGACCTGCCGGAGGCCGTGCGTGAGGCGCAGGACTTCACCTGGCACGCGTTGAAGAGTGCCTACCGGCCCGGCATGGGCCAGTACTTGCCCGACCGGTTGTTCTGGGCGCGCGACGACGGCGCGGCATGCGAAGCGACCGCCAAGCCGCCGGTGCGCGTCGATGTTCTCGGCCGCCACTGACGAGCGGGCGGCGCGCACGGAGCGGTTGCGCGGCCTTTACGCGATTACGCCAGAGATCGACGACACGCTGGTTCTGCGCCGCCATGCCGACGAAGCGATCACCGGCGGCGCGGCGGTTCTCCAATACCGGAACAAGGCGGCGAACGCTTCGCTTCGCACGGAGCAGGCGCGAGCGCTCGCCGAGCTTTGCCGTTCGCGACGCGTGCTGTTCATCGTGAACGACGATGCGATGCTCGCGCGCACCGTCGGCGCGGATGGCGTGCATATCGGCGAGGACGACGGCGACGTGCGTTCCGCGCGGGAGGTCGTCGGCGAAACGTCGCTCGTCGGCGTGTCCTGCTACGCCGACCTCACGCGAGCGCGCGCGATGGTCGACGCCGGCGCCGATTATGTCGCATTCGGCAGCTTGTATCCGTCGTCGGTGAAGCCTGGCGCGCGTCGCGCGACGCTCGCGACGATCAACGCGGCGCGATCGCTCGGCGTGCGCGTCGTGGGTATCGGCGGCATCGACGCCGACAATGCGGCCGACGTGATCGAGGCAGGTGCGGACGCGGTCGCGGTGATCAGCGCGGTGTTTGCGGCGGAAGACATCGAGGGGGCGGCGCGTGCGATCGCGGAGGCGTGCGAGCGGGCAAACGCGTGAGGAGCGCGCGATGACGACCGATCGCAACGAATCGCTGTTCGCGCGCGCGCAACGCACGATCCCGGCCGGCGTCAATTCACCGGTTCGCGCGTTCCGCTCAGTCGGCGGCACGCCTCGATTCTTCACGCGAGGCCAGGGACCGTACGTCTGGGACGCAAACGGCAAGCGCTACATCGACTATGTCGGATCGTGGGGTCCGGCGATCGTCGGTCATGCACACGCCGCGGTGGTCGAAGCCGTGCAGCGCGCGGCTGCGCACGGGTTGTCGTTCGGCGCACCGACCGAGATCGAGATCGAGATGGCGGAAACGCTGGTGCGCCGTTTGCCTTCACTCGAGCTGGTGAGGCTCGTTTCTTCGGGCACCGAAGCGACGATGTCCGCTTTGCGGCTCGCTCGCGGCTTCACCGGCCGAAGCAAGATCGTGAAGTTCGAGGGCTGCTACCACGGCCACGGCGACAGTCTGCTCGTCAAGGCGGGCAGTGGCGCGTTGACGTTCGGTCAGCCTTCATCGGCCGGTGTGCCGCCGTCGATCGCGGGGGAAACGATCGTCGTTCCCTACAACGATCTCGATGCGGTCCACGCCACGTTCGACGAAGTGCCCGAGGCGATCGCCGGCATCATCGTCGAGCCGATCGCCGGCAACATGAATCTCGTGCGACCGGCAGAAGGATTTCTCGAAGGCTTGCGCGCGGCATGCGACCGTTACGGCGCGGTGCTGATCTTTGATGAGGTCATGACGGGCTTTCGCGTGCACGAGCGCGGCGTGCAAGGATTGACCGGCGTAACGCCCGACCTTACGACGCTCGGCAAGGTGATCGGCGGCGGCATGCCGGTCGGCGCGTTCGGCGGACGGCGCGACATCATGGAGAAGATCGCACCGCTCGGTCCCGTCTATCAGGCCGGGACGTTGTCGGGCAATCCGGTCGCCGTTGCTGCAGGGCTTGCGACGCTTGCACTGACCGAAGCCGTCGGTTTCTACGATGATCTTGCGAAGCGGACGTCGACCATGATCGACGGATTGACGGCAGCTGCGAGACGCGCGGGCGTTGCGGCGTTCTGTGCCGACGCCGTCGGTGGCATGTTCGGCATCTATTTCTCTTCGGGCGTGCCGCGCACATTCGACGAAGTGATGGCGTGCGACAAGGAACGCTTCAATCGTTTTTTCCACGCGATGCTCGATGAGGGCATCTATCTCGCGCCGTCGGCGTTCGAGGCAGGATTCGTGTCGGCGGCGCACGGCGAGGAAGAGATTGCAACGACGATCGCGGCGGCGGAGCGGTCCTTTGCGGCTTTCTAGCAGGCTCGCGATTGATTTTTTGCGACGGAAGTCGGCGACGTCGAATACTTCGACGTTCAGGTCAAGGGCGGCGTAATCATTCTGACGCCGGTCCGCATTCAGCGCGCTGACGCGGTCAGGGCGAAGCTGAAGTCGCTCAATCTCGACGCATCGGATATCGCCAACGCTGTCGAGTGGGCTCGCAGCGAACCTCGCAAGTCGCGCAAGCGCGCCTAGGCCGACTATCTGCCATGGTTGCGACACGGTCGTCCTGCCCGACAAACGTCCGCGCACTCCGACGTGCAGGGACCGTTCGACGTGCCACTCTTGGAACTTGCGCTGATTGGCGAGGCACGCTATTTCGTCACGGGCGATCGCGATCTCCTCGCGTCGTCCGGACGGTTCCGCCGCCCGATCGTCACGCCACGAGCGTTTCTCGAGCTGCTGCAGCAGCGTATCCGGCGCCTCAACCGATCCGCTTCCGCCCCCGCATGTCCACCGGCACCGCCACGCGAAGCTTTGCCGCATGCTCTCGCTCGGCGGGCGCACCGCCTGAATACTGGCCCTTGAAGTAATAGCGCTGCCAGGCGGCCTTGATCGTCGCCGGATCGCCCGCCTCGAAATTCGCCATGAACTCCGCGCGGCACGCGGCCCACGCTTTCATTTCGTCGCGCAGCTCCGGATCGTCGTTGATATGACGGATCTCGGCGCGCGCTCGCGTGAGTGCGTGCGCCTTGACGGGGAACACGCTGCAGATCGTCTCGCCGCGCTCGAAGCGCACTGACCCGGCGCGCGTCATGCGCCAGTTCATCGTGAACGGGTACGGCAGCCAGTCGCTTTCGATCACGCCGGTCAGCGCAACGATGCCGTCCTTCGGCGCGTTGAGCGGGCCGCCGGCGAGCGTATGCCATCCCGGGTCCGTGCGGACCAGATAGCCGACGTGCAGCGTGACGACGCCGTTCGCGAAGTGCGATCGCGCGAAATGCTCGAACGCCGGAAACGCATCGCGTGAACGGACGGTCAGGTCGGACGCGCGGTCGCCGCCGTTCCACTCGACATCGAACGCGCACGGCGAAGCGATGTCCCATCCGTGGACGTTCGCGATCGCGAGCGGCAGGCATCGGTACGCGTGCCGGTCGGGTGTCGCGTCCATCCACGCACGCGTCGCCGATGCCGGCTTGAGCTCCGGAGGATCATCCGTCAACGCGTAGAACGTGATCTTCAACCGCTCGAGGGTGCTTCGTCGGGACTTAGGCGACATTCTAGCGTTCGCGCGTCGTTCGAAAAAACGCCGTGCCGGGCGTCCGGCTGTTGCAAAAACGCTTCTGAGACAAAAAGTTACGTGCACTTCCTGACAATGACCGTGCTATGATCGACGCCCGTTTTTTTGCCCGGTCCACGACGGTTTGAACGACCCTTCGCCACGCCGGCGCATCGGCGAGATCCTGATCGCACGCGGCAAGCTCGATGCGGCCGCGCTCGATCGGGCATTGCGGCTGCAGGGTGAATCGGGCGAGCGGCTCGGCCAGCTCCTGGTCACGCTCGGGCTTTGTGCGCAGCGTGACGTCGCCGAGGCGCTTTCGACCCAGCTCGGGCTGCCGATGATCGACGCGGGCGGGTACCCCGAGTTCCCGATCCTCGAAGAACGTGTGTCGTCGCGGTTCCTGCGCGAATCGCGTGCGCTCCCGGTGCGCGAGGACGAAGCCGAACTCGCGCTCGCGATGGCCGATCCGACCGACGACTACACGATCAGCGCCTTCGAAATGGTGACTGGTCGCGCCGTGCGTCCGCTGGTCGCGATCCCGACCGAGCTCGATGCGGCAATGGAACGGCTCTACGGCGCCGGCAAGTCCGCACTCGGCCAGATCGTCGGCGACGTCGAGACGCGCGTCGACGAGCTCGCCTTCGACGCGGATGTGCAGCAGCTGAAGGATCTCGCGTCCGAGGCGCCGGTGATCCGCATGGTGTCGCTGATCATCACCAACGCGCTCGAGTCGCGCGCGTCCGACATCCACATCGAGCCGTTCGAGAACCGGCTGATCGTCCGCTACCGCATCGACGGCGTGCTGCACGAAGTCGAGTCGCCGCCGCGCAGGCTCTCCGCGGCGGTGATCTCGCGCATCAAGATCATGGCGAGCCTCGACATCGCCGAGCGACGGCTGCCGCAGGATGGGCGCATTCGCTTGCGCGTCCAAGGAAAGGAAATCGATCTTCGCGTGTCGACCGTGCCGACGATGCACGGCGAATCGGTCGTAATGCGCATCCTCGACAAGGGCGGCGTCGCGCTCGACTTCAAGCGGCTGGGGTTCGAAGACGACACGCTGAGCGCGTTCATGGATGTGCTGCTGCAGCCGCACGGAATCCTTCTCGTCACCGGCCCGACCGGCTCGGGGAAGACGACGACGCTCTACACCGCGCTCGATCGACTGAACCAGCCGAACGTCAAGATCCTGACCGTCGAGGACCCGGTCGAGTACCAGATGCCGGGGATCAACCAGATCCAGGTCAAGCCGCAGATCGACCTGACGTTCGCCAACGCGCTGCGCTCGATCGTGCGCCAGGATCCCGACGTCATCATGATCGGCGAGATCCGCGATCTCGAAACCGCGCAGATTGCCGTGCAATCCGCATTGACCGGTCACCTCGTGCTGTCGACGGTCCATACAAACGACGCGCCGTCGACGGTTAACCGGCTGCTCGACATGGGCATCGAGGATTACCTGCTGACGTCGACGGTCATCGGAATTCTCGCGCAGCGGCTCGTCCGGACGCTGTGCGGCGCGTGCAAGGAGGCGTACGCGGCGCTGCCCGAGCTGGTCGAGCAGATGAACCTGCGCAAGTTCGTGCGCGAGGGACAGATCACGCTGTGGCATGCGCGCGGTTGTGCGCTTTGCGCGCAGACCGGCTACATCGGCCGCGTCAGCATTCTCGAGATGCTGCCGATGACCGATGCGTTGCGCAGCCTCGTCATGCGGCATGCGACGTCAACCGAGTTGCGCGCGCAGGCGGTGAGCGAAGGACTCCTCACGATGTACGACGATGGGTTGCGCAAAGCCGTGAAGGGCGTGACGACGTTCGAAGAAGTGCTGCGCGTCACGCGAGAAGCCTAGATGAAGCGACCCCCACGCTCACGTTGTTCGTTGCCCCCAGAGGGGGCGCATCAGTGCCTTCGGGCGGCCGTTCGGCGCTGAGGCGATGGCGCGATTCCGTTACAAGGCAGTGGGCACGACCGGCGAAGTCGCCACCGGCGAGCTCGAAGCCGCGAACGAGTCGGAGATCGTCGATCGCCTGCGCGATCAGGGTCTGATGCCGATGCAGATCGCGCCCGCGATACCCGGCGCGACGACGGCGACGCTGACATCGGGCGCAAAGGCGCCGCGCCAGTCGCTGTTCACGCCGAAGCGCGTCACCAACGCACAGCTCGTCGCCATCACGCGCGACCTCGCCACGCTCCTGAATGCCGGACTGCCGCTCGACCGTGCGCTCGAGATCATGATCGGCCTCGCGATCACGCCGCCGGTGGCCGCGCTGTTGCAAGGCGTGCGCGACGACGTGCGCGGCGGCAAGGCGCTGTCTCAGGCGCTCGATGCGCGACGCGACGTGTTCTCTCGATTCTTCGTGAACATCGTGCGCGCAGGCGAGGCGGGCGGCGCGCTCGGCGTCGTGCTCGCGCGGCTCGCCGACACGATGGAGCGCAACCGCGAGCTGCGCGAAAGCGTCAAGAGTGCGCTGATCTATCCGACGATCCTGATTGCGGTCGCCGCGATCTCCGTCGTCGTGCTTCTCATTTACGTCGTTCCGCAGTTCGAGACGACGTTCGCGCAGGCCGGCAAGGCGTTGCCGATTTCCACGGCGATCGTCGTCGCGATCGGTCGTTTCTTTCGGAACTGGTGGTGGGCGGTTGCGATCGGCGCTGTCGTGCTGGTTTGGTGGTGGCGCGGATTCGTCAAGCGACCTTCGGTGCGACGTGCCGTCGATGAACGCATGCTCACGATGCCGCTCGTTGGCGATCTGGTGCGCAAGGTCGAAGTCGCGCGCTTTGCGCGGACGCTCGCGACGCTGCTCGGCAACGGCGTGACGCTGCTATCCGGTCTATCGATCGTCAAGGAGACGATGGACAACGGCGTGCTCGCGGAAGCGCTTGACGGTGTGACAGCGCGATTGCGCGAAGGCAAGGGCTTCGGACGGCCGCTCGCCGACACCGGGCTCTATCCGCGGCTCGCGACGCAGATGATCCTCGTCGGCGAGGAATCGGGCCGGCTCGAGGAGATGCTGGTGCGCGTCGCCGACATCTTCGACCGCGAGGTCCAGATCGCGATCAGGCGCTTTCTCGCCGTGCTCGAGCCCGTGCTGATCCTGTCGCTCGCGGTCCTCATCGGCGGCATCGTGTTCTCGATCCTGCTCGGTGTCATGGGCATGAGCGAACTCGTGAGCTAGAGGCCCGCTCTAACGACCGCAAAACCGAAGAAAAGCGAGGGCTGACATGAATTCCGGACCAGGGCAGAAACGCGCGAAGCGTCGGGCAATCCCGACACCGCGCATTGGACTCGCTGGCGCGCGCGGCATGACGCTGATCGAGATTCTCGTCGTGCTGGTGTTGATCGGCGTCGTGCTGGGCATCGTCGGCGGCAACTTCATCGGCAAGGGCGAAAAGGCCAAGGCCGATGCCGCGAAGATCGAGATCGGGCAGATCGCGCAGACGCTCGATCTCTACAAGCTCGAAACGGGCAAGTATCCGACGACGCAGGAAGGCCTCCAGGCGCTGGTCAGCGCGCCGACCGGCGTGACGAACTGGAACGGGCCGTACTGGAAGAAAACGTCGGTGCCGAAGGACCCGTGGGGAAACGACTACCGCTATGCGTCGCCGGGCGCGAACAACACGCCCTACGAGATCATGTCGTACGGCGCGGATGGCCGCGAAGGCGGCGAAGGCGCCAACAAGGACATCGCGAGCACGCAGTGACGCGCACGCCACCCTTGCAACGGGCGAGCGGCGTGACGATGCTCGAGCTTCTGGTCGTCATCGCGATCATCGGTGTGTTGACTGCGCTCGTCATTCCCCGCTTCGGCGACGGTGTATCGACGACCGAGCTCAAGGGCGCTGCGCGTCAACTGGCTTCGGGACTTCGCCTTGCGCGCAGTGAAGCGATGGCGAGCCGGCAGGAACGCTTCGTCACGCTCGACCTCGAAGGCCGCCGCTTCATCGTCGGTGCGAGCACGACGCCGCACGCGTTGCCACGTGACGTGGAGATGAAGCTCTTCACCGCGCAGAAGGACCTCGTCGACGACAAGGTCGGCGCGATCCGTTTCTATCCGGACGGCGGCAGCAACGGAGGGCGCATCACGCTCGCGGCGGGCGAACGCAAGTTCGAAGTCGACGTCGACTGGCTCACCGGTCGCGTCGCGATCCTGCAATGAAGCGCGGACATCACGCTGCGCGAGGATTTTCGCTGATCGAAGTGCTCGCCGCGTTCGTGATTCTCGCGCTCGTCGCTACCGCGCTGTTCCAGCTTTACGGCGGTGCGCTCGGCAATGCGGCCGCATCGGACGAATGGAGCCGCGCGGTGCTCGTCGCGCAAAGCCGGCTTGCGTCGGCAGCGTCGACGCTGCCGCTCGTCGAAAAAACCGAACGCGGCACCGACGACGACGGTCGGATTCGCTGGGAATCGAAAGTCGCGCCGTGGGAAGCGCCCGACGCCGATCCCGAGCTTGCGCGCGTCTCCGAAGGCATGACCACACGTCTGTATCGCGTCGAAGTCGAAGTTCGCTTTCCCGGCATCGCCGGCCGGGAGCGCACGTTCTCGCTTGCGACGGTGAAGCTCGCGGCGAAGGATCCTCCGCGATGAGACGCCACAAGCGCGTGCGCGGGTTCACGCTGCTCGAGCTCGCGATCGCACTGACGCTGTTCGCCTTGATGGCGAGCGTTCTCTATGGCGCACTCGGCTTCGCGGGTCGAAGCTTCGAAGCGGGCCAGGCGAAATCCGATGCGACCGCCGGCATGCGCCTTTCGCACGAGTTCCTGCGCGCGCAGCTCGAAGCGCAGCATCCGGCGCGCATGCGCAAGGTCGCCGAGTTTCCGCTGCTCTTCGCCGGGACCGCGGACGAGATCCGTTTTGCGGCGCCACTACCGGCGCGCATCACCGGCGGCGGCATCTGGTACTACCGCCTCGCCGTCGTCAACGAGAACGATACAAGCCGCCTCGTCCTCGAGCGCATGCTGCCCGATCTCGATGCGCCGTCGATTCCCGAGTTCGACAAGGGCGAGCGGTCGATCCTCGCCGATGACGTCAAGTCGCTGCGCGTCAGCTATTTCGGCTACGACGCCGGCGCCGATGCCCGGACCGCGCAGCCATCGTGGAAGGAGAACTGGGCGGACGCGAATCGGTTGCCGCTCGTGATTCGCATCGACATCGTTCCGGCGACCGGTCCCGCGTGGCCGACGCTCGTCGTTTCGCCGCGGCAGGCACTCGAGTCGGGGTGCCGGCAGTGGGATGGCGGCACGGAACGATGCGTCGGCATGTCATGACGATGAGCGTGAAAAGCGAGGCAAGTGCCGCCGGACGCGAGGCCGGTGTTGCGCTCATCATCGTGTTGTGGCTTACCGTATTGCTCACGGTGATCGGCGGCGCCTTCGCCTATGCGATGAGAACCGATGCGTTGGCTGCACGCAATGCCGTGTCGCTTGCGCAAGCGCGCGCGGTGGCCGATGGGGTCGTCGAGCGGACGACGTATGAACTCTTGCGGCCGCGGCTGCCGATGTCGTGGAAGCCGGATGGCAGCGAGCGGCGCTTCACCGATAACGACTTCAGTGTCGTCGTCGTTACGCGCGACGAGTCGGCCAACATCGATCTGAATGGCGCCGCGGAGCCGCTGCTCAAGGGCTTGTTGATGAACGTCGGCGGCCTCGACGACGCGCAGGCCAGCGCGCTCGTCGATGCGATCGTCGACTGGCGCGATCCCGACGAATTGCGCCGGCCGAACGGCGCCGAGGCGCCGGAGTATCGCGCGGCGAACTCGAACTACACGCCGGCCAATGCGCGCTTCGAAACCGTCGGCGAAGTATCGCGTGTGCTAGGCATGACGCCGGCGATCTACGCGCGCATCGCCGGTGTGCTGTCCGTGCATTCGCGGCAGTCCGGCCTCAATGCATTGACCGCGTCGCGCGATGCGCTGCTCGCGTTGCCGGCCGCAACGCCCGAGCTCGTCGACGACTACATCGCGCGCCGAAGCGAGGCGCTCGCGCAGAACCTGCCGCCGCCGCCGTTTCCGCCGGCGCAAGGCTTTCTCGCCGGGGCGGGTCCGATCTGGCGCGTGCGTGCCGAAGCCACCGCACCCGATGGTGTAACCTTCGTCCGCGAGGCGGTGGTCCGCGCCACTGCCGATCCGCGCCGCCCGTTCTATGCGCTCCTGTGGAGCGAAGGCGAGCGCGCGCCGCTGCCGAAATCCGGCTCGACCGCATCGCAGGCGGCCACTCCTTCCGTTCCAGTTGCAAGCGATGCCCGACGATCGTGACAACGCCGTGAGCTCGTCCGCGCGCTTCAAGCGTGCGGCGCATCGGCGCGCGGGCCGCGCGGCGTTCCTCGACTGGTGGGGCGCCGAGCTTGCCTCGCTCGTTCCGAGCGGGACGCGATTGGCGGTCGAGCGACGCCGCACGCGGCCCGTCATTGCGTTCGATGCGGGTTTCGCAACGCTCTGGCTTCCGGTGATGCGCGACGGTGCGCTCGCGATGGAGAGCGCGTCGACGATTCCGTTGACGGGCGAGCGCGATGCGACGATCGCCGCGGGCCGCGCCGCACTCGCCGCCGTGCCGCGAGCGTTGCGCGGCGGATCGGGCGTGCCGCGCGTCGTCGTTGCGCTTCCCGGGCGCCAGACGCTGCGCCGCACGCTCACGCTGCCCGCGGCGCTCGAGGAGAACCTGAAGCAGGCGCTCGCCTACGATCTCGACCGGCACACGCCGTTCAAGTCCGACGAGCTTTACTTCGACGTCGACGTGACCGGACGCGATGCGGCGCAGGGAACGATCGAGGTCGCGCTCGTTGCGGCGCGTCGGGCGATCGTCGACCAGGCGCTCGCACACGTCGACGATTGGGGCGCGCACACCGCCGCCATCGTGCCCGAGTCGCCCGAGCGTGCGAGCGGGAGCCGGCTGAACCTTCTGCCCGACGCGCGTCGACCGCAGCCAGGCCGCGGGAAGCGATGGCAGGTCGCGGTGCCGCTTGTGGTACTTGCCATCGCCGGCGGCATCGCGCTCGCACTGCCAATCTGGCAGAAGCGCGAGTACGCGATCGCGCTCAATCGCCAGGTCGATGCGGCGCGCGTCCAGGCGGCCGCATCCGACGCGTTGCGCACCGACCTCGACCGGTTGACCGGCGACTACAACTTCGCGCTCGAGCGCAAGTTCGCGTTCCCCTCGACGTTGCAGGTGCTCGACGAAGTGACGAAGCTCTTGCCCGACGACACGTGGCTTACGCAGATGGAAGTGAAGACGACGACGCGCGGCAAGGAGACGCAGCGCGAGCTTCTGCTGCGCGGCGAGTCGGGCAACGCAGGACGCCTGATCACGCTGTTCGAGGAATCGAAGGCGTTTACGCAGGCCGCGCCGCGCTCGCCGACGACGAAGATCCAGCCAGGGCCCGGGGAGATCTTCGATTTGGTCGCGCAACTGCGCGCGTTGCCGATGCCGGCGCCGGCGATTGTCGCCGCAGCGCCGTCGCCGAAACCCGCGGCCGATGCCGGGACGCCCGCACCGTCACCGGCGCCACCGAAACCGGCACCGCCACCCGCACCCGCACCACCGAGCGCAGCGCAAGCCCCGCCGACACCGGCCCCTGCGCCGCCGCCGCAAGGCGCGCCGAACCCTGCGGCGCTCGCCAAGCCACAGGGATGAACGACCTCCACGCTCCCTTCGCTCGCTGCCCCCAGAGGGGGTGCAGTCAGTCGGTTGGGACGGCCCGGCTCGACTGACGATGGCCGCCTTTGCCTCCCGCCTGACGCCTGCGCAATCGCGCGCGCTTGCCGTTGGTCTTGCCCTCGCGCTGATCGTCGCAGTAGCGGCGCTTGTGATCGTTCCGACGTTGCTGTTGCACCGGCATTACGATCGCGCGATCGCGGAGTCGACCGACCGCCTCACGCGTTTTCAGCGGGTCGCAGCGCAGGCGCCGGCGTATCGCCAGGCGCTCGACACCGTGCGCGAGCGCAACGGCCGTCGCTTCTTCCTCAAGAACACGGCGGTAAATCTCGCGAGCGCGGAGCTCTCCGAGATGGTCAAGGCGGCGATCGAGGGTAACGGCGGACGCATCACCACGTCGCAGAACGTGCAGGTCAAGGACGACGATCGGATGAAGCAGGTCGGCGCCAACGTGCAGTTCTTCGCGACGACGGCGAACCTGCAGAAGACGCTGCTCGCGCTCGAGACGCAATTGCCGTACGTGATGGTGTCGAACCTGACGGTGCGGCCGGTCAATGCGTTCCGCGGCTTCAAGCCGCCGGCCGGCCAGGACCCGGAGCTGATCGTGCAGCTCGACGCGGTCGCATGGGCGTTTCCTGAAGCCCGCGCGGCGCCGGCTGTACCGAAGCCGCCCGCGCCCGCAACCAAGAGCTGATGCGGAGACCCACGATGACGACGCGACCCTTGGGAACCGGCCGAGTATTGCTGGTGCTCGTCGCATTCGCGGCGATTGCAGCGGTGATCGGCTGGGAGACCGGCTGGGGGCAGCAAGTCGCGCCGCAACCTGCGACGACGCCGGTTCCGGCGGCGCAGCCGGTGCCGCTTGCGCTCCTGCCCGACTACCAGATCGATGGCGGCACGGCGGGGCGACGCGACACGATCGAACGCCCCGCGTTCGTGCCAACGCGGCGGCCGCCGCCCGTCATCACCGTCGAGGCGCCGAAGCCGAAGATGCCGCGCGGCCAGTTCATGCTCACCGGGACCGCGGTCGTCGACCAGAAGCAGATCGCTTTCCTGCGCGAGACGTCGGGCGGACGCGCGCGCACCGTGCGCGCCGGTGAAGTCGTCAATGGCGTGACGGTCGCGGAGATCAAGGCCGATCGCGTTCGCTTCACGATGGGTGACGAAAGCGAGGAGCTGTTGCTCAAGGTCGCTGCGGGTCCGCGGCAGACGATTCAGCCGCCGCAACCGCCGCAACCAGCGGTCCCCGGCGCGCCGGTCCCGCCTGGCATGCAACAACCGCCCGTTGTGCCGACACCATCGGTTGCCGCAGGGGCCTTGCCCCCCGATTCCGACGCCGCGATCCTCGAACGGCGGCGTGCGGCGCGCGCGCAGCAGGCGGCTCAGGAAGCGCAGGCACGCGCGCAAGCGGGGCAGGCCGCGTCGCAAGTTCCGGCCGCACCATCGACCGCGCCGCAGCCCACGCCACCACCGGCACCGGCAACGACAACGCCCGATCCAGGCTGGGCTGAGGTCTACCGCCGCATGCAACAACCACGACGTTGACGCTCGCGGTTTCCTGATCCCTGTTACCTGATGCCTGATACCTGAATGCCTGATACCCGAAATGCGCTTGCCGTAACGCTGGTCGCCGTGACGATCGCCGGCTGCCAGACGCTTCCTCGCGAGGCCGACACGGCGAGCGCGCCGCGGGTCGCCCCTCCTTCGCCGCCTTCATCAGCTGACGCGGAACGCAGGGAGGCACCGCCGCGGCCGCAGGACACGGCGCGCATCTTCAAAGGCACCGGCGTGGTTGTAAGAGGCCAGCAGCCGGGCGGCGGCGTGCCGGGCTCGTCGGTCGTCAGGCAGCCCGGGGGCGCCGTCGTGCTGAATTTCGAAGGGGCGGATCTGCGCGAGGTCGTGCGCAATATCCTGGGTGAGATCCTGAACGAGGCATACACGATCGATGCAGGCGTCGGCGGACAGGTCACGATCCGCACGAGCGCGGGCATTCCGCGCGAAGCGCTGCACGCAACGCTCGAAACGATCCTGCGCAGCAACGGCGCGACGATGGTCAAGGAAGCGAACATCTGGCGCATCGTGCCGCAGGCCAACGCGGTCCGCGGCAACGTGACGCCGCAGCTCGGCAGCAGCACGCGCGCGCTGCCGCCCGGATACTCGGTGCAGATCGTGCCGCTGCGCTACGTCGGCGTGCGCGACATGATGCGCATCCTCGAGCCGTTCCAGAAGGACGCGCAGGCGGTGCGCGCCGACGACTTGCGCAACCTGATCATCCTGTCGGGCACCGAGCGCGAGTTAAAGCACCTGATGGACACGATCGACATGTTCGACATCGACTGGATGGCGGGCATGTCGGCGGGCGTGTTCGTGCTGCAGAACGCCGAAGTGAAGATCGTGATGGCCGAGCTCGAGCGGCTCATCGGGCCCGCGCAGCAGAGTCCGCTCGCGGGCATCGTGCGCATCGTGCCGATCGAGCGGATGAACGCGATCCTCGTCGTAACGCCGAACCCGCAGTATCTCGAGGACGCCAAGAAGTGGATCGAGCGCTTGGACCAGAGCGGCGCAGGCGACTCGCCGCGGCTCTACGTCTATGCGTTGCAGAACAGCCGCGCGGAAAAGGTCGCGCCGCTGCTGCAGCAGGCGTTTACCGGCCGCGTCACCCAGCAATTCACGACGCCGGCGCCGACCGTTGCGCCGGGCACGCCGGCGGGGTCGATCGTCTCGCCGCCGACGTTCGCGCCGACGCCGCTGCTCGGCGCCCCGCCGCCGCCGACCCCTACACCGACGCCGCCGAAGCCGGTTCCGCCGGTTCCCGGAGCAGCCGGCGCCGCGGCGGGCCCCGGCATCGTGCGCAACCTGCAGGCCGTCGCCGACAAGGACAACAACACGATCATCATCGTCGCGACGCCGGGCGAGTACGCGATCATCGAATCGGCGTTACGCAAGCTCGACACGCCGGCGCGGCAGGTCGCGATCGAGATGACGATCGCGGAAGTCGCGCTCAACGACACGCTCCAGTTCGGCGTCGAGTGGCTGTTCACCGACGCGCCGCGCGGCTCCGGCGGCCTCGTCCGAACCCCGATTGCCGGCCTGCCTCCACCGGAAGCCAACGCGGGATTCGCCTCGCCGACCGGCATCGCGAACACGCTGTCGCGCGGGTTCACTTATCTTTTGTCGAGCAAGTACTTCCCAGGAGGCATCCAGGCCGCGCTGCGGCTGCTCGACACGTACGGCAACACGAAAGTGATCAGCAATCCGCACGTCGCTGCGCTGGACAACCAGAAGGCGACGGTCAAGGTCGGCAACCGCATTCCGATCTGCCAGCAGACGATCGTCGGCAACGTGACCAATGCCGTCACTACGACGTCGCAGTACATCGACACCGGTGTGCTGTTGCAAGTCACGCCGCACATCAACGCGGGCGGACTCGTCACGCTGGACGTGCAGGCCGAGGTCAGTACGCCCGGCACGACGACTCGCGAGTGCGAGGCGCCGCCGATCAACACGCGCTCGGTGCAGACGTTCCTCGCCGTGCCGAGCGGTGAGACGATGGTCATGGGCGGCCTGATCCTCGACAACAACGCGCTTTCGAGCGCCGGCCTGCCGCTGCTGTCGCGCATCCCGGTGATCGGGGCTTTGTTCGGCGAGCAGAACGTCAACAAGAACCGCACCGAGCTCGTGCTTTTCGTGACGCCGAAGGTGATGGAGAACGAGTACGACGTGCGCGGCGTGATCGACGACCTGCGGCGCCGGATGGAACGGCTCGACCAGGCCTATCCGCCGGCACGGCCGGGCGGCCCGCCGCAGCCGCCGCGATCACCGCCGGCGATTGTCGCCCCGGGGTGACACGCCCTCTGTTGCGTGGTCGCAACACGTTTGCCGGGGCCGCGCGGCCTCGGCGCCGTGCATTGACGCGCGCGAAGCGCGCGGGCTAGCCTTCATTCGTGGATCGCCGCGGCTTTTTCGGCCCGCCGGCGGAGTCTCCAAAGGACGGGCCGGAAGAAAAGCGTTTACGCACGATGAAACTTGCGGTGATCGAGAGAATTCGGGGTTTTGTGCAAGCTTCTGTCGTCGGATCACGACAGTCGACGGAAAGGCAAAGCGGTTTCGCGGTCGTTATCGTCGCAGCTGCCCTCATCGGGCTCGGCGGATGCGCAACCGGCGTGGTGTCGAAGGATTCGTCGCCCGACGCGAAGGTAGCCACGGTGACGAAGCGTGCGCAGGACCGCTGGGATCTGTTGCTGAAAGGCGACGTCAGGGCGTCCTATGCGTACCTGTCCCCGGCGTCGCGCGCGGTCACTTCGCTCGAGCGCTACGAGCAGCGGACGAAGCCGGGCAGCTTTCGCAGCGTGAAGTTCGAGACGGTGACTTGCGAGGTCGAAAGCTGCCGCCTGCGGTTACGGCTGACGTTCGATCACCGGGTCATGAAAGGGATCGAAATACCGATCGAAGAGACTTGGGTCATAGAGGATGGGCAAGCCTGGCACGTTTACCGGGAATGAATGTTGCATGCGACGGCGTTGCATTATTTCCACAAATCGCTTCGGGCACGAAAAGTTGAGGGCCCGACTGCTTTTCAGAACAATCCCGCTGTAATAAGATTCGCGCGCTGGTCCTTAAAGTGATCACTTTAAACGGCAACTCCAAGGAGTCGAGAAGCACTATGGACATGTTCAAGAAGAAGTCGCTGTACGCCGCGCTGGCGGGCGTGAGCGCGCTGGGTGCGACGGGTGCCGCGCAAGCGGTGTCGGTTAACCCGGACGGCCTCGGCCAGGCGCTCATCTACCCGTACTACACGGTTCGCGACAAGGCCGCTGGCCAACCGTTCACATCGCTCCTGTCGGTCGTCAACTCGACGCAGTCGGCAAAGGCGGTCAAGGTTCGCTTCCTGGAGGGCAAGAACTCCCGCGAAGTCCTTGACTTCAACCTTTACCTGTCGAAGCGTGACGTCTGGGTTGCCGCGATCGTTCCGACCGCGACCGGCGCCGGCGTGTTCACGCCGGATCGCTCGTGCACGACACCGACCGTGTCGAACAGCGCGACGACGCCGACCCCGTTCGTCAACTTCGCGTACACCGGCAGTGCGGCCGACAACGCCGATGCGTCGCTCGACCGGACGCGCGAGGGCTATGTCGAAATCATCGAGATGGGCGATCTGCGCCCCGCCTCGCCGACCGAAATCACGGTTACGCACATCAACGGTGTTCCGCCTTGCACGAACTTCGCCACCGCCTCGGCCGACACGGTCGCGGGCTCCGGCGGGCTGTTCGGCAGCCTGACGCTGATCAACGTGCTGGCCGGCGAAGACTACGCGACCGATCCGACGGCGCTGCAGGGCTTCTCGTCGATCCCGTTGTGGTTCGACCCGGGTTCAGTGGATCCGACGCTCGCGCTGGTCAATCCGAAGACCTCGGTCGTCACCACCGGCACGCGTACGATCGTGACGGACTGGACGCTGACGCCGGATGCAGTCAACCCGGTTTCCGCAGTCCTGATGCAGAACGCGATCTTCAACGAGTTCGTCGTCGAGACCGGAACCAAGTCGGGCACCGACTGGGTCGTGACGATGCCGACGAAGCGCTTCTACGTGACGAACATCGGCCCGGGCAACAACCCCGGCCGCCTGTTCCAGCGCAACTTCAACGGCAACGCGGGCTCGTGCGACGACGTGTCGATCACGCAGTACGACCGCGAAGAGCGCACGGTGGCCAACCCCGGCACGTTCTCGCCGCCGCCGCCGACGCAGACCGACGCGATCTGCTGGGAAGCGAACGTCATCACGTTCAACAACACGAACGTGTTCAACTCGACGAACCGCGCGAACATCCCGACGACGTTCAGCTCCGGCTGGGTGTCGATGGCGTTCCCGCTGATCACCGGTGCGCCGCAGAAGCACCAGCTGATCGGTGGCGCGTCGACGGTGTTCAACACGGCGCCGGTTTCGCAAACGGCGCTGACGACGACGACGTTCAACGGCCTGCCGGTCATCGGCTTCGCCGCGATCTCGTTCAACAACGGTACACTGCAAGGCGGCACGCTGCAGTCAAGCTACGGTGGCGAGCTGTCGCACAAGGGTACGCGGTTGATCCAGTAAGGGTTGTTGTCGAGGGAAGCAAAAGGGCGGGAAGCGATTCCCGCCCTTTTTTGCGCGCAGGGTCGACGAGGGGCGCCCGCGTGTAAGAAAGTAAAAGGCAGCGCCGTCCATCGCCGTGCGGGACCGCTTCATCGTCTTGCCATGAGAATGATGCACGCTTATGCCGATTGCATAGCTATAATTTTTCGAAGTAACGAGGCGCAGCATTTCGCTGCTCCTGAAATGCACGAGGATCGCGATATGCCCCTGTACCGCCTCGTGGCCCCGCTCGCTGCCGTGCTCCTCATCGGAGCGCCGCAGACTGCCTCGGCCGCCACGCTAACTCTCGATATTCCCAATTGCGTTGCCGTCGGCATGACGCAGGACGCCAACGGCTACACGATCAGGTGCACGCAGTCGACGATGACTTGCGTCGGCCAAGCGAGCAGTTCGGCGCCCAGTGGCGGCACGCAAATCGGCTTGTCCGTCGCCTGCACGCCGGCGGCGACCTCGATGAACTGGGCAACGTCGCGCGGTTGCGATCCGGTGACGCCGGGCGCGATCGGCTCTGCGACGGTGTTCCAGTCGGCAGGTGGACGAAGCTGCGTCTACACGGCGATGGCCAGTTCGGGCTCCGCAACGGCCGAGACGCCGATCTCGGTCGTCTGGCAGGGGTCGACGACGACGGCGCCACCAAACGCTCCGTCGGGTTGCACCATCGCGCGCACGCCTTCGACCGGCACACTCGGTACGGGTGGCGGTGCGATCTCGATGACCGCTTCGTGCTCGGGCGGTAACGCCGTGACGTCGTGGAGTTGGCGCAAGAACGGACAGTCGTTCGGAAGCGGCGCCGCGGGTCAGAGCGACACCTTGCCGGCGAACACCGGTAGCGCGTCCGTGACGCACACCTACGATGTAACCGCATGTGCAGGCAGTACATGCGCGACCGCCGTTTCGACGACGTTCACCGTTGCGGGCAGCGGGCCGGTTGGCTTCTGCAGCCAGTTCGGGGACGTGCGCTTCGTTGATCTCCACTACGGCTCGCCGCCGGTCGATTCGGTGGCCCTGGTGGGTCTTGATTCGGGAACCGTGCTGGTTGGTCGCATCACGATCCCGGCCGGCGCGACATCGCCGCAGGATCAGCCGGGCGTCATCAGCATTGTCGAGTACGCGGGACCCACGGCGGATCGTGTTGCGTCACTGTCGACGTCGCCTTGCGACTTCCGCGGCTTCGGTCCGGGCCTGGTGATGCTGCCGGCGAGCGATCCGACGGGTGCCTCGGCGCCGCTAGCCTGGGGCGCCGGCATTAATCCAGGCATGCAGTACCTGCTCACCGGTGACAATCCCGGTTTCCCGCCGAGGCCGTTGTTGACGCCGGGAGCGACGTATTACGTGAACCTGCAAACGGTCAATTTCAGCACGGGCCAGAACAGCTGCTCGACGGGGAGCTGTAACGTTCGCATTACGGTGAACACGCCGAACTGATCGTCGTCCCGTTCGGTTGTCCGTCCAGGCCCCGCCGCGTGCGGGGCCTGGCGTTTTGGCGAACCGGATCGATCACCACGAGCCGGTATCATTGCGCCCTTTCGTCCCACGCGGCTTGGACCAGCGCCCGCGCAACCACACCGCAATGCAGATTCAAGCAAGACACTTCACGCTGATCGTCGCGGCAGCCTCGGTGCTGGGCTTCGGGCATGCCGCTGCGCAAGGCGCGTCGGCGAGCGACCCGGTCCTGATCGAGAACGCCGTCGCCGCCGTCCGCAAGAGCGACTACGATCTGGAGCTGGAGCGGCTTCCGGCGGACATTCGTCCCGGCTTCGCCAACAGCGAGCGCCGGGTCAACGACCTTCTGCGCCGCATGCTTCTCGACCGCACGCTGGCGGCGCAGGCGCGCGCGGAGAAGCTCGACGAGGCGCCCGAGAACGCACGCCGGCTCAAGGCCGAGATCGATCGGATGTACACGATGATGAAACTCGCACAAATCGAGCAGGCCGCGGCTGCCGAGTTCGACGCGAAACGCGCAGCCTACGAGGCGCGCGCGCGGGAGCTCTACACCGTCGATCGCAAGCGCTTCATGACGCCCGAGCAGTTCAACGCCTCGCATATCCTGTTCTCGACGAAGACCCGTTCGCGCGAGGAGGCGTTGCAGCTTGCTCAGGACGCGCGCGCGAAGGTCGTGGCCGGCGCGGACTTCAATACGCTCGCTCGCGAAATTTCCGAGGACTCGAGCGCCCGGCGCAATCACGGGCGGCTCGATTGGTTCACGCCCGAGCAAATGGATCCGGCGTTCTCTGCCGGCGTCGGCGCGTTGAAGCAGGGCGAGGTGTCGCAGCCGGTGCTCTCGTCATTCGGCTGGCACGTGATTCGCCTCGAGGGACGACGACCGGCCGCCCAGCGGTCGTTCGACGAAGTCAAGGACGAAATGCTGAACGAACTTCGCCAGAACTACGTGAACAGTCAGCGCGATGCGGCGATGGCGAAGCTGCGCAATGACTCTTCGGTCAAGCCCAATCCGACAGCGATCGATGCGCTGGTGATCCGCGTCGATCCCGAGGCGCTGCGTCGCGCGCAGGAGCTTGCGCCCAAATCGCCGGCGTCGAAGTAGTCGGGACGACACCACGAGCATGTTCCATCGGTGCATCGCGATAGACAAACGTCACGACGAGCAACTGGCTTTCGATAGTCCGCACCGGGGCGCCTTACGCACGGAGCAGCTCGCGCAACCCCACGCTATCGCGCCAGTGCGCGCCGCACACGTAACGAGGAAGGTGCCAGCGGTTCGCCCCTCGTGACGCCGGGTCGGGCTGCGTGCCGAAGGCCGCTCGCGTGCCCGTTACCGTTTCGCCCAGCGGAAAGTACTCGCTGACGAGGTACTCGCTCGTGTCACCGTACGGATAAGCGAACAATGCCGTTGCCCGGCTCGGCGCGACGCGATCGAGATAATCGCGCGCCTGGCGGATCTCGAAGTCGGCAAGCGCACGTTCGTCGATGCAGCGGAACGTGCCTTGTGCGACGCGCTCACTCGTCTCGGACACGGCGGGGTGGTTATGGTCCCAACTATGGTTGGCGATGGCCATCATCCCCGAGCGCGTCGCGGCCCTCCACCAATCCTCGCCGTACCAGCCGCGTCCAACGAGGCATCTCCGATCGAGCTCCGCGCGGGCGGCGGGCGAGACGACGACGAAGCTCGTCGCATGCAGCTGCGGTTGCTGTTGCGGGCCGAATTCGGCAATGAAGTCGCGCATCACGTTGAACAGGCTGCGCTGTTCGCCGTGCGCGGGATGTGGAAGGTCGTAATAGTCGAAGTCCGTGCCGTCGTCGAACGTCAGCGCAACGGCTTTGTCCGGCAGGTCCGCATCGTGCAGCAACGCGTCAACCACGCGGTCGAGCGGGACGATCCGATAGCCGAGCGCATCGAGCGTGCGCAGGTCGTGCGCCAGCGCGACGTGGTCGTTGGTGGCGTAGTCGTTTCCGGAGACGTTCGTTGCGTGATAAGTGAGGACGGGGACACGCATGTCAGGGATCAAGTATCAGGCATCAGGTATCAGGGATCAGGGATCAGACGCGCCGATGTCTCCGGTGGCGGCGTATGGAGCGCCGGGACCGTTGGTCGCGAACCACGAGAGGATAACCGTGCTGGGTGCGCGGCCATCGGAGTCGATCCCTGACCTCTGCGACCTGTCTCCTGTATTCTGCCGCCGGAATGTCCGACGCGACGCTTCGCAAGCCTCGATCCCCGCTCGTGCCGGCCCCTTCGTCGACGACCGCCGGACGCGTCAAGGCGCTGTCGCGAAACTTCCTCGGCCGCGAGATCCGCACCCGCTATCTGGGCAGCTCGACGGGGCTCGCCTGGGCGCTGATCCATCCACTGGCGCTTCTTGCCGTTTATCACTTCGTCTTCACGACGATCTTTCGCGCGACGCGTTTCGGCGATCAAAGCTTCATCGCATTCGTCGCCGTGGCGTTGTGGCCGTGGCTCGCGACGCAGGAAGCGCTGTCGCGCGCCACGGTGAGCCTCGCAGGCTATGCGGGGCTCATTCGCAAGGCCGCATTCCCGCAGGAAACGATCGTCTATGCATCGGTGACGGCGACGTTCACGCTGCACTTCGTCGGGTACGTGCTCGTGCTGATCGTGCTGCGCGCCTTCGGCGAGCCGATCCGCTTCGAAGGAATGCTGATCGCAGTGCCGTTGTGGCTGATCCTGCTCGTGGCGGTCACCGGGATTTCGCTCGCGCTTTCCGCCGTCCAGGTGTTCATGCGCGACGTCGAGCACGTGCTGATCCCGTTCCTGATGATGTTCATGTTCCTGACGCCGATTCTCTACCCTGTGTCGCTGGTGCCGGAGTCGTTGCGGCCGTGGGTGGCGGCCAATCCGTTCGGATGGGTGGTGACGCGGATGCGCGATGCGCTTCTCGATGGCAGGCTCGCGCTGCAGGGCGGAGATCTCGTCGCCGTTCTCGTCGCCGGCGGATTGTTCGTCGGCGGCCTGTGGACGTTTCGCCGGCTTGCTCCACATTTCGAAGATTTCATTTAAGTGTCCCGAGTCGGTAATTCGTTGTGCAAATCGGGCCAGTTCGCTCCCGGACTTTGTTGCCCCACCGCGGCAGGTGGCCAACCTGGCCGCGCCGGGGCGTCGCGTCCGGAAGCGAACGTGGCCCGTTTGCGCCGTCAAGGTGGCCGTCGAAACATTGTTCAACGAATCACCGACTCGGGACACTAATGCTGGTCGAACTGCACGGCGTCGGCAAGGACTATCCGCGCCTTCAACCGCGCGGTGGGCGTCTGCGCCTCGTTTACGAGTTGTTGCGCGGCCATGCGCCGCCATCGACGTTTCGCGCGCTCGACGACGTGTCGCTGTCGATGCGTCGCGGCGAGTCGGTGGGCGTCGTCGGCGAGAACGGCGCGGGCAAGTCGACGTTCTTGAAGATCATCGCCGGCGTCGTGAAGCCGACGCGCGGCACTGTCGCCGTCAACGGACGTATTGCGGCATTGCTCGAGCTCGGATCCGGATTCCATCCCGAGTACACGGGCTACGCGAACATCGACCTCGCCGCGGCACTTCTCGGCATGTCGCCGGAAGAGATCGCACAGCATCGCGAGGCGATCGTCGAGTTCGCCGACATCGGCGATCACATTCACGACCCGATCAAGACGTACTCGTCGGGCATGGTCGTGCGGCTCGGCTTTGCGATCGCCACCGCCCTCGATCCCGACGTGCTGATCACCGACGAAGTGTTCGCCGTCGGCGACGAGTCGTTCCAGAAGAAGTGCATTGGCTGGATGGAGCGGTACCTGGCAGGTGGCGGCACGCTACTCCTCTGCTCGCACAGCATGTATCACGTTCAGAAGCTGTGTGCGAAGGCGCTGTGGCTCGACCATGGGCGCGCGCGGCTTTTTGCCGACGCCTCCACGGTCGCGCGCGAGTACCTGGCGTATCACGAGAAGAAGATGTCGCAGCACCGCGTGCACGCGCAGGTCGCGGCCGGCGAATACCTGATCACGTCGCTGACGATGACGCCGCGCGGCAGCCTCGCCGAGGTCGATGCGGAACAGGGGTTCGATGCGACGATCGAGATTCGCTCGCCCGATGCGCGCGCGCCGGTCGTCGCGATCGGCGTCGTTCGTGCCGACGGGACGCCGGTGTACGGCACGACGAGCGAAGTCGACGGCGCACGTCCCGCGCGTATCGCGCATGACCGGTTCCTCTTTCACGTGTCGTTTGCCGGACTGCCGCTGCTGCCGGGTCACTACCAGCTGCGAGCGCATGCATCGGATCCCGAAGGGATGCGCATCTTCGACCATCACGAGCGTCCATTCGTCATCGGCGGCGCAACGCGCGAGCTCGGGTTCTGCCGGCTTGCGCATGCCTGGACAACTCCTGAGAAGCTGGAGGAGGTTCGTCGGTGAGCGCGCAACGGAGCCGCCTTGCGCGCGAGCTGCGCGACTTGCGCGACCTGTGGCTTGCGCCGTTCGCCGTCGCGCTGCTGCCTTACCGGCTGGGGCTGAAGCTCGCGCACTGGCTCGCTCGATCGGTGCCGTTGTACGAGGAGGCGGCGAGAAGCGGTCTCGAGCAATGGCGGCTCGTGCGCAGCGACGTGGACGAGCGACCGTGGCTCGCCGATTACCGTTTTGCGCAGCTCGTCGACCATGCCGATCTCTATTGGGCGTTGACGCGAAGCGACGCGTTCCTGTTGCGGCGATTGCAAACCTTGCCGCTCGATGTTCCTCGGGATCGCCCGTTGCTCGTCCTCTCCTATCACTTCGGCCAGGGTCTTTGGCTCATCCGATGGCTGCGCGCGCGCGGCATCGCGGCGCGTTTCGTGTCGGTCCCCTCGTCGCCCGAGTGGGCCGACTCCTGGCTCATGTTCTTCTATGGACGGTTGCGCATGCGCGTTGTCGAGCGCCTGGCCGGCATCGCGCCGATCTTCCTGGGCGGTGCGCGATCGCACATCGGCGAAGTGTTGCGCGAGGGCGGCGCGATCTACGGCCTGATCGACGTTCCGATGCGCACCGCCGGCTCGCAGTCGAGCAACTGCACGCTGTTCAGTCGCTCCGTCGCGTTGCCCAGCGGACTGATCGACAGCGCGAAGGCGGCGAATGCGGCCGTCCTCGTCATCACGAGCCGAATGGGAACGGACGGCGATCGCATCCTCGAGGCGCAGTTGAGCGGAAACCCGGCCGAGCTCACGATGCAGCGCGTTGCGGAGGAGCTCGAAGCGCGTGTCGAGCGTGCACCCGCCGCGTGGCATCTTTGGCACAGGCTGCCGGCGTTCGTTGCGCAGCCGGCCGAACGTTGAGGACGCCAGGCTTGGATGCGCGCGCGCTGTATCTCGATCTGATGAAACGCGTGCTGACCAACGTGATCTACGCGGATGCGCGCGTTGCGTTCGATTCGAGCGGTGCGCTTGCGTTTGATCCGGCGTTACGCGACGAAGGACGCGACTGGCCGCATGTCGCGCATACGATGGTCGGACGCAAGCGGCTCGACAGTCTGCAGCATTGCGTCGAAACGGTGCTGCGCGAGGGCATCCCCGGCGATCTGATCGAGACCGGCGTATGGCGCGGTGGCTGCACGGTGCTGATGCGGGCGATCCTGCGGGCGTACGACGACACGGATCGCACCGTGTGGGTGGCCGATTCGTTCGAAGGCTTGCCGCCGCCCGACGGATCGCGGTTCCCGGCGGACGAAGGCGACGCGCATCACGCGATCGATTACCTTCGCGTGACCGAAGATCGAGTCCGCGAAACGTTCTCGCGCTATGGCTTGCTCGATTACCAGGTGCGCTTTCTCAAGGGATGGTTCAAGGACACGCTCGCGCGGGCGCCGATCGAGCGCCTGGCGGTGTTGCGGCTCGACGGCGACATGTACGAGTCCACGCACGATGCGCTGCACGCGCTGTATCCGAAGGTCGCGCCGGGCGGGTTCGTCATCGTCGACGACTATGGCGCGATTCCGGCGTGCAAGGCCGCGACCGACGATTATCGAGGCGAGCATGGCGTCGATGCGCCGCTCACCGCGATCGACTGGACGGGCGTGCTGTGGCGCAAGCCTTTCGCGCGGGCGAGCGCGGCCTGACGATGATCTACGAGCGCGTGTTCGATGCCGCGAACGACGACTCGCTCGCCCGTATCGCGCGCTGGGTGTGTCCGGGAACGATGGTGCTGGAACTCGGCAGCGCGGGCGGTCACTTCACCGCGTTCCTCGCCACGCGCGCGAAAGCAGTCGACATCGTCGAGATCGACGCGGAGGCCGCTGCAAGGGCGGGTCGGCATGCGCGCCGCGCCGTCGTCGCGGATCTCGAGTCGGACGGGTGGCTCGCCGAGCTGGGTGACGCGCGCTACGACACGATCGTGTGCGCCGATGTGCTCGAGCACGTGCGCGGCGGCGAGCGTCTTCTGTTGCGACTGCGATCGCTGCTGGTTCCGGAGGGTGAATTATTGCTGTCGGTGCCGAACGTCGCGCACAACGCGATCGTCGCGAATCTGGTCGACCAGCGCTTCGACTACGGCGCCGAGGGTTTGCTCGACGCTGCGCACGTCAAGCTGTACACGTGGCGGTCGCTCGCCGATCTGCTGAAGCGCACCGGCTTCGGCATTCGCGAGTGGGACGCAACGACGCTCGCCGAGTTCGACACGGAGTTCCGCGTCCGCAGCGAGTCGTGGCCCGAGCCGCTGCGAGGATTGCTCGCGAATCGGCCGCACGGTCACGTCTATCAATGGCTCGTTCGTGCTGGCGCGGACGGCAAGGACGAGCAGCTCGAGCCGCCGCGCGTCGGCGCGCACGCGACGTTGCCGGTGCGCCTGCTCTACGCAAGCGACATTGAGGCGCTGTCGCTCGATACTTCCGTGACGGTCGATGTTCCGCTGGATACGGACGCCGTCGACGTCGAGTGGCGCCTGCCTCGACCGGCTTCGAAGCTTCGGCTGCTTCTTGCCGACCGGATCGGCGTCATGCGCATGGCGTCGTGCCATGTGTGGCGCGGCGACGAGTTGCTTTGGTCCCTCGATGCCGACGCGGTCGATCTCGCGACGACCGTTGTCAGGCTCGATACGCACACGTTCGCGCTGACCGCGCCGGATGGCTGGCTTGCGCCGTCGCCGGCTGCGCCGCTTGCCACGGATCGGATGACGGCCACACTCGCGTGGATGGGCCGCGTGACCGAAGCCGACAGCTTCGGCGTGCTGTCGGGCCTTGCGCGCGCGTATCGCGACCACGTCGCGTCGGGGGCGCAGGAACGTCACGAGCTGCTTGCACAATGTGAAGAGCACGCTGGACTTCGAGCCGAAGAAGCGAACGCGCACGCGAAGTTTCGCGCACAGGTCCAACAGCTCGAACGCTCGATGGCGCAGCGTGACGCCGACGTGATTCGGCTCGAGCACGCGGTCGCCGCGTACAAGGCCGAGAACGCACGACTCGACGCAGCGCTCGCGGCGCAGGATCGGATCATCAGCTACCGACAGTCGGCGCGATGGTGGCTCAGGCTTCCGTTCGTGCGGGTGAAGCTTCTGTGGCATCGGTTGACCCGGGTATGAGCGTCGGCGCAGCGACATCGTCGATCGACATCGTCGTACCGGTGTACAACGCGCCGTCCGACCTGCGTCGCTGCGTCGACTCGGTGCTCCAGCACACGACCGGCGACTACGCGCTCGTATTGATCGACGACGCGTCGACCGATCCGGGCATCGGCGCGCTGTTCGCGGAGCTCTCAGCGAAATCATTGCCGCAGCTCACGCTGCTTCGCAACGACAGCAACCTCGGCTTCACCGGCACGGCCAATCGGGGAATGACGCGCTCGCGTGCGGACATCGTCCTGCTCAATTCCGACGCGATCGTCACGCACGGCTGGCTCGATGCGCTTGTGCGATGCGCAGCGTCCGACGCGCGCATCGGGACGATCACGCCCTTCTCGAACAACGCCGAGATCTGCTCGTTTCCGAACCTCTGCGAGAACCAGGTGTGGCCGGAGGACGGCGATCCGCACAGCGTGCGCGTTGCGATCCAAGCCGCCGCCGTGCCGTACTATCCGGAGATTCCCACGGGCGTCGGCTTCTGCATGTTCGTCCGGCGCGCGTTGATCGACGCCGTCGGCGCGTTCGATTCGGCGTTCGGCGCAGGCTATGGCGAAGAGAACGATTTCTGTCGCCGCGCGCATGCCGCGGGATTTGGCAACGTGCTGTGCGACGACGCCTTCGTGCTGCACACCGGCGGGCGGTCGTTCGACGGCGCAAAGGCGACGCTCGGCGAGCGCAACACGGCGATTCTGCTCGAGCGGCACCCCGACTATCTCGACGTCGTCCGCGATTTCATCGAGCGCGACCCGCTCAAGCCGCTGCGCGAGGCGGCGCTCACTGCGCACGATCGCTTGTTCGGCACCGGGCTTTCCATCCTGCACGTCATGCACGGCGGCGGCGGCACCGAGTCGCACGTGCGCACGCTGATCGATGCGACGCGTGGCCGGTTGCGCCACACGCTGGCGACGGTGGTCGGCGACGTCTGGCGAATCGAGTCCCACCGCGGGAACGGCAGCACGATCGTCTGTCAGTTCGGGCGCCGCGAGGGCGAGCCTCTTGCGGCGTTCCTGCGCATGCTTGGCGCCGCATTCGGCATCGACGTCATTCATTTGCACAACATCTCGGGAAACCGGGAGCGTTTTCTCGACGGCATCGCCGACTCGGGGATTCCATACGGCTATACGGTGCACGACGCAAGCTTCACGTGCCCGACGATCACGCTGCAGCGCGCGGACGGCTTCTACTGCGGCGCCGTGACCGAGGCGTCGACCTGTCAACGGTGTCTGTCAGAGCAGCAGGGACTCGAGCGGATCGACATCGCGCGGTGGCGCGAGCGTCATGCCGGCCTTGTCGCAGGGGCCGCATTCTTCGTTGCGCCGTCGACGTGGGCGGCGGCGATGTTTCGTCGCTATTTCCCGCCGGCGAGCGTGCAGGTGATCGAGCACGGATTGCCGGTTGCCACGGTCAAGCGCGCGGGAACGCAGGTTGTGCTGATGCCTGATGACGACGTGCCTACCGTCGCGGTGCTCGGCGCGATCGGCCCGGACAAGGGCGCCCGTCGCATCGAGCGGCTCGTGCAGTTGTCGGCCGAGCGGGATGCCCGCATTCGCTTCGTCGTCATCGGCTATCTGGATCGACAGGTCGATGCGTGGCAGAGCGAGGACGCACGGCTCACGATCAACGGCCGGTACGATTCGCGCGATCTGCCGGCGTTGCTCGATTATTACCGTGCATCTTTGGTGCTGTTTCCTTCGGCGGGGCCGGAAACGTTCGCCTTTACGTTGTCCGAGGCATGGGCAGCAGGCCGGGTTGTGCTCGTACCGCCGATCGGCGCGCTTGCGCAGCGCGTCGCCGATCATCGAGCCGGCTTCGTGATGAGCGACGATGAGTGGCACGACGAAGGGCGAATGCTGGATCGCATTCTCGCACTGCTCGATCCGGGCAACGTGGGGTCGCTTGCCGAGGCGGCGGCGGCCTCGGCACGCGTGCGCTTGCCGACACTCGAAGCGATGGCCGAGGCGACGCATGCGATTTATCGCGAGGTCGCCGCGAAGCATCCGGTGACGCACGACGCGGTCGATCGCGCGCGCGTGGCGGAGGCATTCGGCTATCGACCATGGGGTCCGCCCGAGCAGCGCTTGCGTGGCGATGCCGTCGCTGACATGGCGATTGCTGATTCGGCTGCCGGCACGCTGATGACGACGGCGCGACGATTGCGCCAGACGTCAATGGGCCGACTTCTCTACCGGCTGATGCCGCCGCGCGCGGTCGATGCGCTGAAGGCCCGGCTGCGCTGATGTCGGAAGTGAGGTCCCTCGAATGGCTCAAGCGCGGCCGCGAGCACCAATGGGCGTCGCGGCCGGTCGATGCGATGCTTTGCTTTCAGCGTGCGATTTCGCTCGATCCGCGGTCGGTCGATCCGCGATTCCTGCTTGGCGAAGTGCACTGGCAACTCGGGGCGATTCCTGCGGCCCTGGCGGCTTGGCGCGAGTCGGCGCGCATCGCGCCGTCGCACGTCGCGTCGCAGCTTGCGCTTGCGGAAGCGTTGCTCGCTTTCGGCGACGCGACGGGTGCGGCAGCGGCCGCAAAAACGGCGCGGACGCTTGCGCCCGATGACCTTGCCGCACGCGTGTTGCACGCGACGGCTGCGCTCGACGGCGGCGATCGCGAAGCGCTGATCGGTCTGTCCGGTGCGGTGCGCGACGATGTGTCGCGGTTCGCGTCGCCTGTGGTTGGTGGAACGCTGGCGCGCGTGCTGAACGCATCATCGGACGTTCCGGGCGCCGTCGAGTTGGCCGTGACATTGAGTCGGCATGCAGACCGCGTCGCTTTCGTGCTGCTAGCGCCGCTTGTCGGGCTCGCTGTTGCGCACGATGCGCCTCCGTCGCTGACTGATGCACGACCAGCGCTGCTTGAGACGTTGCTGCAGCGAAGCCTCGAGGATCGTGAGGTCGATACGTTGCGCGTGGCCGCGATGGCTCTGCACCGGGCGGCGCGGGCAACGGACGCAACGAAGCTCGCCGAGCGCTACGCGCGCGCCTGCACCGCCTTTGTTCCGTCCGGCGCGCCGTTGCGCTGGCCGACGAGGACTCATGGCGCGGAACTGCGCATCGCGTTGTTGCTGCCGGCTGAACAAGGCAAGGCTCGCGAAGCGTTCGCGTTGATGCAACGAGCGGCCGATGACCTGCCGGTGTCGTGGCTGTTGCTCGTTGCCGACGACGTCACCGCGCAGGCGTTTACCGGACACCGTGTTCGCATCGTCGGCGCGGCACCGGACGAAAAAGCTGCGGCCGCGGTTGCGGCCGACGACCCCGATATGCTCGTCGATCTGGCGGGCCTCGCGCGTGACAGCGGCAGACTGCTCGCGCTGTCGCCCGCGGCAAGCGTCATCGCCGTTGCATTCGACGGGCCGGCGCATGTGTCGCCACTGGTCACCGACGTGCTGCCGCCGCAAGCCTCGGTGATCGCGCAATCGCTTCGTCGGGCGGGCGACGATGTCCGTTGCCGCGTCTCGAGCAACGCCACGGCGACGGCGCTCAACGAAACGTTCGCAACCGCCGTCGAGGCGCATCGAACCCGCAACCTCGACGCCGCAAGGACCGGGTACGAAATCGTCCTGGCTGACCAGGCGTTGCATGCGCCGACGCTGCACTTTCTCGCCGTGATGCTTGCCGAGGCAGGAGATCAAGAAACTGCTCGCCGTCATCTCGAGGCTGCGATCGAGGCGTCGCCGTCGTTCGTCGACGCGCGCGTGTCGGCGGCGCGTTTGTCCCGTCGACGAGGCGATATCGAAGGTGGCCTTGCGCTGATCGATGCGGGACTGGCGCAACGATCGGGCAGCGAACCGCTGTGGCGTGCACGCGGCGAGCTCGAGCTCGCGCGGAACGACGGCGCCGCGGCGGAGGCGGCGTTCGTGAACGCCTTGCGGTTGAAGCCGACCGATGCAGTGGCCCACTACAACCTTGGCGTTGCGCTGCAGAAGCAGGGGCGCAGCAATGACGCGGCGCGAGCCTATCAGCGAGCGCTGGCATTCGACGCCGATCTCGTCGACGCGCATTTCAACCTTGCTGTCCTGTTCCAGGAGGCGGGCCACGTCGACGCGGCGGTGTCCGCGTTTCGTGCCGTGCTCGACCGTGACCCGCGCCACGTCGCCAGTTACAAGAGCCTCGGCGAGGCATTGCTTGCTGCAGCGCGCATCGACGAGTGGCTCGCGAATTTTCGCCGGTTCGAGGAGCATTGCCCGGACGCGTTGCCGCTCGCCGTCCAGGCGTTGGAAGCGTGCCAGTACGCTGCCGATTCGGCGGCGCTCGAGCGCTATCTCGAAGGCTTGCGCCGCGAGCGCTTCAAGGCGCGCGACGCGACCGAGCTCATCGATTCACTCGAGCAACTCCTCTATCTTCTGCTGTTTTTCGACGTCGAGCCGGAGATCGTCCATCGCTTCGCCCACACGTATGCGTCGACGGCGCCGCAGGTCTATGGCCGGCCGATGGTGGCTGCGGCAGAGCGCAGGCCGGGACGGCTTCGCGTCGGCTACCTGTCCGGCGATTTCCGCAATCACGTGATGGGCAAGATGATGGAGGCGGCTCTGCGTCACCACGATCGCTCTCGGTTCGCGTTGTATCTGTATTCGACGTCGTCGGTAATCGATGCGTGGACCGACCGCTTCGTCGCGCTCGCCGAGCGGTTCGATGTCATCGCCGGCGACGAGGACCGGCACGCCGCGCAGAGAATCGTCGCCGATGACCTCGATGTGCTGGTCGATCTGTCCGGCCACACGAAGGGTGGAAGGCCGGGCATTCTCGCGCTGAAGCCCGCGCGCGTGCAGATCACGCACGTCGCGAGCGCGGGAAGCGTTGGCCTCGAAGCCGTCGACTTCAAACTGACCGACGACTACGCCGACGTGCCCGGCAACCAGGAAGGGCTCGTCGAGACGCTGCTGCCCATGGCAGGCTGCGTCTATCCGTACCGCACGATCGAACCGCCGACCGCGAATCCGTTCACCCGCACGGCACTCGGTCTTCGAAACGACGCGATCGTCATCGGCGTATTCGTCGCGCCAATGAAGCTGTCCCGGCGCTGCCTGTCGCTGTGGCGCGAAGTCCTCGGAAAGCTGCCGAGCGCCTTGCTTGCGTTCTCGCCGACGACCGTGAAGCTTCGCCCGGTGTTCGAGCGACTGTGCGAGGCTGCCAACATCCCACGCGATCGCCTCGTGTTCTTGCCGCAGGGCCGCGACGACAGCGAGAACCAGGGACGCTACGCCGTCGTCGATTTCGTGCTCGATCCGATGCCGTTTGGCGGCGTCAACGGCGTGCTCGAGCCGCTCGGCGCCGGTGTGCCGGTCGTCACGCTCGTTGGACAGCGTCATGGCGAACGTAGCGCGTACTCGATCTTGGCGAACCTGGGCGTCACGCAGACAGTCGCGGAAAGCGGGCGCGATTACGTCGAGATCGCGGTTCACCTCGGCAGTGATGCGGAGTTCGCGCGGAGCGTACGCGAAGCGATCCGCGCCGGCCTTCGTGCATCGACGCTCGTCGACATGCCGGGGCATACTCGTAATCTCGAGGCGGCATACATCGAGGCGTTGTCTCGCAAAGCGCCCGATGCGCTCGCCGCGGCGGATGGCTGATCCGCGGCAACGTGCTGCTGCGCTGCTCATCCGTTCGCGCGAGCACGAGCAGGCGCGCAACCTGAAAGCGGCGATTGCCGACGTCGAAAGCGCGATCGCAATCGATCCTTCGAACGCTCGGGCGTTCAACGAGCTCGGCATTCTTCTGTCGGACGATCGACAGCTCGATCGTGCGATCGCCGCCTTTACACGCGCGACGATGATTGATCCGCGCTACGCACGCGCCTGGAACAACCTTGGCACGGCGCTGCGTGACGCAGGTCGCATCGAGGAAGCGCTCGCTGCCTTCGAGCGGGCGACGCTTGCCGACGACCGTTATGCGCTCGCCTTCGCCAATCTCGGCATTGCGCATCGCGATACCGGCAATGACGCACGAGCCGCAGCTGCATTTACCCGTGCGCTGGTGATCGACCCGCGACAGCGGCTTGCGTTGATTGCGCTCGCCGGCTTGAAGCGCGCCGAAGGCGCGATCGACGAGGCGGCGGCGCTTTACGAGCAGGCGCTTTCGCTCGAGCCGCACGACGGCCCGACGTGGCTGCTCTACGCCGGGACGCTGGCCGAGCGCGATGATGTCGACACCGCTGTGCGTGCCTACGCCGAGGCGGAGAACCGGGATCGCAAGCTTTTACGCGCCGTGTTCGGGCGCCATCTGACGATGCCGATGGTCGCCTCCGACGCGCAGGCGTTCAGCGACGCGCGTGCATCGTTCGAGCGAGGCCTTGCGCGTGTCGAGACCGACGTGCCCGTCCGGGCGGCCGCACTACGCGCGGAGGAAGTCGTCGACGAGCTGCGCTGGACGAACTTCCTGCTTGCTTACCAGGGCGAGGACGATCGCGCGTTGCAAGCCCGCTTTGCTACGATGATGGCGCGGACGGTCGACGCCGCCGATTCCGCGCTTC
>DATLNR010000095.1:0-23581 GCA_035536655.1 Casimicrobiaceae bacterium
GCGCAATCGTGTCAGACAATCTTTCCTGGATTGTCCGACAATCGTGTGACGGTATCTCTAAAAGGCGCCAGCAACGAACCCGGTTTCGCGAGCGCAGGTCCGGCGGTCGCGCACGGGTCGGGCGCCGTCGCCGGGACTCCGGAGCGTGTCGCACGCGCCATCGTGCGCGCGATCCTGCTGCGGCAATTCTTGCCCGGCCAGCGCCTCACCGAGGCCGAGCTGACGCGCCGCCTTGAAGTCGGCCGCAGCACGGTTCGCGAGGCGCTCAAGCTGTTGTCGGCAAGCGGCATCGTCGAGCTCACGCGGCATCGCGGGGCGGCGATTCGCACGCTCAGCCGCGCGGACTCGCAGGCGCTGGTTGAGGTCATGGAGGTTCTTGCCGGACTCGCCGCTCGCCTTGCCGCACGCCATATCGACGTTGGCGACAATCGCAAGCAGTTCGCCGCCGTCGCGCGTACGCTCCGCGCATCGCATGCCGGCCGACAGCTCGCGAGCGTCCTGGACGAGCGACTCGATTTGTACAACGTGATGTTTCGCATCGCCGGCAACGCGGAGCTCGATCGCGTCGTGCCGCTGCCGCGCGCTCAGCTTTTCCGTACGCAGTTCCACCGCTACCTCGACGATGGCGACCTGCGCGCGATGGTCAGCGAGTACCGCAGCATTGCGGAGGCGATTCTCGACGGTGACGAGAAGCGCGCCGAGCAGCGCATGCGCAAGCATGTGCAGCGCACCGCAGAGCGTACGATTGCGCGTCTGTTCCCGGTTTCGGTAGACGATGCCCGCTGAGTGGAACTTCGCCGATGTGTGGGAAACGGTCGCGGACACGCTGCCCGACGCCATCGCCCAGTCACACGGCAATCGTCGATTCGACTACCGCACGTTCGACCGGCGTGCCGACGGCATCGCCAACCGATTGCTGAAAGCAGGTCTCGAGCGACACAGCAAGGTCGCGCTCTATCTCTACAACACGCCGGAGTTCCTCGAAACCGCGTTCGCGGTGATGAAAGCCGCGCTGGTTCCGGTCAACACGAACTATCGCTATCGCCAAGACGAGCTGCATTACCTGTGGGACAACGCTGACGCGGCGGCCGTCGTGTTCGACGGCGCGTTTGTCGACAACGTACGAGCGCTCCGCGAGCGCTGCCCGAAGGTGCGTTTGTGGTTGCACGCCGGCCGCGATCGATCCGCGTGTCCCCAATGGGCGGCAAGCTACGAGGAAGCCGCCGATCGCGCGCCGGGACGCACGCGTGCCCCGTGGGGTCGATCCGGCGACGATCCGATCTTCATCTACACCGGCGGCACAACCGGGCGTCCGAAAGGGGTGATCTGGCGCCAGCACGATCTTTATCTCGCATCGAACACGACATCCGATCCGGTGGCCGCGGACGCCGACCATGTTCGCGATCGTCTGCGCGCAGCAACTTCGCGTCCGGTCGGATTGCCTGCCGCGCCCTTGATGCACGGCACGGGCTTCGTGTTTGCTGCAACGATCCTCAATCGCGGCGGCACCGTCGTGACGCTGCCTGATCAGCGCTTCGATGCCGAGCGGCTGCTCGCGGCCATCGAAGAAAGCCGTGTCACCGACGCTTCGATTGTCGGCGACGCGTTTTGCCGGCCGATCGTCGACGTGCTCGACGCGTCGCCAAAGCGCTTTGACCTGTCGTCGCTCAAGGTCGTCTCGTCGTCGGGGATGATGTGGAGTCGCGAGGTGAAGGAGCGGCTTCTCGCGAACGCGCCGCAGATCCTGATGATCGACTTTCTGAACAGCAGCGAAGCGAGCGGGATGGGACGTTCCATCACGTCGAGCCGGACCGCGGCGAAAGGCGCGCGGTTCGAGCTCGGGCGCAACGCGTTCGTCATCGACGACGACGGCAACCCGATCGCGCCGGGCAGCGGACACGTCGGCCGCATCGCCGTACGCGGCATCGTCCCGCTGGGGTATTACAAGGATCCGGAGAAGACCGCGGCGACGTTTCCGATCGTCGACGGCGTTCGCTGCGCAGTGCCGGGCGACTACGCGACGGTCGAAGCCGACGGCGCGATCACGCTGCTCGGCAGGGGGTCGGTCAGCATCAATACCGGCGGCGAGAAAGTGTTTCCCGAAGAAGTGGAGGAGACGATCAAAAGCCTCGCCGGCGTTGTGGACGCCATTGTCGTCGGCATCGCGGATCAGCGCCTGGGACAAGCGGTCGCGGCGCTTGTCGCCGCCGCCGAACCGGCGAAGCTCGCCGCAGATGCCGTGCGCTCGCACGTGAAGGCGCAGCTCGCGGGCTACAAGGTGCCGCGGCACGTGATGATCGTCGACTCGGTCGAGCGAACGGTCACCGGCAAGGCCGATTACAACGCCGTTCGCACGCGGGTCAGCGAGTGGCTCGCGAAAGAGTCTGCCAAGACCAACACAGCGTCCAGCCATGGATAACGCTGCAAAGCCGCACCTTCTCGTCGAGAAGCGTGAGGGAGTTGCTTACGTCACGCTGAATCGTCCCGAGAAGCGCAACGCGTTCTCGCCGGAGATGCTGGTCCGTCTATGCGATACCTGGGGGCATCTCGGCGAGGACGCGAGTGTGCGCGTGGTCCTTTTGACCGGCGCTGGCGACACGGCGTTCTCGTCCGGCGGCGACATGGGCTCGGTCATCCCGCTGATGATGCGAACGCGAGCGCCGGTCGGCGAATGGGAAGAGCGCTTTGCGGCCGATCGCAAGCAGCTTGGCGCGGCGATACTGCGCAACGCGAGCTTCTTCAAGCCGATCGTCGTCGCGATCAACGGCCATGCGCATGGCGGCGGCGCGGAGTTTCTCCTTTCGACCGATATCCGCATCATGTCGAGCGACGCCACGATCGCGTTGACCGAAGTGCGACGCGGTCTGATCGCCGGCGGCGGATCGCTCGCGCGGCTTGCGCGTCAGGTCCCGTGGGCGCACGCGATGGAGCTCGCGCTCGTCGGTGAGCCGATCACGGCACAGCATGCACTGTCGATCGGACTGGTGAATCGCGTCGTGCCGCCGGAACAAGTGATGCCGACGGCGGAGGCATTCGCGAGGTCGATCAGTCTCGGCGCACCGATCGCGCTCGCGAAATCGAAGGAGGCGATCGTGCGTTCGAACGGCCGTCCGCTCGACGACGCGTTCGCGATCGAGTCGCAGTGCACGAAGGAGAATGCCGCGAGCGAGGACGCTGTCGAAGGCCCGCGCGCGTTCATGGAGAAGCGGCCACCGGTCTTCAACGGACGGATGCGTCGCTCATGACGGTGCTCGAAGGCGTTCGTGTCGTCGAGATGGGCCTTTGGGTTGCCGGCCCATCGGCCGGCGGCATCCTCGCCGACTGGGGCGCCGACGTCGTGAAGATCGAAACGTTGTCCGGCGACCCGATGCGCAAGCTTTACGCTGCGATGTCCGGATCGAAGGAGCCGCGGTGTCCACCGTTCGACATGCACAATCGCGGCAAACGGAGCGTCGCGATCGATGTGAATCAGCGCGAGGGCGCGTCGATCGCTAGACGGCTTGTTGCCCAGGCCGATGTGTTCCTGACCAACATGCGGCCGCAGTACCTGCGACGCGCCGGCCTCGATCACGAGACACTGCTCGCGTCCGATTCGCGGCTCGTGTACGCGATTCTCACCGGCTACGGCCTGGCAGGCCCGGATAAGGACGCGCCGGGCTTCGATGTCGCGGCGTTCTCCGCGCGAAGCGGCGTGATCGATCGTGCAACGGCGCCGGGCACTGCTCCCCCGACGCTGCCGGGCGGCATGGGCGACCAGGTGACGGCGCTCGCGCTCGTGTCCGGCATCGCGGCCGCGCTTTTTGCGCGCCAGCGAACCGGACGGGGACAACTGGTGTCGACGTCTTTGTTGCGCGCTGGCGTCTTCTGCATCGGCATGGAGATGTCGGCGCGCGTCGGGCTCGGCCGTGTCGCGCCTTCGGCATCCCGTTTGCGTCCGCAGAATCCGTTGATGAACTCGTATCGCGCCGCTGATGACAAGTGGTTTTGGCTGATGGGGGCGGAAGCTGAGCGCCATTGGACGCCGATCGCCACGGCCATCGGCGCCGAGTCGTTGCTCTCCGATGTGCGCTTCACCACGGCCCGAGAGCGACGGCGCAACGCCGATGCGCTGGTCGCGATCTTCGACGAGATCTTCGCGCGGCGCACGCGCGATGAATGGTCGGCAATCCTGCGCGAACACGGAGTCTGGTGGGCGCCGGTCAACTCGCCGGATGATCTGTTGAACGACGCGCAAGTGCAGGCGGCGGGCGCTTTTGTCGACGTTCCCGCGATCGAAGGCGATGGCTCGCGGACGAGCATCGCATCGCCGGTCGACTTCGGCGCCACGCCGGTTACGCGGTTTTCCGCACCGCCGCCGCTCGGCCGCGACACGGATGTTGTTCTGCGCGACGTCGGTATCGATGCTGCGGAGTGTGAACGGCTGCGCAGCGCCGGCATCATCCAATGAACGTGCCGAGTCGCAAATGATGCTCGTGATCGAATCGGCTGCCGACGCGGCTGGCAAGCGCATCGACGTGCCGATCCAAAACGGCACGCGCCTGGCGGGCAGGACCGATTGGCTCGAAAACGGCCACCGATCCGGTGCTGTCGCCGACGGTGTTCCTCTCGACCTTCCGCCGAACAGCGTGCTCGACACGCATTTTCATCGCGAGAACCAGTTTCAGCTGTTCGTGACGGGCGAAGGACGCATCGGTCGTTACTCGGTTCGGCCGTTGACCGTGCATTACGCCGGCGCGGGCACCGGCTACGGGCGCTGGTCGCAGGGCCGGAAGGCGTGTCGTACTTCACGATCCGCCCGGTGTACGACACCGGCGCGAGGTATCTGCCGGAGGCGCGAAGATCTGGTACGCGGGCCGAAACGGTCGCTGCACAGCGAGCCGAGCGAGCCGCTGGTCCGGGATACATTGCGCTCGCTCGCGGCGCCCGTCGTCATCGACCCGATCGCGTTGCAGTCCGACGGGATCGCCGCGCAACTGATCCGTCTTCCTCCGCGCACGTTGCACACGATCGAGATCGATCCGGCGAGCGGCGCCGGACAGTTCCTGATCGTCATTGCCGGGCCGGTTGCCGTCAACGATCGCGCGTTTTCCCCGTTCGACGTGGTTTTCGCCTCGCGCGATGAATCACCGTTTCGCCTGCTGTTCAAGGATGACGGCGCAGAAGTCATCGTGCTGCAGACTCCGGAAAAGGACGTGGTCTATGTGGGCCACGGGACGTCGCACGCAACCGCGAAGCAAAAATCGCCCCCTTTAGGCGAATAACCTTCAAGAGAAACCATCATTGCCATGAGCATACGCACGTTTCTCCTCGTTACTTCCGCTGCACTGGCCGCAATGCCGTTTGCTCAGGACGCCGGCATCCGGCCGGAGTAGCCCATGGACGCATTAGATCTCTCAGGACGCATCGCGCTCGTCACCGGCGGCAGCCGCGGCATCGGCGAGGCGATCGCACAGGCGCTCGCCGGTCGCGGCGCGCACGTGATCGTCGCAAGCCGCAAGGCCGATGCCTGCGCGCGCGTCGTGGCGGAGATCGAGCGCGACGGCGGTCGTGCGGAAGCGACGGCGTGCCACATCGGCGATCCAGCTCAGATCGAGAGCGTCATGCAGCGCATCGCAGCGTCCCATGGACGGCTCGACATCCTGATCAACAACGCGGCGACGAATCCGTACTTCGGTCGCGTCGTCGACACCGACCTGCCCGCGTTTCAGAAGACCGTCGACGTGAACATCCGCGGCTTCTTCGTGGCGAGCTGCGCTGCCGCGAAGCTGATGGAGAAAGGCGGCGGCGGATCGATCGTGAACATCGCGTCGATCAGCGGCGTCATTCCGGGGCCGAACCAGGGTGTCTATTCGATCACCAAGGCCGCGGTCATTGGCATGACCAAGGTGTTCGCGGCCGAGTGTGCCGCGATGAAGGTTCGCGTCAACGCGGTTCTGCCGGGGCTCACCGAGACGCGTTTCACCACGGCGTTGCTCGAGGATCCCGCGCACCTCGACCATTATCTGCAGCACGTCCCGCTGAAACGTGTTGCGCAGCCGGCGGAGATCGCGGGAGCCGTGCTCTATCTCGTGTCGCCCGCCGCGAGCTATACGACGGGCGCGTGCCTGCCGGTCGATGGCGGTTATCTCGTGCAGTGAGCGAATCCGCGACAACCGGCAGCGTTTCCGCGTCGCTCGACGCGTATTTGCGTGCGCAACTGCCGGCGTTCGATGGATCGATCGCGATCGAGCCGATCGCCGGGGGCCAATCGAATCCGACGTTTCGCGTTCGGTGCGGAGCCGACGGGTATGTGCTGCGCAAGCAGCCCGAAGGCGAGCTGCTTCCTTCGGCGCATGCCGCGTGGGCGCAGGTGCAGAGGATCGCCCGATGACGACGCGGCCGATGCGCATGGAAGCGCATTTCGGGCGCGTCATGCATTGCTACGCCGAGCGCCCGTCCAACGTCGATCGGATGTTTCGCGACGCAGTGGCGTTCGCCCCCGATGCGGAGGCGGTCATCGACGGCGATACGCGCCTGAGCTATCGTCAGCTCGAGGAACGCGCGAGCCGAATGGCGGCCGGACTTCGGGCTGGCGGCATCGGGAAAGACGATCGCGTCGCCTTGATGCTCTCCAATCGGCTGGAAGCGATCGTGAGCTTGTTCGCTGTTGCGCGAATAGGGGCGGTGATCGTGTTGATCGGAACGCGATTGAAGCGCCCCGAAGTCGAGTACATCGTGACCGACTCGCAAGCGAAGGCGCTGATCTACGACGGCGATTACGCGAACGAGCTGCCGGCGCCCCACCACGTTCCGGCGGTTGCAATGCGGTTTCGCGTGGGCAGTCCATCTTTCGATGCGTTTTTTGAGAACGGCGCAGTCACTGAGGAATCGACGACTCACGAAGACGACTTGTTCGGCATCCTCTACACGTCGGGCACCACCGGCAAGCCGAAGGGCGCGATGCTGACCCATCTGGGCGCGGTTCACTCAGCGTTGCATTGGACGGAATGCCTGAAGCTCGAGCGCGACGAGCGAACGATCCTGTGCATTCCGTGGTCGCATGTCGCGGGCCTTTGCGGCGTCGTGTTGCCGTTTCTTCGCGACGGCGCGCGTCTTATTCTCATGCGAGAGTTCAAGCGGCGGGCGTTTCTGGAACTCGCGGCGCAGGAGCGCATCACGCATGCGCTGCTGGTGCCCGCGATGTACGGGCTCTGCTTGCTCGAGCCGGATCTCGCGCAGTTCGATTTCTCGTCGTGGCGGCTCGGCGTCTACGGCAGCGCGCCGATGCCGGAGGCGACGATCCGTCGCTTTGCCGAGGCGGTTCCGCGTCTGACGATGTGCAATGCCTATGGCGCGACCGAAACGACATCCCCGGCGACGATCATGCCGCCGGGCGACGGCGTCGCGCATTCCGAAAGCATCGGCAAAGTCGTTCCTTGCGGCGATATTCGCGTGATGGACGACGAGGGCCGCGAACTGCCGCCGGGCGAGACCGGCGAGCTGTGGATCGCTGGACCGATGATCGTTCCCGGCTATTGGCGCAATGATGCGGCGACCGAGGCGAGCTTCGTCGGCGGATATTGGAAATCGGGCGACGTCGGCGCCGTCGACACGGAAGGCTACGTTCGCATCGCCGATCGCAAGAAGGACATGATCAATCGCGGCGGCTACAAGGTTTACCCCGCCGAGGTGGAGAACGTGCTCGCGGAGATCGAGCACGTCGTGGAATCGGCGGTCGTCGGCCGGCCCGACGATGTGCTCGGCGAGCGTGTCGTCGCATTCATCAACGCGCCGGCCGGAAAGCTGACGAGCGAGCGCGTGCGAGAGTTCTGTGCATCGCGACTTGCCGATTACAAGGTCCCGGAATACATCGTCATCGCCGATCGTCCGCTGCCGCGCAATGCCAACGGCAAGATCCAAAAGGCGGACCTCCGGCGAACGATGGCCAATGACGACGCAACCGTGCGATGAAGAAGCGATTGCCGGTGCCCGTTGGCGTCGGGCGTCGCAAGCAAGCGCGAAACCGATCCGGCGCGCGCGGGCCATGCACAGTCGATGGCGCGCGAGGTCGGCATGCCGGACGGTTAGGACGTGGGCACGCAACGCGTCTCGTGGCTCGGGAACCCGTTGGGGCGAGGTGACGGCCGAACGTGCATCGACGGTCGAGCTGCCGAGCCGATCGGCGATGCGAGCATGAGCCAATGAAGGAAGCGCTGTTCGACATGTCGCCGCGTGCACGCGGACTCGCCCAGCGGGTGATTCAGGCGTATGGCGGCGGCGGTACGAACAACGATGTCGGTGTGGCGTCCGCCTATGCGACCGCGCGACTCCTGCGGCTCGCCGATGGCCCCGATGAAGTACACCGGAATCAGATCGCCAAGATCGAGCTCGGCAGGTACGCTTGAACGTCGGCCTGGCTGAAAGAGAAAGCGATGAACGCATGCGGCGAAGTGACGATGGAGCGCGACGGCAAGACGTATGGCGCAACCTACGAGGTCGAGCACGGCATGGTCGTCGTGAAGACGCATACCGAAACGCGGTCGATCGAGCTTGGCGACCAGTCGCCGGAAATGGTCGCTCGACGTGCGCTGAGCGAGATCGTCAACGCTGATCGCAATCGCTAGCTCCCGCTAGCGTCTGCGATCTGAACGCGGCGGCGCGACGGCCGCGCCCTGGATGCCGTGCCGCTTCAATGCATCGGCGACGAAGCCCGACGCCTTCATCTCCTCGATGAACGCCGAAAGCCACGCCTGCGCCGCGAGGCGGCCTTTGGGCACGCCCATCGCCTGCTCGATCACCATGAAGCGCCCCGGCAGCAGTCGAACGCCGCCGACGCGCTTCGCGTCCGCTTCCAGTTGCTGCTTCACGCCGGCGGCGACTTCGAGCTTCTCCGCGAGGAACAGATCCGTGACCGCTGGTGACGTCGGCGCGCGCACGAGCGTCGCCGATTTCATTTCACGCGTGAGATAGAGGTCGTAGGCGCTGCCGCGGCCGACGGCGATACGTGTGCCGGCGCGATCGACCTGGTCGTTCGCTTGCAGCGGCGAATCGTTGCGCACGAGGTACGCGCCTTCGATGATCACGTACGGCGCAGTGGACTCGAGATCCGCAGCGCGCACCGGATCGATCGCGACGAACGCCAGATCGACTTGCTGCGCCTTCACCGCTTCGACGACGTTGCCGGCGGAGTTGAACGGGACGAGCTCGATCGTGAGTCCGAGCCGCCGCGCCGCCTCGCGCGCGAGATCGACCGACACGCCGCGAGGCTCGCCGTTCGCATCGCGGTTCGCGAGAATCGGATTGCCGAAGTTGATCGCGGCGCGGAGCTTGCCGGTCGGACCGAGCTCCGCGATCGCTTCCTTCGGGGGGTTGGGCGCTGCTAGGGGGTTGGAGGGCATCGTCGCACAGCCTGCCAAGGTCGAACAGAACGTCAACCAAGCGAGGATACGGAGGCGGTCCAAGACGGTGCGCAGGGCCGTCCCAAGCACTGACTGCGCCCCCTCGGAGGCAGCGAGCGAAGCGAAGCGTGGGGGTCGTTCCATCCTTCTCTTCCGCATTCATTCGACCTTCACGTTCGCGCTCTTGACCAGGTTCGCCCAGAACTTGCCGTTGTCGACGAGGAAGCTCGCAAAGTCGCCGGGCGAGGCGGAGACCGAAACGTCGGTGCCTTCGCGAGCCATCGCAGCCTTGACCGAAGGCTGTTGCATTGCCGTGATCGTCGCGTCGTAGACTTTCTTCACGACGGCGGGCGGCGTGCCGGCCGGCACGAACATCCCGTACCAGAATTCGAGGTTGTACTCGGGCAATCCGGCCTCGCGCATGCCCGGCAGATCGGGGACCAGCGGCGAGCGCTCGCGCGTGCTGACGGCGATCGCGCGGAGTTTTCCGCCGCTTGCCTGCGCCAGCACCGACGGCGGTGTGCCGAATGTGACTTGCGTGTCGCCCGCCATCACTGCCTGAATGGCCGGCGCTCCGCCTTTGTAGGGCACGTGCGTCATCTGCGCGCCGGTCAATTGGATGAACAGCGCCGCTCCGAGATGCGGCGCCGAGCCGTTGCCCGACGTCGAGTAGTTGAGCTTGTTCGGGTCCTTTTTCGCGACGGCGATCAGCTCCGCGACCGAGCGGATGCCGGTCGCGGGATTGACGGCGAGCACCAGCGGCGACGTCGTCATCTGCGTCACCGGCATCAGATCGGCCGGCGTGTAGCCGAGATTCGCATTGAGCGCCGGATTCACCGAAATGCTGCTCGGACTCGCGATCAGCAACGTGTAACCGTCGGGTGGCGACTTCGCCACGAGCTCGGCCGCGACGCTCGACCCGTTCCCCGGCTTGTTCTCGACGACGACCGCCTGGCCCATCGCCTTTCCGAACGCGTCGCTCATCGCGCGTGCGACATAGTCGGCTGCGCCGCCGGGCGCGAAGCCGACGATCACGCGGATCGGCTTGCTGGGATAGCTTGCGGTTTGTGTCGAGGCCGTACATGGCAACGCGCTCAGCACGAGTGCCAGCACAACGTGGATCGGTTGCATCGTCTTCCTCTCCTACGATCGAACTGCGTTCGGCATGCGCAGCACGATCTTGCCCACGTGCGTGCCCGACTCCATGCGCGCCTTCGCTTCTTCGAGCTGCGCGAAATCGACGACGCGGTCGATCCACGGCGCCAAGCGTCCGCTGGCAAAATGCGGCAGGATCTCGCCGGCAAACCGCGGTACGGCGGCCGCGCGTTGCGCTTTCGTGCGCAGCCTGTTCGATACGCCGAACAGCGTCAAGCGCCTGGCGTGCAACGCTTCGAGGTCGAGATCGGCGTGCAAAACGTCGTCGACGTAGCCGACAGTGGCGAGCCGGCCCTCGAAGGCGAGTACGCGCATGTTCTCCGCGAACACCGAGCCGCCGACGGTGTTGACGATCAGGTCGACGCCGTGCTGATTCGTCGTCTCCATCACGGCCCGCGCAAAATCCGGCTTGCGCGTGCACAGTGCGACGTCCAGTCCCGCAGCGTTCAACGCTGCTAGCTTTTTCGCCGAACCCGACGTGCCGATCACCCGCGCCCCGATGAGCTTGCCAAGCTGCAGCGAGGCGACGCCCACGCCGGACGACACGCCGTTGATCAGCAGCCATTCGGCGGCCTTCAACCGGCCCTGCAACACCAGCATATCGTAAGTGACGAGGAACGTGAGCGGAATGCTCGCGGCTTGTTCCCACGACAGCGTGTCCGGCTTCGTCATCGCTTCCGCAGCTTCCATCAACGCGTACTCCGAGAACGCGCCCGCGCAGCGCCCCATCACACGATCGCCGGGCTTGAAGCCGTCGACGTCGGAGCCGACCGCGACCACCTCGCCGGCGCCTTCGCCGCCGATCGCCTTCCACGTTCCTGGTTTGCCATGCAACCCATGACCGAGCAGGAACTCGCCGCGATTCAATGCTGCGGCGTGCATTCGCACGAGCAACTGCCCCGGACCTGCAACCGGCGTGGGGCTCTCCCGCAGCTCCAGCCGCGTGGCGTCCGCGGTCATCTCCATCCAGTACGACTGCATCGAAGGCGCCCTAGCGACCGTTGAGATCGAGTATCGGAGCGTGCAGTGGTTCAGTAGAATTGAATGCTGCCGATTCGAAGAAGGATAGTGCCATGGCCTCGACCATCGAGCTTACCGCATCGGACGGTCATCGACTCGCGGCGTACCGGGCGACGCCGTCGGGACAGCCACGTGGCGCCGTTGTCGTGATTCAGGAGATCTTCGGCGTGAACGCGCACATCCGCTCGGTCGCCGATCGTTATGCGAGCGACGGCTATCTCGTCATTGCGCCAGCGATGTACGACCGATCGCAACGCGACTACGAGACCGGTTACAAGCCGCCCGAGATCGAAGCGGGACGCGCGGTCATGCAGAAGCTCGACTGGAAGCAGACGATGCTCGACGTCGAAGCCGCAGTCGCGCATGCGCGCGAGGCCGGCAACGTTGGCATCGTCGGCTTCTGTTGGGGCGGCACCGTCTCATGGGTTGCGGCAGCTCGCGTCGCGAACCTCGCCGCCGCCGTTGCCTATTACCCCGGCGGCATCGCGAACTTTGCCGACGAGTCGCCACAATGTCCGATGCTCTGCCACTTCGGTGAGCGGGACACCTCGCCCACGCCGGACGCAGCGAAGTCGGTGATGGCGAAGCATCCTGCGGTGACCGCGTACTTCTACGCGGCAGGTCACGGCTTCAACTGCGATCAACGAGCGAGCTTCGACACCGAGGCGTCAAAGCTCGCGCGTTCACGGACGCTCGAGTTCTTCCGCAAACACATCGGCTAATCGCCGCGTCGGCGAGACGGCAACGCTTCCTCGAGCAACCGACCCACGACGATCATCTGCGGGATCACCGCGCTGCCGAAACGCTCGCAGGCGGTGCGGATGCGGGAATCCGGGGCCGGTGCGGCGGCGAGCGCTTCCACAAGACCGTCAGCTGCGTCGTTCATCGACGCGCGAAGTCGGGCCGCCGATGCGTCGATCGAGCCGTCGTCGAACCGCTGCCGCAGCAACGTGACGGCGAGCGCGAGGAACGCGGGACGATGCAGGAAGTGGCGGTAGAGGCTTTGCACGACGCGCGGTGCGTCGACATCGCCGGGCGCCGCGACGACATCGAGCAATGCACGGATCGTCGGCGTCGTCGACGATACGTCCACCATCGGCACGAGCGGATGCTGCGCAGCGGGCGGCGTCCACGCACGATCGTCGAGCGCACGCGTCGCGTCACGTCCTTCAAGTAGTCGAATGACGCATAGCATCGAAAGCATGTTCTCGGGATTGGCACGGTTGTACGCGTCGAGAACGACGTGGATCTCGTGCAAGGCATCGCAGTCGACATCGAGCGCCGCAAGCGCGGCGAGTGAGACGGCGGCGATCGGCGTCAACGGCACGCTTCGCGCAATGTGCCACGCGGTCTCCTGCAACCGGCCGCTGCGCCACGCAGGCCCGATCGCGCCCCACGTCCATTCGAGCGCCCCAGGCAGCGTCGCGAGGTGGCGAAAGATCAATGCCACCATCGGCACGCCGCCGAGACGCTTCAGCTCCGCGTAGATCGCCGCGCGCTCGCCGGTCGCGTCGCGCTCGGCGAGCTCGGCGAGCAGCGCCACTTACTGCGCCTTGATGTTGTTCTTCCGCGCGACGTCGCCCCACGTCGTCAGTGTCTTGCGCGCGAAACCGATCCACTCGTCGCGAGGCTGGTTGTCGAGCACCAGGCCGGCGGCGAGGATCCGGCTCTGAACCTGGGGATCGGAAAGCACTTTGCGCAGGTCGTTGCTGACTTTGATCACTATGTCCTGCGGCGTGCCTTTGTTGACGACGACGCCGCCCCAGCCTTCGCCGGAGAAGCCCGGATAGCCCAGCTCCGCGACCGTCGGCACATCGGGAAGCTGCGGCGCCCGCGTCGAGCCGGTGGACGCGATCGCGCGCACTTTGCCGGACTTGATGTGCGGAAGCTGCGGTGGGACGCCGTCGACCGCAAGCGGAATCTGATTGCCGAGCAGATCCTGCACAACCTGCGCGCTGCCCTTGTACATCACGCCCTGGATGTCGACACCCGCCACCTGCTTGAACAACTCGCCGGTCAAATGCTGCGTCGTCCCGGCGCCGGGGTAGCCCCAATTCAGCTTGCCCGGCTCCTTCTTCGCGGCATCGACGATGTCTTTGAGCGACTTGTACGGCGACTGCTCGTTCGCAACGATCACCAGCGGATTGCGAAACACCGGACCGACCAGCGTGAAGTCGTTGAACGGGTCGTACGGCAGCTTGTCCATGATCGCCGGATTGACCACCATCACCGCGCTCGTGCCCATGACCAACGTGTAACCGTCGGCGGCCGCCTCGCGACCGCGCATCATGCCCGGTACGCCCGCGCCGCCGCCGATGTTCTCGACGACGACCGGCTGTCCCCACTCCTTCGCGAGGGCTTCGCTGATGATGCGCGCGGCGACGTCGGTTGCCTGGCCGGCCGGAAACGGCACGAGAAGCTTGACCGGCTTGTTCGGATATTGCGCGTGGGCAATCGAGCCCAGCGTCGAAAACAGCAAAGCGAGCGCGAGCGCGCCGATGCGTCGGATCATGCGAATGCTCCTTCCTAATGTGTAATGGCTTCGACTTGCGGATTGTTCGGGTTCTCAGCGCCGGCGCGCATCACCTCCGCGCGCGTGCATCCCGTACCGCGATGGCTGTCGACCGGAATGCCGAGTCGCTGCCCGATCTCCCGTGCCGCCTCGATCACGGCGTTCGGATCGAGTCCAATATCGACCCCCATCTCCGAGAGCATCATGACCAGATCTTCGAGGGGAAAGTTTCCGACCTTGCCGACGGTCGTCGGGATCGCCATACCGCCGCCGATGCCGCAGATCGCGCCTTCGAGCCAATGGACGCCCGCATCCATCGCCGCGACGATGTTCGCCGTCGCCATGCCGGACAAGTTGTGGATGTGGAAGCCGAGCTCGACGTCGGGGTACCGCTCGTAGAGCTTGCGAAATAGTCGATTGACGTGCGCCGGATCCTCCATGCCGATCGATCCGGCGAGGTACTGACGCTTGATGCCGGCATTGCGGAACTTACCGACGATGGCGATCACCGCATCGTCGTCGATCAGGCCTTCGTACGGGCACCAAAACGCCATGCCGAGCGCCATGACGAACGGAATGCCGTTGCGTTCGGCCAGGCGAAACGACAGGATGTTCTGCTCGATCGCCTCGTCGTTGCTCATGTTCTGGTTGTGTCGCGTATACGTCTCGCTCACCGTGATGAGCCCGAGCATTTCGCCGACCTTCGCGTCGATGGCGCGATGCGCGCCGCGCGCGTTCGGCACCTGGCCGCGGTAGACGACGCCGGGCTTGCGCCGGATGCGCGAGAAGACTTCCTCGGCGTCGCGCATGTTCGGCACCACTTTCGGATGCGCGAAGCTCGCAACCTCGATCACCGGCACACCGAGCCGGGTCAGGCGGTCGCACAGCCAGACCTTGTCGTCGGTGGGAATCCACTTGGGAAGGCTCTGCAAACCATCGCGCGGTGCGACGTCCACGACGAGCATTCGGCTCGGGATGTTCAACATCGTCTGTCCTCTTCGAATCCTTCGAAACCGGCTGCAACGTAGCCGGTGGCCGACACCGTCATGGGATCTCGATGCCGGCGAGCGGCCCGTGGTGCTGCGCGCCATACACGTCGCGGTCGAACGCCGAGCCGCTGCCGTGTTTGCCGCTCGTGCGGGGAATCGTGATCTTGATCGCGCGCACGCGATCGAACGGCATGATGCGCACGAGCGCGTGATCGACTTGATAGAGCGGGGCGATCACGCTAGCCGCGATGCGTCCCGAGTTACGCACACGCTCGTATGCGGCGCGATCGTTGAACATGAGGTCGATCGTGATCTGGAACGGGCCGGCGTTCTTGCTGCGCACGACGTCGGCGAGGTCACCGATGGTGGTCATAGAAGAGCACCCACGCTTGCATCAAATAGCGCTGTTGCGCTGTCCCCCGAGGGGGCCGCCGCAAGGGCGCCTTGGGACGGACCTGCAGCGCTCATATCGTCTCGAGTTCCATCGGAAACAGCGCGCAAGGATCGTCGACGTCCATCAAATGGTAGACGGAGAACTCGTACACCGGCCCGGCCGACGTATCCGACGGCGACGCCGGGAACGCGAGGTTGCCGGCCGTCGTCTTGCGCCCGGGAAACGGACAATGCAGCAGCGACGAGCGCGCGAGCGAGAGCACGTGATCGGCGATCTCCTGCGTGCGGCCGATCGCCTCGACCATCGCGCCGACTTCGTGCGGCACGCGATGACGCTCCGGCTCGAGCGGACCGAGCACCGCGTCGCGTCCGTAATAGCGGAAGCCCAGCTTGTAGTCGCTTTCGGGGACGCCGCTCAAGTTGCGTTGCACGGCAGCGCGAACGGTTTCCTCGATCACCGGAAGATTGGCGATGACCGTCCGGTCGCGAATGCCGGCGACGGTAAACGTGCGAAAGCCGGCGAGCCGGGCGCCTTCGAGCTTGATGCGATACCGCGGCGTCGGAACGAACCGCGAGCCCGCAACGCGCACCGTCTGCTCGTCGACCTGCTCGAACTCGGCCGCCGTCATGTCGACGTCGCCTTCCGGCTCGTGGAGGATGTGCGGATTGCCCTGCTCGTACATCGTGTGTGCGGCGACCGAATCCGGCGTGCACACGCGGTGCCTGGCGAGCGGGCGAACGAGAAAGTGATCGCCGCGTATCGTGCCGAGCAGGCTATCGTTCGGTGCGAGCGGGATCGCGCATTGCGCGCCGCACTCCATGATCTTGGCCATATGCAGCGCAAGTCCCGGGTCGTAACCGCGCGCGATGGGCAGCGCCGCATAGATCGCCGTGTCGCACGAGCGCCCGGTCAGGACGACGTCGGCGCCGGACTCGAGCGCCTTGGCGAACGGCTCCGTGCCCATCTGACCAACGATGCGCACGCTTTGCGTCACGTCGTCTTGGGTCAGCTCGGGCGCGTCCGGCATCGGCGTGATGCGTTCGCCGCGCAGCGCGTCGAGAACGACCGATCTGTCGATCTCGGAATGGATTATCGCGAGCTTGAAGTGCAGACCTTCGGCGCGCGCGATGTCGAGCAGCACCGACTTGAAGAGTTGCAGGTTCGGCTCGCCGCCTCCCATGCCGGCAGAGCCTATGACGAGCGGCACGTTCGCTGCACGTGACCGCGTCATCGCGAGCGAAAGATCGCGGCGGATTTGCGCCGGGCGAACAAGCGACGTGCCCGAGCCGAGGTAGTACGGCCCCGGATCAGTCGAACCGGCGTCGGCGCCGATCAGCTGCGGGCCCTCGCTTACGCCGGCTTCGAGGCTCGCCGCCTCGAAGCCGTAGCCCAGGCAGCCGTTGACGGCGACGATGCGCATCTCCTGCATCGTCACTCGCCCCTGATGCCGGTCTGCTTGATGAAATCGTTCCAGTAGGGTGCCTCGTTGCGGATGAACTCGCCGAGGGCCTTCGGGTCCAGCAGCATCGGCTCGAGCTCCTGCGCCTTGAGCTTCTCCTTCATGTCGGCGGTGTTCATCGCCTTGATCGCCGAGTCGGAAAGCTTTGCGATGACCGGTGCGGGCGTACCCGCCGGTGCAACAAGCACGAGCCACGCATGTGCGCGAAGATCGGCAAAGCCGAGTTCCTTCGTCGTCGGCACGTCGGGAAGCGTCGCGACGCGCTCGGGCGCCGTAACCGCCAATGCGCGAAGCTTGCCGCCGCGGATCAGCGGCAGCGCAGCGGCGATTGTGTCGGAGGCGAACAGCACCTGACCGCCTGCGACGTCGGTAAGCGCCTGGCCGCTGCCCTTGTACGGAACGTGCGTTGCGTTCTTCACGCCCATCCGATGAACAAACATCTCGGAGGCGAGATGGGTGATCGTGCCCTGGCCGGCGGAGGCGAACGGAGAGGGTTGCGCCTTCAGCCGTGCGATGAGCTCGGTCAGCGACTTCGGCGCTTCCGGCGTGTTGGCGGTCACGATCACGTACCACGCTTTGCCGAGCCCCGCGACGGGCGCGAAGTCTTTGTCGACGCTGTACTTGACGTTCGGATTGAGCGCGGGATTGGTGACCAGCGTGCTCGTCGTGCCGAGCGCGAGCGTATAGCCATCGGCAGCGGAGCGCGCGACCGATTCGGTGCCGACGATGCCACCGCCGCCGGGCCGGTTCTCGACGATGACCGTCCCGCCGACGATGGGACCCATGCTGTTGGCGACGAGGCGAGCGAGCACATCGCTGCCGGTGCCGGGCGCGAAAGCCACGACGATTCTGACGGGCTTGTCGGGGAACTGCGCGGCGGCGGGCAGCACGCACGCCGCAAATGCCAGGGCGGCCAGACGCTTCATGGGGCTTCCTTGACTTTAGGGATTGCGGATTCGGCGCGGCGAGTCGACGCCCGCGATCCGGGCAACGCGTTGACGACTTTGTCCGTTTGTCCGTACAATATGCCCGATGTCGGCTGACTCTGTCAATAGCGTGGACGAGTGGAATGCGCCAGCACCGCGGCCCGCGACGCGCTATTCGACGCTCGCCCGTCTGATCAACGAAGAGATCGCGTCGGGGCGGTTCAACGTCGGCGACCGCATACCGACCGAAGCCGAGCTTCAGCAGCGCTTCGACGTCAGCCGGCACACGGTGCGCGAGGCGTTGCGCGATCTGAAAACGCAGGGGCTCGTCGTCGCGCGTCCCGGCGTCGGCACGGTGGTTCGCTCGCGAACCCCGCGCGTGCGTTTCATGCAGGGGACGGGCACGCTTCGCGAGTTGATCCAGTTCGTGGAGGCGACGAAGATGCGCGTGCAGAAGAAGCGACGCCTCATCGCCGACGAATCGCTGGCCGAGCGCATCGCCGTCAAGCCTGGCCAGCAGTGGCACGAGGCGTCGGTGCTCCGTTTCGTGCGCGACGACCCGGTTCCGGTCGCATTGATGCGAATCTACGTACGACCCGAGCACGCGGACGTGCTGGAGAAGGTCGATTCGTCGGGCTTGCCGGTGTTCTCGCTCATCGAGCGCCATCACGGCCTGCGCATCGCCGAAGTGAGCCAGCAGATCGCTGCCGTGCTGCTCGATCGCGCACACGCGCGGACGCTGAAAGCGCGCCCCGGCGCGCCGGCGCTCGAGATCACGCGACAGTACGAGGACACGCATGCGCGCATGGTGATGGCCAGCGTCGGCATCTACCCGAGCGACCGCTTCAGCCACAACACGAAGTTCCGCATCCAGAACGCCTGAGCCCTGTCCATGAGTGCGATCAAACCGTTGCAGAGTGTCCGCGTCCTCTCGGTCGAGCAGTTCGGCGCCGCGCCGTACGGCTCGATGTTCCTGGCCGATCTCGGCGCCGAGGTGATCAAGGTCGAGAACGCGTCGATCGGCGGCGACCCCGCGCGCAAGACCGGTCCTTATCTCCTCGGCGAAGACGACAGCGAGTATTTCCAGACGTGGAACATGAACAAGAAGAGCATCACGCTGGACTTGCGTAGCGGCGAGGGGCGGGCAGCGCTCGAGCGGCTGGTGATGCGCTGCGAAGTCGTGCTCAACAATCTTCGTGGCGATCTGCCGGCGAAGATGGGGCTCGACTATCGATCGTTATCGGGGATCAAGAAGTCGGTCGTCTGCGTGCACCTCTCGGCCTATGGTCGCGACAACGAGCGTGCGTCGTGGCCGGGTTACGACTACCTGATGCAGGCGGAAGCGGGACTCATGCACCTGACCGGCGAGCCCAACGGCCCACCGGCGCGCATCGGCGCGCCGTCGATGATCGATCACACGACCGGCCTGACGGCGATGGTCGGCTTGCTGTCGGCCTTGATCCGTGCTCGTGAATCGGGCGAAGGCTGCGACGTCGACACGTGTCTCTTCGACGCGGCGCTCCATCAACTCGGCTACACGGCGATCTGGTATCTGAACGAGGGACACGTTCCGGAGCGGCAACGGCGCAGTGCGCATTTTTCGGTCGCACCCGTGCAGACGTTTCCGAGCCGTGACGGATGGATCTTCGTCATGTGCCTCACGGACAAGTTCTGGAATGCGCTCCTCGGCGTGCTGAAGCGATCGGATCTCAATGCCGATCCGCGCTTCGCCACACAATTGGCACGCGCGGCGAATCGCGACGCGCTCACTGCAACGCTCGACGAGGAGTTTGGTCGCCGAACGACGAACGAGTGGATGGACGCGCTTGCCGGCGTGCTTCCGATCGCGCCGGTGTACGACCTCGAGCAGGCGCTGGACAACCCGTTTCTCGAGACGACCGGCATGATCGCCAACGTCCCGCACCCGGTGCGTCCGGACATGCGCGTGCTCGCCAATCCGATCAAGATCAACGGTCGTCGGATGTCGCAGCGCGTGTGCTCGCCGCCCGGCGCCGATAACGCCGAAATACTGAACGAAACCGAGCGCGCGTCGGATCGCTAGCGTAACGTCGCGCTCGCGCGCATCGCCAGTGAACCCTCGTGATCGCGCACCCACAGGTCGACGCGTTTTCCGTCGGCGCCCGGCTCGCCGCACACGAAGAACGGGTGCAGATCGAACACCGGTCGGATCGCCTTGAATTCGTAACGGTGCACGTTCGCGTCGGGACGCTTATTGCGCAACAGCTCCAGCATGAGCGTCGCAAGCAGCGGTCCATGCACGACGAGACCGGGATAGCCCTCCACGTCGGTGACGTAGCGCCGATCGTAATGAATCCGGTGCCCGTTGAACGTCAGTGCGGAGTAGCGGAACAGCAGCACGTCGTCCGCCGTCCACTCGTGCACCCAGGTCGTTTGCGCAAGCGCCGCCGTGGGTGGCGCCTGGCGATCGCTCGCAGTCGGCGCCTCGCGATAGACGATGTCATGAAACTCGATCAACGCGGCGTCGGTCTCCGCGTTCCGGCGAATTTCATGACGCAGCTTCACAAAGATCAGCGTTCCGCTGCGTCCGTGCTTCTGCTCGATCGCGTGAATCGTCGACGTGCGCGTGCATTCGTCGCCGATGCATAACGGAGAACAAAACTCGAGCTGACTGCCGGCCCACATCCGGCGCGGCAGCGGGATCGGCGGCAGGAAACCGCCGCGTCGCGGATGCCCGTCGTGCCCGATCTGCGAGCGTCGGGCAAGCGGCAGGAAGTACAACCAGTGCCATAGCGGAGGCAGCGGCGTGCCGGGCGTCGGACGATCGACGTCGTAGTCCAATGTCGCGCAAAGCGCCGCGTAGGGCGACGAGGCAAGGACATCGGAGCCGGTTTCCGATCGCCCGATCCAATCGCTCCATTCGGTCGGCCCATCGTTCACTTGTTACCCTCCGAGCGGAGGATCAAAGCGCGGAATCCCCTGGCATGGGCGTTGATTCTAAGGCTTGTCACGGACATCGTCGATTCGTGCGATTGGAAGCAGGGTCGTTTCCGATACGATGGCGGTCATTGCGCCGCAGCAGCGTCGCCTGACGGATGCCCCCGATGAAGAACGACACCGTGAACCGCGAAGGAATGCGGATCGCTGGCGAGAAGGTTTACGGCGATCGCGTCATCGAAGTGTTCAACCCGTACAGCGGCGCGCTGGTCGGGACGGTGCCTAACGGGTCGGTCGACGACATCCGCCGGGCGTTCAGCGTCGCGAAGGCCTACAAGCCGAAGCTCACGCGCTACGAGCGCTATCGCATCTGCCACCGGACCGCCGAGATCCTGCGCAGCCGCACCGAGGAACTCTCGGACCTGATTACCGCCGAATGCGGCATCAGCAAGAAGGATTCGCGCTACGAGGTCGGTCGCGCGTGCGACGTTTTCGTCTTCGCCGGGAACGCGGCGCTGAACGATGACGGCCAGGTGTTCTCGTGCGACCTGACGCCGCACGGCAAGTCACGCAAGGTCTACACGCTGCGCGAGCCCCTTTTGGGCGTCATCAGTGCGATAACGCCGTTCAATCATCCGCTGAACCAGGTCGCGCACAAGGTAGCGCCGTCGGTTGCGACGAACAACCGCATGGTGCTGAAGCCGACGGAGAAGACGCCGTTGTCGGCGATCGTGCTGGCCGACGTCCTCTACGAAGCGGGACTGCCGCCGGAGATGTTCTCGGTCGTGACCGGCGACCCGCGTGAGATCGGGGACGAAATGCTGACCAACCCCGACATCGACCTCGTGACGTTCACCGGCGGCGTCGCTGTCGGCAAGTACATCGCCGGCAAGGCGGTCTACAAGCGACAGGTGCTGGAGCTGGGCGGCAACGATCCGATCATCGTCATGGAGGACGCCGACGTCGACGAAGCGGCGTCGCTGGCGGCCGCCGGGTCGTACAAGAACTCCGGGCAACGCTGCACGGCGGTCAAACGGATGCTGGTTCATGAGCGCGTGGCCGACGCGTTCGTCGAGAAGCTGGTCGAGGAAACGAAAGCGTGGCGTTACGGTGACCCGATGGATCCCGACGTCGACATGGGCACGGTGATCGATGAAGCGGCAGCGGTGAACTTCGAGGCGCGCGTCAACGATGCCGTGGCGCGCGGAGCGAAGCTGCTCTTCGGTAACGAGCGGCGCGGCGCGTCGTACTCCCCGACGGTCCTCGATGACGTCGATCCGGAGATGAACGTCGTCAAGACCGAGACGTTCGGGCCGGTGTCGCCGGTGATCCGCTTCCGAACGATCGACGACGCGATCCGCGTAGCCAACGGAACCGTGTACGGACTTTCATCGTCGGTGTGCACGAACCGGCTCGATTACATCACGCGTTTCGTGAGCGAGCTCAACGTCGGTACGGTGAACGTGCGCGAAGTGCCCGGATACCGGCTCGAGCTGACGCCGTTCGGCGGCGTCAAGGACTCCGGCCTGGGCTACAAGGAAGGCGTGCAGGAAGCGATGAAGAGCTTCACCAACACGAAGACCTATTCGCTGCCCTGGTGATCGATCTTCCGAAACGCGCGGCAGCAGTCCACGATGTCCTCACTCCGCGGTGATCTTCGCCTCGCGCACGACCTTCCCCCACTTCTCGCTCTCGCGCTCGATGTAGCGCGCGAGCTCTTCGCGCGTCGACGGCGCCGGCTCGAGGCCCTGTTTGGCGAGCTCGGCGCTCACCTGCGGATCCTTCAGGGCCCGCACCAATTCGCGATTCCAGTAATCGAGGATGTCCGGCGGCGTCTTGCCGGGCGCGACGAACGCATACCAGTTCGTCGCTTCGAAGCCGGCATAGCCGGATTCCGCAACGGTCGGCACGGTCGCCATCGTCGGCGTGCGCTTGAGTCCCGTCGTCGCAATCGCGCGGACTTTGCCGGTCTCGATGTGGGGTGCGACCGTCGAAGGAACCGCCGGATACATGTGCACGCGACCGCCAATCAAGTCCGTTATCGCCGGTCCGCCCCCCTTGTAGGGGACGTGAAGCATGTCGATGCCTGCGCGCTGCTTGAACAGTTCACCAGCGAGATGGCCTGCACCGCCGGCTCCAGCCGATGCATAGGTCAGCTCGCCGGGCTTCGACTTGGCCAACGTCACGAGCTCGGCGAGCGTCTTGGCCGGCACGCCCGGATGCACGACGATGACGTTCGGGAACACGACGCCCATCGCGATCGGCGCAATGTCCCGCTTCGGATCGTAGGGCAACGACTTCGCCATGTGCGGCGCGACCGTCATCGGTCCGACCGACGTCAAGTGAATCGTGTAGCCATCCGGCGCCGACGTGGCGATATGATGCGCCGCGATGTTGCCACCGGCACCCGCCTTGTTGTCGATCACGACCGGCTGCCCGATGTTCTCGGAAAGTTTCTTGCCGACGATCCGGGCCGCCGTATCGGTTCCGCCGCCGGGCGCGAAGCCGACGGTAAGCGTCACCGGACGGCTCGGGAAGCTTTGCGCGAATGCCGTGCTGGCGGCGAGCAGCGCGGCGGCCCACATAGTGGACAACGTCGATTTCATCATCGTTCACCGATCCGAAGCGTGAAGGGATCAGTGGGCAATCGTACACGGCTTCCGGATCTCTCCGAAGCGTATGACGTCCTCGTCGCCGGCGGCGGCAACGCGGGGTTGTGCGCGGCGCTGACGGCCAGTGAGCGGGGCGCCCGCGTACTGGTCGTTGAATCGGCGCCGATTCATCTGCGCGGCGGCAACAGCCGGCACACGCGCAACATGCGCACGATGCACGA
>DATLNR010000096.1:0-30073 GCA_035536655.1 Casimicrobiaceae bacterium
GGCACTCGGACTCGATGACATCCTGCTTCGGGCCGGCATCGAGAACGCGCAGAGTTGCTTTTTCAACCGCTTCGGTCAGCTGATCTACAGCGAGCCGCGCGGCAAGGCGGCGGGTTATGACGCTCCCGAAGTCGGCATTCATCGCGGCCGACTGCAAGCGGTTCTCTACCGCGCGGTTGTCGAACGGCTGGGCGCAGATCGCGTCGTTACCAACCATACGTGCGTTGGCGTCGACCAGGACGAGCGTCGCGCAACGGCTCGCTTCACCGAAACGACATCGGGGCGTGCGCTCGATCCGATCGATGGCGCCGTCGTCATCGGCTGCGACGGAATCCACTCGGCGATCCGGCGTCAATTGTTTCCGGGCGACGACGTCGCGTTCTCCGGCATCAACACATGGCGCGGCGTTACGCGCATGGCGCCGATCCTCGACGGGCGCAGCTATATCCGCATCGGCTCGATCCTGACCGGCAAGATGGTGATCTATCCGATCGCGAACGACGTTGACGACGAGGACATTCGCGCCGCCGGGCCGTCCCAAGGCGCGAATCGCGCCCCCTCGGCGGGCAGCGCTGCGGCGGGATCATGCCGCAAGCGTGGGGGCACACGACAACGCGTCAACTGGCTGTGCGAGATTCAGGAAGAAGTGACCGAGCGCAACGACTGGAACAAGCCCGGCCGTCTCGACGACTTCTATCCGCGTTATGCGAACTGGACGTTCGACTGGCTCGACGCGGCCGCAATGATCCGCAACGCGGATGCGATCTACGAGTACCCGATGGTCGACAAGGATCCGCTCGATCGGTGGACGTTCGGCCGCGTGACGCTCGCCGGCGACGCTGCGCACCCGATGTATCCCCGGGGCAGCAACGGCGCCGCGCAAGCGGCAATCGATGCGCGGACGCTCGCCGATTTGCTCAAGGCGCGCGACGATCCACGCGACGCGCTCGTCGAGTACGAGCGTCTACGCCGCCCGGTGACGTCGAAGATCGTGCAAACCAACCGCGAGTTCCCACCCGACTTCATCAACATCAAGGTCGAGCAGCTCGTCGGGGACCGGCCGTTTACGAGACTCGACGACTTCGTCACGCAGGACGAGCTGCGTGCGCTATCGGACGAGTACAAGCGGGTGGCCGGCTTCGCACGCCCAAGCTAGCCGTTCCGTTACTCGAACACCTGGTCCGCACGTGCAAGCACCGATGCCGGAATCGGAACGCCGATCGCTTTCGCGGTCTTCAGATTGACCGAGAGATACACGCGCGTGGGCTGCTCCACGGGCAGGTCCGCGGGTTTCGCGCCCCTGAAAATGCGGTCGATGAAGTATGGGGCGCGTCGCACATCGTCGACAAACCGGCTCGCGTACGACAACAGCAGGCCCGCTTCGGTCAACTGGTCGAAAGCGCTGACGACCGGCATCCGCTGATCGAGCGCGAGCTTCACCACTCGCGCGCGTTGAGCACTGATCATCGGCTGGGCCGCGATGAAGAGCGCGTCGACTCGTTGCTTGGCAATGGTCGCGAAAGCGATGTCGATGTCTTCGGGAACGTTCACCTGGACCGGGACTAGGATCACACCAAGCTTTCGCGCCGCAGCCTCGAGCTCGCCGCGTAACGCGATGTGCAACGAGAGCGTGTCGTTGATGAACAATCCGATTCGGGTCGCCTTCGGCAGGACCTCCTTCAGGAGCGCCAGCTGCTTGGTATAAAACCCGGCAGCAAAGCCACCCAGGCCGGTGAGGTTGCGACCGGGGCGTGCAGGACTGTCGACGAGGCCGGCTCCCACCGGGTCGCCGACGTACACGAAAACGATCGGAATGGACGTTGTGGCGTCGCGCGCGGCCTCGGCCGGAGGCGTGCCCGAGGCGACGATCACATCGACGCTGCGCTTGACAAGCTCGAGCGCAAGTGCCGGAAAGCGGTCGTTGCGCCCGTCGGAATACAGCGCCTCGACCGTTACGTTCTTGCCTTCGATCCAGCCATGCTCCCTCAACCCATCGACGAACGCTTCCCTCGTCCGCGCGTCGAGCGGCGCAGAACCGAGCCAGCCTATCCGATAGACCCTCGCTGTCGGCTGTCCTTGACCAGCGACCCGTGCGGGGATCAGCGTGAGAACGACGCTCAGCACCGTTCGCCTGCGCATAGGCACCTCGGTAGCGCGACCGGCCTGAAGAGTCGCTAGTCCGCCTTGATGTTGGCTGCCTTGACGACGCCGGCCCAGCGCTCGAGGTCGGTCCGTGTGATGCGCTCGAGGTCGGCGGCGCTGCCGCCGGTCGGCTGCAGGCCCTGCTTCGCCAGTGCGTCGGCCACTTCCGCATTCTTCAACTGCGCGTTGACGCTCGCATTCAGCTTGCGCACGATCTCGGCCGGCGTACCCGCCGGCGCGTAGAGTCCGTACCAGATGTCGGTGTCGATGTCGCGAACACCGATCGCCTCGGCAAGCGACGCGACGTTGGGCGTTGCGTTGGAACGCTGCGTTCCGCCGGCCGCGAGCATCACGAGCTTGCCCGCATCGACCTGCGCGAGCGCAACGTGAACCGGCAGGAACATCACGGCAATCTGTCCGCCAAGCAGGTCCTGCACGGCGCCGGCCGTGCCTTTGTAAGGAACGTGAACGACGTTGATGCCAGTCGTCGACTTGAAGAGCTCCATCGCCAGATGATGCGGGGTACCGTTGCCCGGCGACCCGTAGTTGATCGTGCCGGGACTCGCCTTCGCCTTGGCGATGAACTCCGCAACGCTTTTCACGTTGAGCGACGGATGCGTGACGAGCGCAAGGCGTCCGATCGCGAGCGGCGCGACGGCGGTGAAATCCTTGATCGGGTCGTAGGGGATCGAGGCGAACAGACTGCGATTGAGCACGATCGTGTTGGCGGTCATCAACAGCGTATAGCCGTCGGCGGGCGACTTCGCGACCGCGTCGGTGCCGATGTTGCCGGACGCGCCCGGGCGGTTGTCGACGACGACCGGCGACTTCCAATCATCCGAAAGCCGCTGTCCCAGCGTCCTGGCGAGAATGTCGATGCCGGTTCCTGGCGTGAAAGGCACGATGATCCGTACCGGCTTCGAGGGATAGGCGTCCTGCGCGTGCGCGAGCGGCAGCACGACGACCGTTGAGATCAGGGCAGCCAGTAGCGTTCGCATCGTCGTCTCCTCACTGGTTTGTGGGCAGCATAGCGCTAACCGCGTTGACGCGGCGCCGGCGTCACGCCAAATCGAGCTCCTGCAATCGTGCACGCAAGAGTGTCGTGCATCGCTCCTCGCCGAAAACGCGGCGGATCGCCCCGGGACCGCCTTCCGCGAGGCGCTCGCGCAGGCCCGCATCGTCGGCAAGCCGGCGCATCGCACGAGCTGCTGCGTCGATGTTCGCGTCGGCCCAGACCGAGCCCGGCTCGGCGAACGTGTATTCGCCGGGGAGCACCGGCACGAGTCGATAGTCGACGAGCAGGCTGTTCGCTTCGTTCATGAATTCCAGATTGCCCGAGTAGCCGGTGCCGATGACCGGCTTGCCGAGCAGCATCGACTCGGCGAGACCCAACCCGAGTCCTTCGGAACGATGCAGCGAGACGTACGCATCGACGACCGACATCAGACCGTAGGTCCGTTCGCGATCGAGGAACGCGTCGAGATGATGGATGCGCGGATCGCCGTCGATCAGCGCATCGATCGCAGCAACGCGATCGGGTCGCAGCACGCCGTTGATCGACTTGACCACGAGCCCCACGTCGTCGCGGTCCCGCGGAAACGCTGCATGGAACGCGCGAATCACGGAAGCCGGATTCTTGCGCGCGATCGACGAGTTGTAGTCGAACGAGAACAGGAACAAAAACGCATGCTCGGGCAAGCGGTACTCGTCGCGCCGATGCACGCGATCGAGCTTGACCGAGAGCATCGGCGGGATCCTGATCACCGGCTTGTCGGTCGCACGTGCGAACGTTTCGGCGATGAATCCGGTCGCGCACCACAGCTCGTCGACCACTTCGAGCGCGCGCACCCACTCCGCAGGAAAGTTCGCCAGCTCCCAGTACCAGTAGCCGGCGATGCGACCCCCAACGTCGCGCGCGCGGCGCAGCAGCGGCAATGCGGCGTCAAGCATGTCGGGATTCACTGCCATCAGCGACAGGTTGTGGACAACGGAAGCTTCCAGATGTTCGGCAAGTCGACGATCGCTTTGCCGCGTGCCGATTCGGTGCTCGATGTCGTTGACGACGAAAGGCACGCGCGCCGCTTCGCAGGTTCGTGCGAGCGCACGCAGGTTCTCGCCGAGCCCGAACTCGCCGAACGCGAAGCCGATCAGATTGATGCCTCGCGTCAGGTCGCGCGCCGGCGCGGCGTCGCCGGCGTGGATGCGCCCGGCGAGCTCCTCCAGCCGCGGAAGATCGACCATCAAGACATGGCCGCTGCGGAATACGCGCTTCAGCAGGCTCCGATCCCAATTCGCGAGCGTCGGCGCATGCGGATTCGCGGCCGCCGCATCGTCCGCGAGACTTCTTGCATAGAACGACCGGAACATCGCGAGTTGCGCCTGAGCGTCTTCGGTCGCCGGCCGCTGATGTTGTCCCGCGATGAGCCGATGAACATACGTGGTCGACGCAACATGGACCGGTTCCTCGTCGAAGCTCGCGCGCAGGCAGAAGTCCCACGCCTCGTAACCATCGATCGCGCGAAATCCGCCGATCGCTGTGAATAGCGCACGAGAGAAGCCGAGCGCACCCACACCGATCGCGGCGAACTGGCTGTCGATAAACACTTGGCCAATGCTGTCGACGCGTGCGAGCGATGAGTGGATCTGGTCGAGCGTCGCGCGGTGAGCCGCCACGCGATGCGGGTCGACGTCGGCATCGGCTTCGACGACGGCGCCGGTGAATCCCCACGCGAAACCGCCCGACTCGATCACGTCGAAGAGGCGCCCGAGGTGCCAAGGCGCGAGCGTGCTCGGCGCTTCGATTGCTACCAGCCAGTGCGATCGCGTGGCTGCGACGCCCGCGTTCAGAGCCTCACCGCGACTGCCGAAGGTCTGCTCGACGATCAGCGGCACGGGCAACCCGTCGACGTCAGTCGCTCGACGCAGCGCATCGCTGTGGATCACCGTCGAAGCCGACACGATGACAACTTCGCTCGCCCGGCGGGTTTGCTGGGCGATCGAACGCAGCGTTTCACTCAACCCGGCGAGTGCGGCACTTTCGGCGAGCAACACGACGATTGCGATCGGCTTCCCGCGCACGCCGGCTCTGCGCGTCGCACGCCACTGTCGATACGCCTCGCGTCTCGGCCGCGCATCTGCGTCCCCAACGCGATCCAGCGCCGCGACAAAGGCGTTCATGAGCTCCGACCAGATCCCGTACGCCGCGGCAGGCGATACCGATGCATTCGACAGTTGCCGAGCCGCCGCGAGCAATAACGACAATGCTTCCTGCGTCCGTCCGCCCAACGTCGCGCAACGCGCAGCGAACCGAAGCACAGCCGGCTGATGCGGCGATGCTTCGAGCAATTGCCGACAAGCCGCTGCCGCGCCGTCGATGTCGCCGCGAGCCAGGCGTTCTTGCGCCGGGGCCAGCGGATCGACCGCATCGCCGCCGACCGTCGCGCCGTGACAAGCCTTGTAACGCAGTCCGCTGCCGCACGGACACGGCGCGTTGCGCGAAGCCGGTGCGACGTTCATGTCGCCCGAAGCATACGCGGCGCAGCGGCTCGGTTCGTCAATCCCAAAAAACAGAAGCCCGGCCATGAACCGGCCGGGCTTCGTCAAACGCGAAAGACGTCGCTTATTTCTTCGGCGCGTCCTTCTTGTCAGCCTTCATCACGTCCGCGCACATCGTGTCCTTCTTCGCGTCCTTCGTTTTCGCGTCCTTCTGCGCCATCGCCATGTAGTCCTTGCACTCCTGCATCGTCATCTTCTTGACGTCCGCCGTCTTCGCGTCCTTCTTGTCCTGGGCGACGGCGCCGCCGGCGACCAGCATCGCTGCACAAGCGAGAGCGGTTGCGAGCTTCTTCATGCGGTTCTCCTGAAAGTTAGCCTGGATGATCCGTTCAAAAGCCCTCCCAACTCCCTGTATCGCAGATACGCGGTGCAAGGCAAGGCGAACGGAATGCGCCGCCCCCTCCTCGTGGATCGGCGCGGCGCCCCGAACGATACACCAACGGGAACAACGCTATGCGATCGCTCCGTCGGGTTGGCTCGGGTTCCGTCGAGTCGGTCATTGCTGCTATGCAGCATCGACGAATCCCGACATGCCGACGGTGCGCAGAACGGCGAATAGCCGCGCTCGCCGCCCGTCGTCGACACGAGGATCGACGGCAACCCGTCGGATAAACGACGCGAGGACCATCTCGCTTTCCAGTCGCCCGGCAAGCGTACCGGCGGCATACGTGTTTGCGCCATGCAATCGATACACGTAAAGCGGTTCGCCGATGGTGCTCGGACGCGTGGCGAGCGTCGCCGCGAGCACGAAGTCCCAGTCGTGGCAGACGCGATAAGCAGCGAACGCCCCGATCTCGTGCAGCAGAGCGCGACGAAACACCAGGTTTCCTGTCGAAACGGCGGCGTTATGGCGCACAAGGACGTGCCACAGGTCATCGATGCGACCCACTTCGGCGATGCGTTGCGCCAGCGTGCGCGCGTACGACGAGCGTGCCGGATCGCCGTGCTCGTCGACGAGCGAGACGCCCGAAAATGCGAGCGCGTGCGTGTCGGCGAGCACGTTGCACAATCGCGATAGTCGATCCGGCGCGAAGGCGTCGTCCGAATTCACCAGCGCGATGACACCGCCGCGCGCGATCGCCATGCCGCGGTTGAGCGCCACATGCGCGCCGGCGTTCCGCTGCCGCACGAGCGTCACCGGAACGCGGGCATTCGCTGCCCACGCGGCGATGAGGTCCGCGCTTCCGTCCGTCGACCCGTCATCGACCGCGATGATTTCGTCCGGAAGCCGTGTTTGCGCGCCGATCGAATCGAGTGCCTGACGCACGAAGCGCTCGTGGTTGTACACCGGCATGACGACCGATACGCCCGGGGCCGGCAGCGACACCGTCGATCCGAAACGCTCGACCGCAATCGTTCCTTCGCGCACGCGCGCTTGTGTGTCGCGCTCGACCTGCGCGAACGGCGGTCGTTCGAGTGGCGGTGCCGCGGCAAGGCCGCGCGCCGTTGCAAGCGCCTCGAGGTACTTCTTGCCGTGCTCCGCATCGGGCTCGAGATGATTTCCTTCGGCCCACTCGTTCCACGCATTCACGAACAAGAGCCGAGACTCGCCTCGATGGCGCAGGCGCGTCTGCCGCAATGCGTGCGTCGCCCACGCGCCGAACAACGCCGGTGACGAGCCATCGACGATCATGCCGTCGCGTTGCCGGCGTGCGGTGTTATCCCACATCGGCGTCACGCCGCGAAACGCCCGAAAATCGGGACGCCGACGTAGCAGATAGTCGCATGCAAGGTTCGCGTAGCCGAACACGCTGCCGCGAAACGACGGGTCCGCTTCCGCGACGCGTGACGTAATGTTCTCGGCGGCATGGCCGATCGGCGGAAACTCGATCGCCGCGTCGAAGCCGAACGGCGTCGGGTCATCCAACGCGTTGCGCTGTACCGCTGCGAGGTACGGATCGCCGACGCCGGCGTCGCGGCATCGCTTCCGCCAGGCCGCGGCGGTCGCACGCGGATCGGGAAGATCGGCGAGCTTGTAGACGACGAGCAACGGCCGGCCGTCGACGCGAACGTAGCGCCGGTCACCGAAAGCCGGCAGCAGACTGTCGATGAACGCTTCGGCATCCTGCGGCGAATAACGTTGCACCATCAGGACGTCGTCGTCGCGTCCATCCCAGCGCCGCGTCCAGTTCTCGTTGGCCCAGCAGATGCAGAACGGGAAATCCGGTTTCCCCGATCGTAGAACGTCGTCGAGCGGACGCTCCAGCAGCCGCCGGCCGCCGAACCAGTAGTGGTAGTAGCAGAACGCGTCAACCCCATGCGCGCGTGCGAGCGCCGCCTGCGCTTCGCGGACGGCCGGATCGGTCAGGTCGTAATAGCCAAGCTCTCCGGGAATGTGCGGCTGTGCATGGCCGCGGAAGTTGGGCTTCGCCTTGCGGACATTGCTCCACTCGGTGAAGCCTTCGCCCCACCACGCGTCGTTCTCGGGAATGCGATGAAACTGAGGCAGGTAGAACGCGATGACGCGCACCGCCGCATCGTCACCTGTCTTCCCGCCGGTTTGCATTGCAGCGGCGAACGCCTGGGCATCGTCCGCGAGCTCGGCTTCGGCAGGTCGACGTGCCAGCGCGTTTTCGACCAGCGCGCGATTGAAACGCGCGCCTTCGTCGTCCGGCCGTTGGACGAGCGCGCGCTCGACCAGCGCGAGCGCTTCCTCGAAGTCGCCGCACTGGAACCGTGCGACGCCGAGCATGTGCAACGCGTCGAAGTGATCTGGTGCGAGCGCAAGCGCGCGCTCGTAACCGTCGATCGCGTCGGCTATGCGTGACGCACGCTGTGCCGCAAGCGCCGCGTCGAGGATGCCATTCAGCGTCGACGCCGGCGCTGGGCCGGCCAGTGCCCCGTGACATTCCTTGTAGCGCCGTCCGCTGCCGCACGCGCACGGCGCATTGCGCGAGGCCGGCGCTTCGATTTACCCGCCCGCGAAGTTCTCGAAGCGCGTGTACTCGCCCAGGAACGTCAGACGCCCCGTTCCGATCGGGCCGTTGCGCTGCTTGCCGATAATGATCTCGGCAATCCCCTTGTCCTGCGTCTCGGGGTTGTACACCTCGTCGCGATAGATGAACAGGATGACATCGGCGTCCTGCTCGATCGCCCCACTCTCGCGCAGATCCGACATCACCGGCCGCTTGTTCGGCCGCTGCTCGAGCGAGCGGTTCAGCTGCGACAACGCCATGACCGGAACCTTCAGCTCCTTCGCCAGCGCCTTCAGCGACCGCGAAATCTCCGAGATCTCGGTTGCGCGGTTCTCGCCGGTCGACGTTGCCTGCATCAGCTGCAGGTAATCGACGATGACAAGCCCAAGTCCGCCATAAAGTCGATGCATGCGTCGTGCGCGCGAGCGCACTTCGATCGCGGACAACGCAGCGGTCTCGTCGATGATGATCGGCGCCTCGTTCAGGCGTCCGAGCGCTGACGATAACCGCTCCCAGTCGTCGGGCTGCAGGCGGCCGGTACGCAGATGCTGCGCAGGCAAGCGCCCGACCGAGCCGATCAGGCGCATTGCAAGCTGCGTCGCGCCCATCTCCATCGAGAACACGGCGACGGGTTTCTTGAGCGCGAGCGCAACGTGCTCGCCTATGTTCAACGCGAGGCTGGTCTTTCCCATGCTCGGCCGTCCCGCCACGACCACCAGATCGCCCGCCTGCAAACCCGCCGTCATCCGATCGAGATCGGTGTAGCCCGTCGCCAGCCCCGTCACATCGGACGGATCGTCACGGTTGTACAGATCCTCGATGCGCTCGACGACGGACGCCAGCAACTTCGCGATCTCGGTATACGTGTTCTGCCCGCGGCTTCCCTGCTCGGCGATGTGCAGCACCTTCGACTCGGCGACGTCGAGCACTTCGCGCGCGCTGCGCCCCATCGGGTTGTACGCGGCCTGCGCGATGTCCCCGGCTGTCGCCGCGAGTTGCCGCAGAATCGAGCGCTCGCGCACGATCGTCGCGTAATGGCGCACGTTCGCCGCCGTCGGCACGCCTTGCACGAGCGCGCCGAGATAATTGAGCCCGCCCACGTAATCCAGCTTCTGCGTCGAATCGAGCGCTTCGGCGACGGTGACGACGTCGGCCGGCCGACCTTCGACGATCAGTCGCGTCGCCGCGCCGTAGATCAAACGGTGCGCGTCGGCGTAGAAATCCTCGGCGCCGATGACGTCGCCGATGCGGTCGGCCGCATCGTTGTCGAGCAAAAGGCCGCCCAGCACCGACTGTTCGGCCTCGATCGAATGCGGCGGCAGCTTCAGCGCATCGACTTGCGGATCGCGGTCGACCGATGCAAAAGGCGTCCGTGCGGCCATTGCTAGGGCGCAGCTTCAGCGCCGCGCCTTTTGCATCGGGGTGAGTTCACGCGCGCATCTTGGGACGGCCCTGCGACGCGCGCCGGCAAAAGGGGAGCAACAAGCGTCGTGCGCCGAGCCGTGCAATTATCCATCAGACCGCTGACGCGCAAAAGACTACTGCGTAACCGTATCACCCACGACGTTGACCGTCACGTGCGCGACGACGTCGGTGTGCAGCGCGATCGTAACCGGATGCTCGCCCACCTGCTTGATCGGGCCGGACGGCATGCGCACCTGCGACTTCTCGATCGTGACGCCTTGCGCGCGTAACGCTTCCACGAGGTCGTGCCCGCCGACCGAGCCGAACAAGCGTCCGTCGACGCCCGCCTTCTGCACGACCCTCACCGTCGTGCCTTCGAGCGTTTCCGCGACGCCTTGTGCGGCCGCTAGCTTGTCCGCCGCGACTTTCTCGAGCTCGCTGCGACGCTCTTCCAGGAGCTTCAGATTCTCCGGCGTGGCGCGCTTTGCCATGCCCTTCGGGATCAGGAAGTTGCGCGCGTAGCCGGCCTTGACCTTGACGACCTGGCCCAGGTCGCCGACGTTCGCGACCTTTTCGAGGAGGATGATTTGCATCGTGCGTTCCTAATGACGATCGGTGAACGGCAGGAGCGCGAGGAATTGCGCGCGCTTGATCGCCGTCGACAGCTGACGCTGATAGCGCGCCTTCGTGCCGGTGATGCGCGCCGGCATGATCTTGCCGTTTTCCTGCACGAAGTCCTTCAGGACGTCGATGTCCTTGTAGTCGATCTGCTTCACCTTCTCCGCGGTGAAGCGGCAGAACTTGCGTCGCTTGAACAGCGCATTGCCGCGTTCACGGCGCTTGCCGTCCTTCTTGAACTTTCCTTTGCCTCTTCCAATCGGGCGGGGCATCGTCGTGTCCTTCGTTGTCTATCGGTGGGATGTCAAATGAGTGTGAAATTGGTGAGATGCAGCGCGAGCGTCGTGCCGCTTCGATAGCGGCGCGCGAGGAATCCCTCGCAGCTCAGGCTCGCGCCGACCGGCATGCGCGAAAGCGCATCGGCCATCGGGCCGAACGCGACTGCCGCGATCTCGAAATCGACGCTGCGCGCATGCCCGGCCTCCGGCTGCCTGGACGCATGCGACAGCGTCATCGACAGCGCCGGGAGCCCGGCCGGTGTAAAGCGCAGCGGTTCGCGAGCAGCGAGCATGGCGTCGAGCGTCAGCCGGTTCGTCCGGCCTTCGGCGGGCACCCGCAGTGGTTCGGACGCGACGTCAGGCCGACGGCGCGGGGCGCTCGTCCCCGGCACGCGGCGGCCGCTCTGCACGATCGACGCGTTCGGCCGGCCGCTCGGTCTTCTCGCCCGGCCGCTCGACCAGCGAACGGCTCTTCTCGTCCTTCATCATCGGCGACGGGGCGACGATCGCCTCGTTCACCGCGACGATCAAGTGACGCAGCACCGCATCGTTGAACTTGAACGCGTGCTCGAGCTCGGTCAGCGTCGCCTGGTCGCACTCGAGGTTCATCAGGACGTAATGCGCCTTGTGAACCTTCTGCACCGTATAGGCGAGCTGGCGGCGCCCCCAATCCTCGAGGCGATGGATGCGGCCACCGCGATTGGTGACCATGTTGCGATAACGCTCGACCATGCCCGGGACCTGCTCGCTCTGGTCCGGATGGACGATGAAAACGATCTCGTAATGACGCAAGACGCGCTCCTTTCGGTCGATGGCGCGGGTCTCCGCGCACGTTGAGCACGGAGAAAACGGCGTTCCGTGCTTCGGCCACCCCGGCGCAAATCGGGTGTGGCAAGGGGTTTGAAGCAAAGCTTGCCATTATAGCCTGCGGCCCGAGGGCCCGTCCACCGAACCGCGGGCGCGCGCGGTCGGCCCGCTACTGACCCGACGCTGTCCGCGACGGCGCCGAAAGCCCGGCGAGAATGCGCCGGCGCTCCTCCACGGGCTTCGCGGCAAGCTCTCGGACACGCGCATAGAAGCGCGGAAAGTCGCCGTACTCCTGCGCCAACAACGCGCGGAACGCCGGCACGTGCCGGTCGTAGAGCGCGACGCCGGCGAGGCTCGCGTTGTTCGCGCCCTGCCCCTCGAAGCCCGCGAACCAGCGATCGAACGCCGCAAGCCCCGGCTCCCCCGCCTTCGCCGCCTCATAGGACGCACGCATCTCGTGAAGGATCTCGCGCTTGGCGACAAGCTTGTCTTCGTCGCTCGCCTTGCCCGCGTAGAGCGCGGCCAGCTTCGGCCGCACCTCGCGCACGAGCCGCCGGAACTCGGTTCGCAATCGATCGCCGCGCGCCTGCTCGGCCAGGAGCGCCGCGTGGTGCGGCATCGACGCCTGCGCCGTGATCCAGCGCGCGACGCCGGCCTCTTCGACGGCCGTCGCGAAGCCTTCGTTGAATTCGGTGTCGTCCTTGACATACACCATCTGGTGCGCGAGCTCGTGGAATACGAGCCGCGCGAGCGCGGTGTCCGGATAACGGATGAACGAAGACAGCACCGGATCGTCGAACCAACCGAGCGTCGAGTATGCCGCCACGCCGCCGATGTGCACGTCGTCGCCGAGCGCGCGCAGCCGCCGCGCCTCGGCCCGAGCCTCCGATTCGCTGAAGAATCCGCGATAGTTGACGCAACCCGCGACGGGGAAGCACCAATCGCGCGGCGTGAGCGAAAGCGCCGGCGTCGCGACGACGTTCCAGACGACGAACGGCCGGCCGAGATCGGTATAGCGGGTGTAGCTCGCGTTGTCGGGCAGCCCGAGCTCACGGCTTGCGAACGCGCGGATCTCACGCGCCCGCTTGAGCCGCTCGACGAGTCGCGCGTCCTGCGTCGTTTCGAGGATCTCGTCGATCGGACGCGCGCTCGCAAGAAGCTGCGCATGGCCGGCGAAGCCCTGCCAGTAGTAGCTCGCTACGCTGCAGCCGCCCATAGCGGCGAGCGCGGCGATGGCGATGCCGACAGCGATCAGCGTCGTAAGCCTCAAGTTCATGCGCGGCTTGCTGGTAATGGTTGCGCGATTGTGCCGCAGACGGACGCGTTGTGTCCGCTTTTAGGCCGAACGGCTGAACGCGGATGCGGCCGATCGTCGGTATCGTCGTCCCGTGCGACTCTTGAGATCCGCGGCGTGCGTCGCCGTTCCCGTGTTGAGCCTGGCCACCGAAGCATGGGGCGCGGGGCTCTTCAAGTGTGCCGAAACCACGGGTCCGCCGGTCTATCAGGACCGTCCTTGCAGCGGCGAAACGTTGCGCGACCTCGCGAAGCATCCGCCGACGCTCTCGGTGCTGCCTTTCGACGTGCCGTCGGTGCGTCCATCGACGATCCCTCCCCGCGCCGAGCGCTCGCCGAAGCCCCCGAAGATCGACCGGCGCAAGGAGGAAGCCGAGCGCCGCTCGCAGCCCGCCGCGGTCAGCGAACGACGTCACCTCCGCGACGGCATGAGCGACGGTGAAGTGCTGGCGAGGCTCGGCCCGCCGGATCTGCAAACCGGCAAGCAGGGCCGCAAGATGCGCTGGACGTACTTGCCGGCGCCGGGCGATCCGCAAACCGTCACGCTCGTCCGTTTCGAGGAGGGCAAGGTCACGGCCGTCGAGCGCGCGACGATGCGCTGATACAGTGACCGCGTGCGTGCTCTCGTGCAGCGAGTCGCGGAAGCGAGCGTGTCGGTCGACAACGTGGTCCAGGGTTCGATCGGTCGAGGCCTCCTCTTGCTCATCGGGATCGGGCCCGACGATACGATCGACGATCGTCGGTGGCTTGCGCGCAAGATCGTGCAGCTTCGCGTGTTCGAGGACGACGACGGCGTGATGAACCGGTCGGTCCAGGACATCGGCGGCGAGATCCTGGCGGTATCTCAGTTCACGCTGTTCGCGTCGACGCGCAACGGCAATCGGCCGTCGTATGCCGGCGCGGCGCGGCCGGAGATCGCGGAGCCCGCGTTGGACGCGTTGGTCGACGAGATCGAAGCGTTGCTCGCCAAGCCGGTGCCGACCGGCGTCTTCGGCGCGATGATGAAAGTCGCGCTGGTCAACGACGGTCCGGTGACGATCTGGCTCGATTCGCGGATGCGGGAGTGAGCGCCGTCGCGCGCGATCAGCGCCGATCGATGCTGTAACGACCCGGACCGAACGCAAACACCATCAGCATGCCGCCCGCGATTGACAAGTTCTTCCAGAACCCAATGCGGTTCTGCATGACCGCATCACCGGTCATCGCCCAGTAATTGTGAAACAGCAAGGCTGCAAGCAGCGTGAATCCGGCGATCGCCAGCGCGGCCCAGCGCGCCTTCCAGCCGACGACGAGCAGGATGCCGCCTAGCAGCTCGACGATGATCGTCAGGACCGCGAGCACTTGCGGTATCGGAAGGCCCTTCGAAGCGATGTAGCCGACGGTGCCTTCGAATCCACCGATTTTCTGAAAACCGGAGCTGATGAAGATCGCCGCCAGCAGGATGCGGCCGAGGAACGCCGCCCAATCGTAATTGCGGTTGATCGCGGTGGTCGTCGTAATGGCCATGTCTTGACGTGCGTTGGTTGGAAACGCGCGATCTTACCGAATGCAAGAAGGGTTACAACCGATACGCGCGCTTCGCCAACCCGTGAGCCAGCTCGGGCGCGAGCTCGAACGCTTCGTCCTCGGCAAGCCGGTGATCGCGAACCAGCGTTGCGAGGAAGCGACAGTCGATGCGACGGGCGACGTCGTGACGCGCCGGAATCGACAGGAACGCGCGCGTGTCGTCGTTGAAGCCGACAGTGTTGTAGAAACCGGCGGTCTCCGTCGTCTGCTCGCGAAAGCGCAGCATCCCTTCCGGACTGTCATGAAACCACCACGGCGGACCCAGCTTCAGCACGGGATAGTGCCCCGCCAATGGTGCAAGCTCCCGCGCGTAGCTCGTTTCATCGAGCGTGAACAGGATGATCGTCAGCCCCTCGGCGTTTCCGAACCGGTTCAGCAACGGGCGCAGCGCGCGGACGTAATCGGTGCGCGTGGGGATGTCGGCGCCCATGTCGCGGCCATGCGCGCGTTGCAGTTCGATGTTGTGGTTGCGCAGGCTTCCCGGGTGGATCTGCATGACGAGCCCATCGTCGAGGCTCATCTTCGCCATCTCGGTCAGCATCTGGCCACGGAACGCTTCGGCTTCGTCGGCCGTGATCGTCGACGCCAGCGCGCGATCGAGCAGCCGCTGGCACTCGTTGTCGTCTAGGTCCGACGTGGTCGCCGTCGGATGGCCGTGATCGGTCGACGTGGCACCCATCTTCGCAAAGTAAGCGCGACGATTGCGATGGGCAGCAAGATAGCCTTGCCATCGCCTCGTGTCCTCGCCGGTCAATTCAGCGAGCGCAGAAACGTTGGCGACGAAGCCCTCGAATTCGGGATCAACGACCGCGTCGGGGCGGTAGGCGGTGATCACGCGACCGCGCCAACCGCTTTCGCGAATCCTTCGATGGTGCTCGAGCGGATCGAGCGGCGACTCGGTCGTCGCAATCACTTCGATGTTGAACCGCTCGAACAACGCGCGCGGCCGGAACGCCGGCGTGGCGAGCGCGGCGTTGATGCGATCGAAATAACGGTCGGCGCTCTCCGTCGTCAGCCGCTCCTCCATGCCGAACACCGTGCGAAACGCGTGATCGAGCCAGATTCGCGTCGGCGTCCCGCGAAACAAATGGTAGTGTGAAGCGAACGTGCGCCAGATCTTGCGCGCGTCGGTCTCGACGGGTACCGCGTCGCCCGACCCCTGCTTTCGTGCGATGCCGAGCGACTCGAGCCGGATGCCCTGGCTGTACAGCATCCGAAACACATAATGGTCCGGCGTGATGAACAGCGCACTTGCGTTGGTGAACGGCTCGTCGTAGGCGAACCATCGCGGATCGGTATGGCCATGCGGCGAGATGATCGGCAGCTTCTCGACAGTCGCGTAGAGTGCACGCGCCAGATGACGCGTGGCAGGATCGGCCGGGAACAGTCGGTCGGGATGGAAGTCGATCGGGTTCATGAGCGTACGAGCAGACGTTGGTTCGTTCGTTCCACGGTCGAGCGCACGCCGTTTGCGAACAGCGACTCGAGCGCCGCGGTGACTTTGTCGACGAATCGGGGATCCTCGCGCAGATCGCGACCGAAGATCGTGTCGATGTCGATCAACGCCCTCGCGAACGCCGCGGGAGCATCGAGATGCTCGGTTGCCAGCGCGGAAAAGCGAGAAGCCAGCGGATCGGCGACGTCGATGGTGCGGCCGTGCTCGTCGCGACCGTGCACGTAGCGCATCCAGCCGGCGACCGAAAGCGCAAGACGGTCGATCGGGCGTCCAACCGCAAGATCCTCACGGATCGTGTTCAGCAACCGTTGCGGGAGCTTCTGGGAGCCGTCCATCGCAACCTGGCGCGTGCGATGCGGCAACGCCGGATTGCGGAAACGGCGCCCGAGCTCGAGCGCGTAGTCGTCGATCGCCACACCGGACGGCGCCTGCAGCGTCGGCGCGATCTCCTCGCGCATCTGTCGCTCGACGAACGTCGCGAGCGGCGGATCGCGGGCCGCCTGCGCAATCGTTTCGTGACCGGCGAGGAAGCCCAGATACGCGAGCGTCGAATGGCTGCCGTTCAGCATGCGCAGCTTCAGCGTTTCGAACGGCTCGATGTCGCGGGTCAGCGTTGCGCCTGCGTCTTCCCAAGCCGGGCGCGGCGCAACGAACCGGTCCTCGACGACCCACTGGTTGTACGGCTCCGCGACAACAGCGGCGCCGTCGTGCACGCCGAGCATCCGCTCGACGTCTTCCGTATCGGCCTCGGTCGTTGCGGGAACGATGCGATCGACCATCGTGCCGGGGAACGCGGCGTTCTCCGCAATCCAATCGGCGAGCGCGGCGCCGCGACGTGCGGCGAACTCGCCGACCAGCCCCTCGACTACTCGGCCGTTGCGCGGCAGGTTGTCGCAACAGACGACGTTCAAGCGACCGCTGCCCGCAAGCCTTCTTCCATCGAGCGCGGCGACCAGCAAGCCGACCACCGAGCGCGGCGCTCGTGGCGATTCGACATCGTGGACGATGTCCGGATGCGAGAAATCGAGACGGCCGCTCGCCGGATCGTGGCAGTAACCTTTCTCCGTGACGGTCAGCGAAACGACGGTGACCTTGGGATCGGCGATGCGCGCGACGAGGTCGGCGCCGGGGTCGCCTGCAAAGGCCGTCGCGCGGATCGCGCCGACGACCCGGGCCGATTTCAGCTCTTCGCCGCGGGTCAGCACTGTGTACAGCCCGTCCTGTTCGGCGAGCGGTCGGGTCGCCCGTGGCGTTTTCATCGACGTTCCCAGGATTCCCCAGCGCGGATCCCGGGCCAGCAACGCGTCGGTGAAGACGGCCTGATGCGCGCGGTGAAAAGCCCCGAGCCCGAGATGCACGATGCCGATCGCAACGCGCGCCGGGTCGTAGGCCGGCCGCTCGACGGTGGCTGGCAGGTCCGGCAGCGTCGCGAGCGAAAGTCGCCTTTCCATTTGCACTCGCGAAGGGTTGCGTCTAGTCTTTTGCGGGTTCAGGCTAGTTTACCTTCGAAGGAGCGGACGATGAGTGAGCGATTCTCGGTGAAGCGCCGACGGCTTTTGCAAGGCGCCGGCGCGGCGATGGCCGCGCCTTATGTGATCACGGCGCGCGCGCAGGAAACGTTGATCGTCAATACGCAGGGCGGCGAGTACCAGGAGTTGGTCGAGCGCGTCGTCATTCGCCCGTTCGAGAAGAAGTTCGGCGTGAAGATCACGCACGATGCGACCGGCACGGCTTCGCAGGATTACGCGAAGATCCGCGCGGCACGCGGCGCGCCGGGCTTCGACGTCGCCGGCCTCTTGACGCCGCCCGAAGTGATCCTCGGTGTGAAGGAAGGCTTGCTCGAGAAGGTGACCGAGCGGGAAGTGCCGAACCTGAAGTTCGTGCACGAGAAGACGTGGTCGGTGATTCCACCGGGCTCCGGCGCCGCGCACACGTTGCAATACGCGGCGCTGGTCTACAACCGCGACAAGATCGAGCGGCCGCGCTCGTGGGCCGATTACTGGGAGCCGCAGAAGCGTTACGGCGAGAAGATCAAGGGCCACGTCATCAACTACAACCCGGCAAACCTGCTGTCGGTGTACGCGTTGATCCATGCGGCGCAGCTTGGCAACGGCGGCGTCGACAACATGGAGCCCGCGTGGGCGCGGCTCAAGGCGCAGAAACCCTACGTCGGCGTCGTCGTGACCGGCTCCGCCGAAGCCGTGCCGCACTTCGAGAACGGCGAAGTCTGGATCTCGCCGTACTGGAGCGCACGCTCGGGCTATTACATCGATCGCGGCATGCCGTTCGAGATGGTCATCCCGCAGGAAGGCGTCATCGGCTTGTTCGACGTCGCGTGCGTTCCCACCGGCGCGAAGAACAAGAAGCTCGCGTACGAGTTCTTGAACTGGCGGCTCGATCGGGACGTGCAGCGCGAATGGGCGCTCGCCTATTTCAGCAGCCCGACGCGGCCCGATGTCGACCTGCCGGCCAAGTTCACCGCAACGCAGATCGTCACGAAGGAACAGATGGCGAAGACGCAGTTCCCGGATTCGGACGTGATCGGCGCGCGTCGCAAGGACTGGACGCTCAAGTGGCAGGAGATCATGGCCTGAACGGACGCAGCGTAGGCCGCCTCGTTGCCGCTTGACGTCAAACGACCAGTCTGTAGACTAGTCTATCCAGGAGATAGACGTGGACGAACGAAACGAGGAGATCGGCGCCTACGAAGCGAAGACGCGATTTCCCGAGCTCTTGAGACAGGTCCAGGCAGGCAAGCGCTTCACCATCACCAACCGCGGCAAGGCGGTTGCCGATCTCGTGCCGACCGCCCGGCTGAAGCCGGATGATCCCGGCGCCGCGATCGACAAGTTTCGTGCGTTCCTGAAAGCGAATCCGGTCAAGCGCAAAGTCGACATCAAGGAACTGGTGGAAGACGGACGCGAGTGAGATTCGTCCTCGATGCGTCGGTGACGCTGACCTGGCTCTTCGCCGACCGAAACAGTTCCTCCCGTCGATACTCGGAATCCGTGCTCGCTGCGCTGCGGCAACCGCAGGTGCATGCCGACGTGCCGGTGACGTGGGGTCTGGAGATCGCCAACGCGATCCGACGTGCCGAGTCCCGCGGCGATGTGCTGGAGGCGCAGAGCGCGGCTTTCCTGGAAATGTTGTCGGTCCTGTCCATTCACGCGGACGAGGCGACGTTCGTTCGCTCGCTCGACGATACGCTCGCCATCGCGCGGCGTTACCGGCTTTCTTCTTACGACGCTTCGTATCTCGAGCTGGCATTGCGCGCCGGTGCTTCTCTCGCATCGCTCGACGAGGACCTCGTCAAGGCCGGCCGGTCGGCCGGCGTCAAGCGCTTCACCGGCGCATGATCGCGCCATCGTCTCCTGCGAACGGCGCACCGGTGGCGAAGCTGCCCTGGATCCTCGTCGCAGCACCGATGGCGGTCCTGCTCGTCTTCTTCGTCGTTCCGAACGCCCTGCTCCTCTCGACCAGTTTTCTCAAGTCGGAAGCGCAGCAGCTGACCGGCGACGTCACGCTCGACAATTACACGTTTCTGTTTACGCGGCCGATCTATCTCGGCGCGCTTCTGAGGACGTTCATCGTCGGCGCATCGGTCGGCTTGATCGTCGTGGTGCTCGGCTATCCGCTCGCGTACTTCCTCGTCCGCACGCGCAGTCGCTTCAAAGGTCTTCTCATCGCGCTCGCGCTCGCGCCGCTGCTCGCGAGCGTCGTCGTGCGTACCTACGGCTGGACGATCATCCTGAACCGTTTCGGTGTGCTGAACGATGCGTTGCTCGGACTTGGTTTGATCAACGCGCGCATAGCGTTCATGCCAAGCACCGGCGCGATCATCGTCGGACTCGCCCACGCGCTGTTGCCGTACGGCGTGCTCACGATCATGGGCTCGCTGAATGGCATCAATCCGAACCTCGAGCGCGCGGCGATGAGTCTCGGCGCGAGTCGCTCGCGGACTTTCCTCCACGTGCTGTTGCCGCTGTCGCTGCCTGGTATCGCCGGCGGCTTCATTCTCGCGTTCTCGATCGCGATCAGCGCCTATGCGACGCCCGCGATTCTCGGTGGGCCGGCAACGCAATTGATGGCGACCGCGATCTACGGCTTCATGACCCAACTGCTCGACTGGTCGATCGGCGCTGCGTTGTCGGTCGTGCTGATCGTGTGCTCGCTCGCGCTGCTCTATGCCGCATCGCGATTCGGCGCGAAACAGGCCGCCCTATGACGCCCTGGTCGGCTTTGCGCGCCGTCGTCGTGCTCGTCTACGTGTTCATGCTCGGGCCGATCCTCATCACCGCTGCAGTGTCGTTCAATGCAACCAACCGCTCGCTGTTTCCGCCGCGCGGATTCTCGCTGCAGTGGTGGGAACGCGCGCTGTCGGCAGAGTGGATCGATCCGCTGCTGTTCAGCTTGAAGCTCGGCACCCTGACGGCGGTCATCGCGACGTTGCTCGCCCTGCCGCTGGCTTTTGCACTGACGCGTCACCGCTTTCCCGGCCGCGAGGCGATGACGGCGCTGACGCTCGGGCCGCTGATGCTGCCGGCGCTCGTCACCGGCGTGGGCCTGTTGCAGCTCTTCCAGTACGCCGGAGCACGCGAGCAGATCGGCTTCACGGCGCTTCTCGTCGGTCACGTCGTCATCTGCCTGCCGTTCGCAGTGCGCACGGTCGCGATCAGCCTCCACGCGCTGCCAGGGAATCTGGAGCTCGCGGCCGCAAGTCTCGGCGCATCGCGCGCGCGTACGTTGTTGCATGTCGTCTTTCCGCTGATCAAGAGCGGCGTCATCGCCGGCGCGTTGTTCGCGTTCGTGCATTCGTTCACCGACGTCAACCTGTCGCTGTTCCTCGCGCGGCCGGGCGAGCAGCCGATCACCGTCAAGATCCTGGGCTTTCTGGAATTCGGCTTCGCGCCCACGCTTGCCGCCGTGTCGGTCATCACGCTGTTGTTGCCGCTTGTGCTGGTCGTGCTCGTCGAGCGCACGACGGGCTTGGGTGACTTCATCTACGGCGAGCGCGAACGTGTCTGAGCCGGCGCTGCGTCTTGCCGGCATCGCGAAGCGCTACGGCAGCGTCGTGGCGGTCGACGACATCGACCTGGACGTTGCGCCCGGCGAGTTCGTCACGTTGCTCGGGCCCTCGGGTTGCGGCAAGACGACGACGCTCGGCCTCGTGGCCGGCTTCATCGCGCCGAGCGGGGGCGAGATCTTCCTCGCCGGCCGCCCGGTCGCGAACCTTCCTGCGTTTCGCCGGGACATCGGCGTCGTGTTCCAGGACTACGCGCTCTTTCCGCACATGACCGCTGGAGAGAATGTCGCTTTCGGTCTCCGGATGCGGCGCGTGCCGGCGAGCGAGACGCAAGCCCGCGTCGGCGAAGCGCTGGATCTCGTGCAGCTTGCCGGGCTCGCCGATCGCCGGCCGCTCGAGCTCTCCGGCGGTCAGCGACAACGCGTCGCTCTTGCGCGCGCGCTCGTGATCCGCCCGACGATCCTGTTGCTCGACGAGCCGTTGTCGAACCTCGACCTCAAGCTGCGCGAAGGCATGCGCGTCGAGATCGCGAGCCTGCAGCGCAAGCTCGGCATCACGACGTTGTTCGTCACGCACGATCAGTCCGAAGCGCTCGTCATGTCCGACCGTATCGCGGTGATGAATGCCGGTCGCATCGAGCAGGTCGGCCGGCCGGCGGACATCTACGAGAGGCCCGCGACGCGATTCGTCGCCGAGTTCATCGGTCGAATGAACTTCTTCGACGAGGCGGGACGAACGATCGCGATCCGGCCGGAGCGCGCAAGACTCGTCGCCGAGCGACCCCCGAACGGGCTCGCGCGCGCCGCGACCGTCACTTCGGTGCTGTATCTGGGAGCAACGTGCGACTATCACCTCGCATTCGACGACGGCGGTCGCGGCCTCGTCGAGGCGCGTAACGACGGCAGCGCGCCGCCGTTCATGGCCGGCGACAGGGCCTGGTTCGCCGCCGACGACGACAGCTGCCTGACGATGATGCGCTCATGACGCCATCAACGGCGTCTCCCCTTCAATCGTCGTGCGATGCATGTGCCGGCGGTACTTCGCATCGTCGAACGGCGTGGCGCAATGCTGCGTGCATCGGTTGTCCCACAGCACCGCGTCGCGCGGACGCCAGCGATGGCGGTAGACGAAGCGCGATTGCGTCGAAAATTCCTGAAGCTCGGCGATGAGGGCATTGGCTTCCTCGTCGCGCATGCCCTCGATCGCGCTTGCCCAGCGGCCGACGTAGAGCGCGGTACGCTTCGACTTCGGATGTCGGCGTGCGATCGGGTGCCACACGTCGGGACGCTTCGCCTTGTCCTCGTCGGTCAGCGCCGGCAAGTGCGGATAGTGCACGTGATGCAACCGAATGCGGCTGAAGCATGCGCGACGACCCGTCAGTCGTGTACGCGTCGAATCGGGCAGCGCATCCCACGCGCTCGCCATGTCGGCAAACAACGTATCGCCGCCTTCCGGCGGCAATTCGATCGCGTGCAGGAGCGAGCCGGCGTTCGGCAATGCCTTGTCCTCGCCGTCCGAATGCCAGCCCCAGCCCGCGCGCTTCATGCCGACCGCCTTGCCGCCCTCCTCGACGTTGCTGACGACGAAGATCTCCGCATGGCCCGGCAGGTTGTACTGCGCCGGCTCCATGATGTGTAGCGGACCGAAGCGTCGCGTGAACGCGATATGCTGCGCCGGCGTCATCGCCAGATCGCGGAAGATCAGGATGCGGTGCGCGGTCCAGGCCGCTTCGATCTGCGCGAAACGACCATCGTCCAGCTCGCGCGAGAAGTCGAGGCCAAGGACCTCGGCGCCGAAGCCGGTCGCGAGCGGTCGAATTATCATCGGAACATTCTAGGACGATTGGGCGATGGATATCAACGCACGCATAAACGCGATCGCCGAGCGCCGCCACGCCGAGCTCGTCGCGATCCGCCGCACGCTCCACCAGCATCCCGAGCTCGCGTTCGAGGAGCACGAGACGGCGAGGACCGTCACGACGTTCCTTCAAGCGCTCGGGATCGACTGCCGGACGAATGTCGGCGGAACCGGCGTTGTCGCCGTCATCGACGGAACGAAAGCCGGCCGCACGATCGGCGTGCGCGCAGACATGGACGCACTGCCGATCCACGAGGAGACCGGCCTTTCGTTCGCGTCGAAAATCGCCGGCAAGAGCCACGCCTGCGGCCACGACGTGCACACAGTCATCGCATTGGGCGTCGCGGCGGCGCTCTGCGAGATGCGCGATGCGCTCGCCGGTCGCGTCAAGCTGATCTTCCAACCCGCCGAGGAAACGTTGTCGGGCGCGGCAGCGATGATCCTTGATGGTGCGCTCGACGACCCGAAGCTCGACGCAATCGTCGGCTATCACAACTGGCCGGCGATCGAAGCAGGCAACGTTGGTTACCACGCCGATGCCGTGATGGCATCGGCCGATGCGTTCGACGTGGCGCTGACCGGCCGCGCAGGCCACGGTGCGCATCCGCATCTGGCGATCGACGCGCTTGCCGCCGGCGCTTACTTCGTCACGCAGCTGCAGTCGATCGTGAGCCGCGAGATCGCGCCGTTGTCGCCGGCCGTCGTGACGATTGGCGAGTTCCATAGCGGAACGGCCCGTAACGTCATTGCGCCGACGGCCGTGCTGAAAGGCAGCGCGCGCACGACGGACGCGCAAACCGCATCGCTGATCGAGGCCGCGGTCCGCAGGCTGCTCGAAGGCATGCGCATCGGCATGCGCGTCGACTACACGCTCGATTGGACCCGCGTGGCGCCGGCTCTACGCCAGCATCCGGCGACACTCCAGTCGGTCCTCGCCTCGGCGCGATCGATGCTCGACGAAGCGGGAATCGTCGAGATGCCGCAGCCGTCGATGGGCAGCGAAGACTTTGCATGGTTCGCCGAGCGCGTCCCCGCCGCGCACCTGCGCATCGGGTCGAAGATCGATGGTCTGGACACCGCGATCCATCGCAGCAACTACGACTGCAACGAGCTGGCGATCACGACCGGCGTTCGCGTCGTCACGCGAGCGCTGCTCGACTTGACGGCCGGTCGTTGAGTCAAGCGATCACCGTTCAAGCCTTCGGCGATTGTTTCGCCATCACGTCGTTCAGCACTTTGGTCGCGCCCGAAATGTCCGGAAGCTTCTCCCCTGCGTCGAGCCTTGCGCGCGACGCCGCTTCCGCGTCCTGCATGCCGATCGCCCGGTCTGCCGCGGCTTCCGCTTCACGGCGATCCAGGAACACGATGCCGCACTCGTCCGCAATGACGACGTCTCCCGGATTCACCGTCACGCCACCGCAGCTCACCGGCCGGCAGAATTCGCCGGCGAGCCCGATGCGCTTCGTCGTCACGGCCGAAAGTCCTCGACACCACAGCGGCACGCCGTAGCGGCGCACTTCACCGATGTCGGTCGCCATGCCATCGATGATGACGCCGGCGATCCTGGCGACCTTGCATGCGTAGGCGACCAACCCGCCGAATGCGGCATGTCGATGGTCGCCGCAACGGTCGATGACCAGCACGTCGCCCGCGCGCACCTGGCCAAGCGCATAACCGACGATCGTGCCGTCGACACCGGGGGCGCGCACGGTGACCGCCGGTCCCGCGATGCGCACGTCGGGCTGCATGGCGCCGATTGCCGGATCGGCGAAGCCCCAGTTGCGAAAGTGACCGATCGTCGCCGGCTCCGCGCGCTTCAGTTTTTCGACGAGCTGCGCGTCCAGCGCCGGCGGTAGCGCGTCAAGGGTAAACACGGCGGAACTCCTTCACGTCGGCGATCGCCGCGTCACGCAACCGGCTCACGTCGCTGCCGGCGTTGATCATCTGATAACCACGTTCGAACATCTGGCGCCAGGTCATTCCGGGATGCGGGACCGTTCCCATCGGCTTGCCGCTGCGCTTGATCGCCTCCTCCGCGCGCGCGATCAGCGGCGCGACGTCGGGATGCGTCAGGTCCCCGAGTTGGCCGACGGTCCCCGAGAGGTCGTGAGGACCGATGAACAGCACATCGACACCATCGACGGCCGCGATCGCCGGAATGTTCTCGACGGCTCTCGGCGATTCGATCTGACAGACGATCAGGAGCTCGTCGGCCGCGCGGTTGCGATAGTCGGCGGCGTGAATGCCGTAGTTCGACGCGCGCGCCGAGCCGAGCGCCGATCCGCGCCGTCCGATCGCAGGATAGCGGCACGCATTGACCACTGCGCGAGCCTCCTCCGCCGTCTCGACCGACGGAATCATGACGCCTTCGACGCCGGCGTCGAGCACACGCTTCAAGTACACCGGATCGTTCCATGGCACGCGCACGATCGACGAGCACGCGGGCGTCGCGGCCATCGCCTGCAGCGAATGCAGCAACGACGAGGCTTCGCCGAAGCCGTGCTCCTGATCGAGCAACAGGTAGTCGAAGCCGCAGTACGCGAGAAGCTCGATGACCGGCGGGCTGCCGAGCACCGTCCAGCAGCCGATCACCGGCCTGCCGGCGGCGAGCCGGGCTTTGACGGCGTTGGTGCGAAACATCGGATTGTCCTTAGCGATGAAGAACGCGCGGCTTGCGGCACACGAACACGTCGCCGAGCTCCGCTTCGTCGATCGGCCGCGCAAGCCGCTCGACCTCCCAGCCGACGTTGGACAGTACACGATGCCATGTGGCGTAGCAGAACACTCCCACGACATGGCGATCGTGGATGGTCGCGACCGACGCGTTCTCGCGCAACATGAAGACGTAATCAGCGATGAACGTGTCGTCGGCCGGATCCGGATCCCACGACCAGTCGATGCCCCGCAACGAGCGCGGACCGTCGTCCTCGGCCAGCAGCAGCGTCTTTTCGCGAAACGTTTCGCGAACGCAATCCGGCGCGAACAGCGCCGCTCCGCCCGCACGCGCGTGACGAAATGCCGTCGCGGCCGCAGCGCGCAGGTCATCCTCGGTCGTCATGTACATGATCGCGTCATGGACGAGCACCACATCGAACGTGCGACGCAGGTCGAGCGAGCGCATGTCGCCGACGACGTGCTCGCATTCGGCATTCAACGCGCGGCTCAGACCGAGCATCGCGTCCGACGCGTCGGTCAACGTGCACTGGAAGCGGCGCTTCAGGAAGTAGGCGTTGTTGCCTGCGCCTGCGCCGAGCTCGAGCAGCGATCGCGGCGACGGCTCGACAACGCGCTCCAGCGCCGCCTGGTAGGACGCCGCTTCGTCCTCGTGATCGCGCGTCGGGTCGACGAGGCGATACCACGGCACCAGATCGCGATAGAGCCGTGGTGACGCGGAACTCATCGCAACGAAGCCGATGAGTCCGCCATGCGCCGCAACACGACCGCCAATCAGCTCTTCAGCCCGTCCTTCGCCTTGTTCAGGAAGAACGTGAAGCGCTCGAGGACCTTGTCGGCGTGCTTCGCGTCCTCCGAGGGGTTTACGGCGACCTCGGAGATGCCGCTTTCCGAGCACCAGACACGCGCGCCCGTGTCCTTGCCTTTGCCGGAGCTTGCGTCCTCGAGGTAGATGTAGCACTTCGCGAACTTCTCCTTCTTATCCCAGTCGCTGATCGTCACGTCCGCGCGCTTGAAGCCGCGCTGCTCGAGTCCCGCAACGACCGTCTGGAAGCGACGCAGCGCGCGCACGTCGAGCTCGGGATTGCTCATCGAGAACTGCGTCTGCAGCAGCAACCGGTTCCCGGCACCGTCCGCCATGTAGATGTAGACAGGCACCGGCTTCTGCGCCGAAGCCGAAGACGCCGCGGGCGCCGCTGCCGCCGGCGCGGGCTGTTTCTGGGCCAGCGCTTCGCTGCCGACCAGCGCGGCAAGCGTCGCTGCAACCACGATCATGCCGACTTTCGCCATCTGTCCTCCTTTAGTGCTTTTCGTAGGACCAACGTCCGCATCGCCGCCGATCGGATCGGTCAGCCGGCGAGATAAGTTCCCGACTTGCCGCCGTGCTTTTCGAGCAGGCGGACTTCCTCGATGCGCATGCCGCGATCGACGGCCTTGCACATGTCATAAACCGTGAGCAGACCCACCGCCGCGGCGGTCAGCGCTTCCATCTCGACGCCGGTCTGGCCGACGGTCTCGGCGGTCACTTCGATGGCGAGGGCACCGGCCGCTTCGTCCAGCGAAAAGTCCACGGCGACGCGCGTCAACGCCAGCGGATGGCACAGCGGAATCAGCTCGGAGGTCCGCTTCGCCGCCTGGATTGCCGCGATGCGGGCGACGCCCAGCACATCACCCTTCTTCGCGCCGCCATCGCGAATCAGCGCGTATGTAGACGGCAACATGACGATGCGACCGCCGGCGCGAGCGACACGCCTCGTTACATCCTTGCCACCGACGTCGACCATGTGCGCGGCGCCGCGCGCATCGAAGTGAGTAAAATCCGGCTGTTGAGCGGGCTTGCGCGACATGAATGGAGATAAGTCCCGCCGGAACTTGCATGGCGCGTGCTCATCTTAGCAGACGAGCGACCTTTTCCCTGGAGAGCGACTTGCCGTCGCGGAACGCAGTGCGCAACGCCCGAGCGTTTCCGTTTCGACGCCTGACCGCGATCACCACGGCGCTGGCCCTCGCGATCTCGCCGGTCTCCACGCCGGTTGTTGCGCCGGTTCATGCGCACTCGCTCCCCGACCTGGGCGACAGCTCGCAGGTCAATTTTTCACCGGCGCAGGAGCGCAAGCTCGGCGAGGCGATCATGCGCCAGGCGCGCGCGCAGGGCGCCTTCCTCGACGATCCGGAGGTCGCGGATTACTTGAACGATCTCGGCGGCCGACTCGCCGCCGTCTCGCGCGATGCACGACAGGAGTTCGAGTTCTTCGCCGTCCCCGACAACGCGATCAACGCCTTCGCGCTGCCCGGCGGCTTCATCGGCGTCAACACCGGCCTGATCCTGCTGGCGCAGAACGAATCCGAGCTCGCGAGCGTGCTCGCACACGAGATCACGCATGTCACGCAGCGCCACATCGCGCGCATGCTGCAAGGTCAGCAGAACAGCATGCTGATGTCGCTCGCGGCGCTCGCGGTCGCGCTGCTCGCCGCGCGCGCCGGGGGCAGCTCGAGCTCCGATGCGGTGCAGGCGGCGGTCGCGACCGGCCAGGCGCTGGCGATCCAGAACCAGTTGAACTACACGCGCGAGTTCGAGTACGAGGCCGATCGCGTCGGCTTTCAGCGGCTGCAGGCCGCCGGCTTCGATGTGCACGCATCAGCGACGTTCATGTCGCGTTTGCAGAAGTCGAGCCGCTTCGTCGAAGGCAACACGCCTTCGTACCTGCGCACGCACCCGGTAACGTTCGAGCGCATTGCCGAAGCAAGCGCACGGGCCGATGCGACGCCCTACCGGCAGCGCGCCGACTCGATCGACTTTCATCTGGTGCGTGCGCTGTTGCGCAGCTACCAGGGCGAGGCGATGGAAGCCGTGCGCTACTTCGACGTCGCGCTCGCCGAGCGGAAGTTCAACAACGAGACGGCGACGCGTTACGGTCTCGTCGCGTCGCTTTTGCGCACCAAGGATTTCAAGCGCGCGAGAAGCGAGCTCATCACCGTCGAGAAGATGGCAGCGCCGCATCCGATGATCGAGGCGATGGCGGCGCATGTGCTGCTCGAGTCCGGCGATGTCGAGCACGCCGTCAGAAGGCTCGAGGCCGCGCTCACGCGCTATCCGAACAAGATGCAGCTGGTCTACGACTATCCCGAAGCACTGACCAAGGCCAAGCGGCCGGGCGAAGCAGTGACGTTCGCCGAAGCGCAGCTCCTGCGTTTTCCCGGCGATGGACGGCTGCATCGGATCACCGCGCGCGCTTACGCCGATCTCGGCAAGCGCCTGAAGCAGCACTACCACCAGGGCGAGTTCTACGCGTGGCGCGGCGACATGAAGGGCGCGATCGTGCAGCTCGAGCTTGCAATCAAGGCCGGCGACGCCAACTTCTACGACGCGTCGGTCGTCGACACCCGGTTGCGCGAGCTTCGTCGCGAGATGGCCGAGCAGCAGAAGGAAGGCTTCGGGCGCAATGGCTGAGCCATGGCGGACACCGATCCCAAAACCTCCACCTTTGCCCGCGAACGACCGCGCCGCCGGACGTTTCGCGCGATCCTTTTCGTCGGCGCGATAGCCGCGCTCGCGCTCGCCGGCTGGGGCGCGTACTCGACGTTCGGCGGCCGCGGGTCCGCCCCCGAGTACCGCGTCGCCAAAGTCGAGCGCGGCAACATGACGGCAACCGTATCGGCATCGGGAACGTTGTCGGCCGTGACCACCGTGCAGGTCGGCTCGCAGATCTCCGGGCAGATCAAGGAAATCCTCGTCGACTTCAACTCGAAGGTGACGCGCGGGCAGCTTCTCGCGCGGATCGATCCCGAGTCATTCGAGATCAAGGTACGTCAGGCCGAAGCCGATCTCGAGGGCGCGCGGACCGCGTCGCTGCAGCGCGAAGGCGAGGCGGCGGCGACGCGGTCGCAACTCGTGCGCGCGCGCATCACGCACGAGGATGCGAAGCGCGACCTCGAGCGCAAGGAAAGTCTGGTGCAGAAGAATTTCATCGCGCCGGCCGAGCGCGACAAGGCGCTCTTCGTCGAGCGCGGCGCGGCCGAGGCGGTGCGTACGGCCGAGGCACAGGTGGCATCGGCGGACGCGCAGATCGCGAACAGCCGCGCGATCATCAAGCAACGCGAGGCGGCGCTCGCGAGCACACGCAACGACCTGTCGAAAACGTCGATCACCGCGCCGGTCGACGGCGTCGTCATCTCACGGCAGGTCGAGCCGGGACAGACGGTCGCGGCGAGCCTCAACACGCCGACGCTGTTCACGATCGCGCAGGACTTGTCCGAAATGCAGGTCGACGTCGCGATCGACGAATCGGACATCGGCCGCATCCGCCCCGACCAGCGCGTCACGTTCACCGTCGACGCGTTCCCCGGGCGTGCCTTCGAGGGAAGCGTGCGGCAGATCCGCAAGGCCGCCCAGACCGTGCAGAACGTCGTCACCTACATCGTCGTCGTCGGGACGAAGAACGCGTCGCTCGCGCTGGTTCCCGGCATGACGGCGAACGTCCGCATC
>DATLNR010000097.1:0-51796 GCA_035536655.1 Casimicrobiaceae bacterium
GCTGAAGCGGTCGGGCGCGGCATCCACGCGGCTCCTCGATGGCCGGGTGCTGGTCACCGGTGGACGTCAGGTGCTCACGGCGGGCAACGTGCCGACCAACTCGGCGGAAATCTTCAACGGACCATACTAGAAGGCCCCGACCCGCCCTCTTCTCCGATGCAACGGAGTAGAGGGTGGTCGCATCACGCGAAGTTCATCTTCGCCAGCAGTCGATCCCATCGCGGATCACTGCGCAGATTTACGAGCAGCGGATCCATCTTCATGTACGACAGGCCGGGATCGCGGTCGTTATAGGTGCGCTCTAGCCACTCGAACGCCTCGTCGTTCTGCCCGCGACCTCCGTACACCTCGGCCACTTGATAGGGGCTGTCCGCTCCCTGCGTCTCGATCAGTTCCGCGAGCGCTGCGTCGGATGCCGCGTGTTCGTTCCGCACATGCTCGACCACCGCCGTCCCCACGAGCCGGAAAATCTCGCTGGTTTCCGCTCGCGCATCGGCGAGCGCTTCGTCGAAGCGGCCCTGCCTCAACCGTACGAGGCTGCGCCAGCAATGTGTCATGCCGCCCTGCGGGCTGATTTGCAGCGTCTTGTTGAGGGCCGTCTCGGCTTCCTGAACAAGTTCGGCGCCAAGGCAGTACAGGCCGAGGTTGCGGTTGAACGAAACATTCAGCGGGTCGAGCTGTACGGCGCGACGGAACAAGCCGACCGCTTCATTCAGTCGGCCCATGTTGCCGATCAGCGTTGCGGCGGCGTTGATCGCCAGCACGCTGCCAGGCGCAAGCTCGAGTGCGCGGTTGAACGAGGCTTCCGCCTCGATCCATTTCCAGTCGTGCGTCCACTGGACCCAGCCGAGCGCCGTATGGGCCTCGGCGAGTTTCGGCTCGAGCGCGATGGCCTTCAACGCTGCTTCCCGTGCCTTTTCGTAGCCCTCGTCGCGCGGCACCCAGTTCTGGCCTGCCTGATCCGACAAGACGCGTGACAAGCCGGCCCACGCGAGCGCGAAATCGGGATCGAGCGTCAGCGCCTTCTCGTAGCATTCGACGGCGCTGATCGTATTGTCGCGGGTGAAGTGGCTGCGGAAGAATTGTCCCTGCAGATAGAGCTGGAACGCTTCCCCATTGTCGCTGCGGCCTTTCGACGCGGCCTGCACATCCGCGATGACACGCGCCGCCGCGGAGGCGGCGGCCTGCGCCGTAGCACCGAGCAGCTGCTGCCGAAGCTCCTGCACAACAGACTGCGCGATGTCGTCCTGCACGGCAAAGATGTCATCGAGCTCGCGGTTGTAGGTGTCGGACCATAGATTCGAATCGGTCGATACCTTGACGAGCTGCGCGGCGATACGCACGCGTTTGCCGGCCTTGCGCACGCTGCCTTCGAGCACGTGCGCGACGCCGAGCTTCTGCGCGGCGGCCGGAATGTCGATATCGGCGCCCTTGAACTTGAACGACGATGTCCGCGAGGCGACACGCAGCCCCTTGATTTTCGAGAGCACGTTCAACAGCTCGTCGGAGAGTCCGTCGGCAAAGTATTCGTTCTCCTCGTCGCGGCTCATGTTGACGAACGGCAGCACGGCGATCGACGGCACTGTTTCGTCTTCTTCGCTACGCGAGGTTCGAAGCGGCGGGAACGTATCCGGGACCGCTGGCTGGCAGATCTGATAGATCGCCTGCGGCTGCGGCAGATCCTTCAGCGCGTACTCGCCGAGCGGGAGGACGGCAATGCCGTCGGGAAGACTGACGCTGACCACCCGGTGTGTCGTGACGGTGATCAGCGTCTGGCCGCCGTGCGCCGCCGACAGCACGCGCGCCACGCGGTTGAGCGTCGGGCCGAAATAATCGCCCTCGCGCAACTCGGCCTCACCCGTGTTGAGCGCGACGCGCACCTTGATGCGCGTGTTCGGTGGCCAGGCCTCGTGGTACATCGCCCGCTGGCCGTCGAGCGCGGCGTGGAGCGCGTCGTGGACCTGCGAGAACACCGCGTAGAACGCATCGCCACCCGTCTTGAAGATGACGCCGCGATGCCGGCGAATCGCCTCGCGCAACAGCACGTCGTGACGAGCGAGCGCGACACGCATCTCGTCCGGGTACGACTCCCACAGTCGCGTGCTGCCTTCGATGTCGGTGAAGAGGAACGTCACCACACCGGTCGGAAACGCCGGCTGCGCAGAAACGGCGATGGCGTCGGATTCGATCATCGAAGCAAGCAAGGACGAGCGGCGGAAGAGAACGGCCGCGTGCACAAAAATAGCGCTAGTCTAGCGGACGACCCGCAATGCCCGTAATGCGGCTCGTCGCTTACGGGCGCGCTGTTCGGTGTTTCAAAGCTGCGGCGACAACAACGAAGCCGCCCGCTCCATCGCCCGCTCGTGCCACGGCCGTTCGCGCCACGCTTCGAGCGTTACGCGACGCGCCTTCGCCTTGTCCTGCTCGAACACTTCGGTCTGCCGCGCGGCGAACGCGGCGTCGTAGACGTTGAGGTTCGCCTCGTCGTTCAAGCGGAACGATCGCGCGTCGAAGTTCGTCGAGCCGACCGAGACGAGCAATCCGTCCACGATCAGCGCCTTCACGTGATACATCGTCGGCTGGTACTCGTAGATCTCGGCGCCCGCCTCGAGCATCGGTCCCCACGTCGCACGCGACGCCTGGCGCACGAGCTCGGTGTCGGTGATCTTGCCCGGCACGATCAACCGGATCTTCACGCCGCGCCGTCGCGCGTCGATCAGCGCGTTCAGCGTCAGCCGATCCGGCACGAAATACGCGCTGGACAGGTCGATCGACGTCGTCGCCGCGGTGATCGCGAGCAGGTACATGAGCTGCATGCTCTCCGCGCCGCCTTCTGCCGAGCTCGAGAACATGTGCGCACGCGCATCGCCGACCGCCTCGAGCGCCGGCAGATAGTCCTCGCCGTGCAGCACGGCGCCGGTGACCTTCGTCCAGTTGTCGAGAAACGTCGCCTGCATCTGCGCGACGACCGGGCCTTCGGTTTTGAAGTGCGTGTCGCGCCAGTGATCGGCATCCTGCGCATGGCCGAGCCACTTGTCGGCGATGCCGACACCGCCGGTGAAGCCGACGCGGCCATCGACGATCAAGAGCTTGCGGTGCGTTCGATTGTTGAGCCGCGCCAGGTGATACCAGCGCAGCGGCCGGTAGAGCTCGATCTCGGCACCGGCAGCACGCATCGTGTCGAGCATCGCGTCGTCGATCTTCTGCGATCCGACCCAGTCGAGCAGCACGTGGACGCGCACGCCGGCGCGCGCGCGCTCGGACAGCGCCTGCGCGAAGGCGTTGCCGATGTCGCCCGACCAGTAGATGTAGGTCTCGAACGTGATCGTGCGGCGCGCCGAGCGGATCGCCTCGAGCATCGACGGAAAGATCTCGTCCCCGTTCAACAGCACCTGCACGCGGTTCCCGGCGACGATCGGCGGACCGAGCAGCGTGGACATCGCGCGCACGTACTGCGGGGTGCCCGTCGCGTAAAGCCGCTCGATCCGCTGATCGATGCGCCGCTCGGCGGGCATCAGGTTCACGGCGATCAGCGTGGCCAGCATCGTGAACGCAACGGCGCCGACGATGACAAACGCCCGCATCGGTCGCGGCGCGGTCAGCCGCTGCGCGGTCGACATGGACTTATGATGGACGCTTGTCGTCATCGGTGAAGGGTTTCATGCCGCCCGGCTCTGCAACCTGCATGCCATTGTCGCGCACGTGCGCCGCCGAAGGACTACGCGCATCCCCAGGCGCCCGACGCGCATTCGCGTGTGTGCGCAAGTGCGTAGATTGCGCGGTTGTCGGTCCGCTGCCGACAGCCTGAAAGCCATGCCCGCACCCGAACCCACCGCCTCGACGAGGGCCGTCGCGCCAGCTGCGACATCTGCGTTCGCCCCGCTGCGCCACCCGACGTTCCGCATGCTGTGGATCGTGTGGATGGTCGCGAACGTCTCGATGTGGATGAACGACGTCGCCACGGCATGGGTGATGACCTCGCTCACTTCGTCGCCGACGATGGTTGCGCTGGTGCAAACCGCGGCGACGCTTCCCGTGTTCCTGCTCGGGCTTCCGACCGGCGCGCTCGCCGACATCGTCGACCGGCGCCGATTCCTGATTTTCACGCAGGTGTGGTCGGCGGTGGTCGCGACGCTGACGTGCCTCGCGATTCTCGCCGACACGCTATCGCCCGCGCTGCTGCTGTTCCTGATGTTTCTCAACGGAATCGCGCTGGCGATGCGCTGGCCGGTGTATGCGGCGATCGTGCCGGAGATCGTGCCAAGACCGGAGCTCAGCGCGGCCCTCGCGTTGAACGGCGTCGGCATGAACCTTTCACGCGTCATCGGCCCGGTCGTCGCCGGCGCGCTGATCGCCGGCGCCGGCAGCGCTTACGTGTTCGTGCTGAACGCCGGCCTGTCGATCTTTACCGCGACATGGCTGTTGCGCTGGAAGCGCGAACAGAAGACGAGCACGCTGCCGAGCGAGCACATCTTCGGCGCGATCCGCGTGGGGCTGCAGCACGTGCGGCAATCGCCGCATATCCAGTCGGTGATGCTCCGGGTGTTCGTGTTTTTCCTGCAGTCGATAGCGCTGCTGGCACTGCTGCCGCTCATCGCACGACGCTTCGAGGGAGGCGACGCGAACACGTTCACGATCCTGCTCGCGGCGATGGGCGGCGGCGCGATCATCACGGCGCTCGGTTTGCCGAGGCTGCGCAGGGTCATTACGCGCGACGAGCTGGTGCGCAACGGCACGTTGCTGCACGCCGCGGCCACGCTGGTCATGGCGTTCTCCCCGAACCTGTGGGTCGCCGTTCCGGCAATGATGGCCGCCGGCATGGCGTGGATCTCGGTGACCAACTCGCTCACCGTCGCCGCGCAGATGGGACTTCCGGATTGGGTTCGCGCGCGCGGCATGTCGATCGTTCAGATGTCGATCATGGGCGGGACGGCGATCGGCGCCGCTGTCTGGGGACAGGTCGCGTCGCTCACCAGCGTGCGGACGAGCCTGGTGCTCGCTGCCGCCTGCGCGTTGGCGTCGATCGTGTTGCTGCGCAGGTACCGAGTCGGCGGCCGCGCCGAAGAGGACCTGACGCCGGCTGGCGTGTGGACGACGCCCGAGCTTGCGATCCCGGTCGAGCCCGAGCAGGGACCGGTGCTGGTCACCGTCGAGTATCACATCGATCCCGCGCGCAAGGACGACTTCGTCGCGCTGATGCGCGAGAGCCGCCGGATCTGGTTGTCCAATGGACTGCTCGCGTGGGAGCTGTTCCACGACGTGGCCGACGCCGGCCATTACATCGAGCACTTGATCGACGAATCGTGGGCCGAATACGTTCGCCGCAACGAGCGCGTGACCAGCGCCTATTACGCGCTTCGCGAGCAGAAGCTCGCATTCCATGTGCGCGACGAGGCGCCGATCCTGCGGCGGTTCGTTGCCGAGCGGGTGCGACGCGCTTAGCGGCGACCGAACTTCGACGCACTAACCGCGCAGCACCATCGGATCGAGGCGCCGCGCGGTCTCGATCAGGCCGGCGCGCGTGATCGGATCGAGCGGCGCCAGCGGATGCCGGCCCGCGTCGCTCGCGATGATCCCACCTTCCTTCATCAGCGCCTTGCATGCGAGAAGACCGCACTGGCGGTTCTCGTAGTTGATGAGCGGAAGCCAGCGCGTGTATCGCTCGACCGCTTCGTCGCGGCGTCCTGAGAAATACGCATCGACGATCGTACGCATGCCGTCCGGATAGCCGCCGCCGGTCATCGAGCCCGTGGCCCCGGCGTCGAGATCGGGCAGCAGCGTAATGCCCTCCTCGCCATCCCACGGACCTTCGATCGCATCGCCGCCCAGGCGAATCAACTCGCGAAGCTTCGCGGCGGCGCCCGCGGTTTCGATCTTGAAGTAAGCCACGTTGTCGATCTCCCGCGCCATGCGCGCGAGGAACGCAGCGGACAAAGGCGTTCCCGCGACCGGCGCATCCTGAATCATGATCGGAATTTCGATCGCGTCCGATACGCGCGCGTAGAACTCGAAGATACGCGGCTCGCCGACACGAATCGTCGCCCCGTGATACGGGGGCATGACCATGACCATTGCCGCCCCTGCCTCCTGCGCCCCACGCGAGCGTTGCGCGCAAACGCGCGTCGAGAAGTGCGTCGTGGTGACGATCACCGGAACGCGGCCGCCGACATGATCGAGGATCGCGCGCGTCAGCACCTGACGCTCGTCGTCCGAGAGCACGAACTGCTCGGAGAAGTTGGCGAGGATCGCGAGGCCGTTGCTGCCCGCCTCGATCATGAAGTCGACGCACCGACGCTGGCTTGCGAGGTCGAGCTCACCCTCGTCGGTGAACGTCGTGGGCACGACGGGAAACACGCCGCGATGGCGCGCGGCGCTACGCGACCTGGTCACGCGATCAAGTCGGCGGCTTCAACCCACCAAAGCCGCCGGTGATCTGGCAACCGGGGATCGTGTTGGTCCCCGAATAGCGACCGAGGATCCCGCCGAGCGTCGACAGCTCGATCTCGTTCGCGTTCCAGTTGCCGGCACGACCGTCGTTGCACGTGTAGGTGCCGCTGATGCTGCCGATCTTGCCCAGCTGGCTGTAATTGCCCTGATAAGTGCAGGCGAACGCCCGCAAGTTGTCGCTCAGCGTTGCCGTGATCGTCACTTGCGGCGCCGGGGGGTTATGCACGATGGTGAACGTTCCCGATCCGTTGAACGGACCGTTCGCCGCTGGAATCGCGCAACTGTGCTGGAACGACAGAAACGAGCCGATGTAGGTTCCGGAGAGATTCAGTGTGCTCACCTGCAGGCGCTGCACCGACTTCGTCACCGTGACGCCATCGATCGTGTAGGTGACGTTTGCGCTCGTCGGCGAGGTGGCGGTGAACGTGATCGTCCCCGCGTTTCGATTGACCGCGGGTGGCGTGAACGGCCCGCCGTAGTACGGCCCGGTCGTCGCGACCAGCGTGCCGGTAAACGTCGACCCGCCGGACGTGGCCGCGGTCAGGAGCCCGGTGAACCACGTCGGCCTGCTGTCGGTGCCGAACACATAGAACGTGATGAACATCACGTTGTTCTGCTGAACTGTCTGAATGCCCCAGCCGGACTCCGACGGATTCCACCAGAGGTCGCCGTAGTCGGTGCCGCGCGCTGCCAACGGCGCACAGCCGATTGCGATCACGAACAGCAGGCGAAACAACGAACGTGCGTTGCGCATCATCTTGTTCTCCTCTATGGCGAACTTTCGAACAGGGGGAGAGCGCTGCGGCGACGAACGATGATACGCCGGTGCCGCCCACGCAACGCCTCTCCCACGTTGACAACACCGCCGCGTCCGACGCTACGCCAGCTTGCCGATGATCCTGCCCATCTCCTCGCCGGAGAACGCGCGCATCGTCTGCGTACGGACATTGCCGCCGCCTGCGATCGAAAGCCCCAGCGCCGTCATCGACGCGTCGTCCGGCGCGTCGAACACGCCGACGATGTCGTAGCTGCCCAACGTCCAGTAAAGATCTCTCACGGTGACGCCGAATCGCTTGGCGGTCTCCTTCACCGCATCGGCGCGCTTCGTCGTGTCCTTGACGCTGCGAATACCTTGCTCGGTAAAGCTCGCAAGCACGATGTAAGTTGCCATGGCTACTCCTTCCAAGAGAACGCGAGGCGGACCCACGACTGCTCACGACACGCACGCGCCCCGAAAGCGCGCATGTCTTTGAATGTCAGTGCGCAGACCGCCCCATGCACTGACTGCACCCCATGGGGGAAGCGAGCGAAGCGAGGCGTGGGGGTCGTTTCATCCTAGATGCGAATGCGCTGCATCGCAGGATCGTACAGCGGTTTCAACGACGCGACCGCCGGATAGCGACGCCCCGCGATGTCGACTTCCCACGTTCCCGCGTCCACGTACGCCGCGTCGATCGGCGCATCGGCTTCGATCATGGCGAGTCCGACAGCGCCGCCGAGCGTATGGCCGTAGGAAGCCGCGCGGATGTAACCCACCGCCTTGCCGTTACGGTAAACGATCTCGGCATGGAACATCATCGGTTCCGGATCGGTGACCAGCACCTGCGCAAGCCGACGCTTCGGTGGGCCGCGTGACTTCCCGGCGGCGACGGCATCGCGGCCGATGAAGCCGCCCGGCTTGTCGAGCGCAACGGCAAAGCCGAGTCCCGCTTCGAGGACCGAGTCGGTGTTGTCGATGTCGTGACCGAAGTCGCGATACGCCTTCTCCATCCGCAGGCTCGCGAGCGCTTTCAGCCCAGCGTGTTCAAGCCCCACCGATTCGCCCGCCTCGACCAGCCGATCATAGACGTGCGTCGCCTGCTCGACCGGCACGTAGAGCTCATATCCCAGCTCCCCCACATAGGTGATGCGAACGCAAAGCACGCGGGCGAACCCGATGTCGATTTCGCGTGCGGTCCGGAACGGAAATGCCTCGTTCGAAAGACCGGCGGACGTCACCTTTTCGAGAAGTGCGCGCGATCGCGGACCCTGGATGTTGATCTGCCCGTACGCCGACGTCATGTCGCTGACGAAGACGTGCGCGTCCGCAGGAAAGTGCCGCTTCATCCACGTCTCGACGTGCCGATGCGCCGTATCGGTCGCCACGACAAGGAAATGCTCGTCGTCGAGCATCGTGACGGTTAGGTCGGCCTGCAGCTTGCCCGCCGCGTCGAGCCACTGCGTGTACGTGACCATGCCCGGGCGGGCCGCCACTTCGTTCGCCGAAATCCGTTCGAGCACCCGCGCCGCGTCACGCCCTTGCACGACGAACTTGGACATGAACGACATGTCCATCAGGATGACGCCATTGCGCGCGGCTTCGTGCTCGGCGCGCCAGTAGGGAAACCAGTTCTGCCGTCCCCACGACAACCGCTCGACGCGCGGCTCGACACCCGGCGGCGCGTACCAGTCGGCGCCCTCCCAACCGCTGACGTCGCGGAAGTACGCGCCGCGGGAAGTCAGTCGATCGTGAAGCGGCGACTTCTTCGCGCCGCGCGCCGTCGTGAACGAGCGTGTCGGATAGTGGCATTGATAGACGAGCCCGAGCGATTCCATCGTTCGCGTGCGGCGGTAATCGGCACTCGCCTGCCAACTGTGCAGCCGATCGATGTGGATGCCGGTCACGTCGATGTCGGGCCGGCCGTCGACGATCCATTGCGCAAGCGCCCGCCCGATTCCGCCGCCGGTCAGGATGCCGATCGAGTTCAGGCCCGCCGCAACGAAATAGTTGCGTAGCTCCGGCGCTTCGCCGACGATCGGCGCGAGGTCGGGCGTGAAGCTCTCCGGACCGCAGAAGAACTTCTTCACGCCCGCTTGAAGCGAAATCGGAACGCGCTGCATTGCCGCCTCGACGTACGGCCCCATCCTCTCCCAATCCGGCGCGAGATCGCCGAACGAGAAATCGGCGGGGATTCCTTCGACGCGCCACGGCGCGCACACGGTCTCGAACAGACCGATCATCAGGCCGCCGACTTCTTCGCGGAAGTAGGCGAACGACGCCGGGTCCTCGAGCACCGGCAGCGATGGCGAGAGCCCTGCGATCGGCTCGGTGATGAGGTAATAGTGCTCCGCCGCCTGCAACGGAATGGCGACGCCGGAGCGCTCGCCGAGTTCGCGCGCCCAGATCCCCGTGCAATTGACGACGATCTCCGCGTCGATGTCGCCGGCACTGGTGCGCACGCCGGTGACCGCACCGCGTCGATGCAGCACGTCGACGACGCGCACGCCTTCGATGATCGCTGCGCCCGCCTTTCGCGCGCCCTTCGCCAGCGCCATCGTGACGTCGACCGGATTCGCGCGACCGTCGTCCGCGACATAGAAACCGGCGAGGATGTCGTCCGTCCGTGCGAGCGGAAACAGCTCGCGGACTTCGCCAGGCGAGATCTCGTGCACGTCCACGCCGCAGTAGCGATTGAACGCGGCTACGCGCCGGTACTCTTCCAGCCGATCGACGTCGGTCGCGATCTCGATGAAGCCCACCGGCTTGAACCCCGTCGACTGGCCGGTTTCCTCCTCGAGCCGTGCGTAAAGATCGCGAGTGTAGCGGCGCATCGACGTCGACGTTTCCGACGTCGAGCCAAACGTCACGATCAATCCCGCCGCATGCCACGTCGTTCCCGACGTCAGCCGGTCGCGCTCGAGCAGCACGACGTCGCGAACGCCGAGATGCGCGAGGTGATACGCGACCGACGTGCCGACGACGCCGCCGCCGATGACGACGACGCGCGCGCGGGACGGCCAAGATGGCGGGTTCATCGGGCGATCATACCGAGCGCCCACTCCGGTGTCGGTTTCCTAACATTGATACGATGATGCTCCGGGGACGCTCGAGAAAAGGAACCGACATGGCCACGATCAGCCGCTTCATCGACGGCGCTCTCATCGGAGCGGTCGCGATGTATTTGCTTGACCCGGATCGCGGACGCCGCCGTCGGACGCTGGTGCGCGATCAGGGCTTGCGTCTTGTCAGCGATGCAAACGTTGCCGCGCGCGGAGCGTGGGTCGACGCCAGCAACCGGCTGCGCGGCCTCCGTGCCGCGGCGGCCCGCGGGCGCGACGGCAACGAAGTCGTCGATGACCTGAAGCTCATCGAGCGCGTGCGCGCGCGCATCGGACGTCTTTTGCTTCATCCGCATGCGATTCAGGTGGGCGCGAACCGGGGTCACGTGACCGTCAGCGGTCCGGTGCTTGCGCAGGAAGTGCGCACGCTGCTTGACGCGGTGCACTCGGTTCGGGGCGTCGCGAGCGTCGACAATCACCTCGACGTGCACGACGACGCCGGATCGGTGCCGGGCCTGCAGGGCGAGGGACGCCGATCACGCGGGACGCGGCTGCATCCGACGGTTCGCGCGGCAGGGATGACCGCCGGCGGACTGCTCGCGATCTACACGCTGATTCGGAGACCTTCGGCGGTATTGCTCGCGGCCGGCATCGGCGCCGTACTCGCAGCGCAACGCGGCGGCGGTGGCGACGCGGATGAGCGCGAGGGCGAGACGATCGAGTCGAACCAGAACCAGCGCAAGGCGTCGAACACGTTGCCTGCTTGATGGAGCCCGTCACGATCGCGGTGATCGGCGCCGGACACATGGGCCGGCTTCACGCGGTCAAGCTCGCGGCGATGCCGGAAGCGCGGCTCACCGCGGTCGTCGACATCGATCGCGACCGCGCGCAATCGGTCGCGGGCGAGACGCGGTGCGCCGCTTTCGACGACTACCGCAATGCGATCGACGACGCCGAGGCCGTGATCATCGCCGTGCCGACCGAGCGGCATCACGAAGTGCTGCACGCGTGCCTCGAGCGCGGCAAGCACGCGCTCGTCGAAAAGCCGATCGCGTCGAATGCGCACGACGCCGAAGATCTCGTCGCGCTGGCGCAGCGCGAGCAACTCGTGCTGCAGGTCGCGCACATCGAGCGCTTCAACGCGTCGTTTCAGGCGATGGCGTCGCGGTTCACAAGGCCGCTGTTCATCGACGCCGAGCGGCTGGCGGGCTTCAAGCGCCGCGGCGTCGACGTCGACGTGATCCTCGACCTGATGATCCACGACATCGATCTCACGTTGTCGCTCGTGCGCGCCGACGTGAGCCACGTCAGCGCATGCGGCTTTCGCGTGCTCACCAACGGCATCGACATCGCCAACGCGTACATCGAGTTCGCCGACGGTTGCGTCGCGAACCTGTCGGCGAGCCGCGTGAGCCAGGCGCCGGTGCGCAAGCTTCGCGTGTTCCAGCACAATTTGTACGCTTCCGCGGACTTGCAAGCGGGCCAGCTCAAGTGCGTGCGGCGCCGCGAAGGCCGCATCGAGCAGGACGACGAGACGCTCGACGGCGGCGACGCGCTGACTGCGCAGGCTCGCGCGTTCGTGGCCGCGGTCCGGGGAGAACCGGTCGCGGTGACCGGCGACGACGGACGACGCGCGCTGGAGCTGGCGCTCCGCGTCGGAGAGCTTGCGCGCGAGCGGCTGCGACGCATGGCCGTCGCATGAAGCGATGAATCGTCCGATCGCGATGGCCGATCCGGCCGCCGAGTACCGCTCGCTTCGCGAGGAGCTCGACGCGGCCGTGCAGCGCGTGCTGGCCTCGGGCCGCTTGATCCTCGGGCCGGAAGGCGAGGCGCTCGAGGGCGAGATCGCGGCCTATGTCGGCGCCCAGCATGCGGTCGCGGTGAACTCCGGGACCGATGCGCTGCATCTTGCGCTTCGTGCGGCCGGCATCGGTCCCGGCGACGACGTGCTGGTTCCGGCGTTTACTTTCTTCGCGAGCGCCGAAGCCGTCTCGCACGCTGGCGCGACGCCGGTCTTCGTCGACGTCGACGAGAAGACGTTCAACGCGGATGCATCGCACTTCGAGCGATCGGTCACGCGGCGTACGCGCGCGGTCATCGCAGTGCACCTGTTCGGCCAAAGTGCGCCGGTCGAGGACATCGCGCAGTGGTGCAGACACCGCGACCTGGCGCTGATCGAGGATTGCGCGCAGGCGATCGGCGCCGACTGGCAAGGACAGCGCGTCGGCAGCTTCGGCCGCTTCGCCTGCTTCTCGTTCTACCCGACAAAGAACCTCGCGGCGGCGGGCGATGGCGGCCTCGTCACCTGCGGCGACGCGGAGGACGCGAAGTCTTTGCGGATGTTGCGGCACCACGGGAGCAAAACGCCCTATGTTCATGAAGTCATTGGCTGGAACAGCCGACTCGACGAAGTGCAATCGGCGATGCTTCGCGTCAAGCTGGGGTCACTCGCTCGCTTGAACGAGAAACGTCGGCGGACGGCGCGCGCCTATGGCGAAGCGCTCGCAGGCGTGCCGATCACAGTGCCGCACGAGCATGGACACGGAGCGCACGTCTATCACCAGTACACGATCCGGACACGTTCGCGCGAGCGCGTTCGCGAAGCACTTGCCCGCGAAGGCATCGCGAGCGCCGTGTTCTACGCAACGCCGCTGCACCGACAGCCGCCGTATGCACAGGCCAACGCCGACACCCGCCTGCCCTTTTGCGAGCGTCTCGCGCAGGACGTGCTGTCGCTGCCGATCCATCCGTATCTGGACGAGGATGCGGTGGCGCGTATCGCCGCCATGGTCCGGGTTCACGCCGCGTCGAAATGAGGGACTAGCGGGCCCGGGGCCGCTTCGCTCGCAAAGATGTTTTACTTGCAAACCGTCGTTTTGCCGGTAAACTAACCGGCTCTGCGACGGAAGCACGTACAACGATGAAGGATCCGACGTTTCGCGGCGTCTACCCCGCGCTGACGACGCCGTTCCGACCCGATCTTTCGCTTGATGTGGAAGGCGTCGCCGGGCTGTGCGACGCCGTCATCGGCGATGGCGTCCATGGCATCGTCGTCAACGGCTGCACCGGCGAAAGCTGGGCGCTTTCCGGCGACGAGCGCCGGACGGTCTTCGCGACGGCGGTCAAGACGAGCGGCGGACGCGTTCGCGTCGTCGCCGGCGCCAGCGCACAATCCGCCGCCGAGGCGCTCGTCAAGATCGGTCAGGCGGCCGACGCGGGCTGCGATTGCGTCATGGTGTCGCCCCCGTGGTACGTGATGCCCGGGCCCGAGGAGATCCTCGAGCACTATCGCAAGATTCTGGCGGGGTCACCGCTGCCGGTGCTGCTCTACAACATTCCGCGTCGCACCGGCGTCAGCCTCGACGTCGCGACGGTCGATCGCCTCGCCGACGATCCGAAGGTCATCGGCATCAAGGAGAGCTCGAAGGATTGGGGCCTGCTCTCCTCGATCATTCGCACGACGCGCGATCGCATCAGCGTGTTCGCCGGCTACGCGAGCTTCTTCGGGTTGGCGGCGCTGTGCGAAGGCGCCGTCGGCTACATCGATTCGGGAACACCGGTATTCGGTGCGAAGTCGCTCGCGTTCTACCGGGCTGCGACGACTGGTGACCTCGACACGGCGCGCGGCCTGCAGGCCGACATGGAACGGATGCTCGCGGCGTACTTCGGATTGGGGACGTTCCCGGCGAGCATCAAGGCCGCGCTAGGCCTCCTCGGCCGTCCGGGCGGGCCGACGCGCGATCCGATCCGGCCGCTCGACGATGCACAACGTCAAACGCTGCGCAAGCTGATGGTTGCCGCAGGCCTTCTCGACCCGCCGCTTCGCGCCAGGGTCGCTTGAACGACATGAACGATGTGAACACTGCCGTCCTTTCCTCGACGACCCGCGTATCGCCGTCAGCCGATTACTATGCGGCGTTGAAGTCGTGCGGTGCCGCGATCGAGGAGCGCTATCGTCGCGCGACGCCGCGCTCGATCGAAGCGTTCCGGCGGGCGTCGACGGTGTTCCCCGGCGGCTACACCCGCGACGCTGTCATGCGAAACCCGCATCCGACGTTCGTCGAGCGCGCGCACGGCACGCAGATGTTCGATGTCGACGGTCGTGCGCTGACCGATTTCTGGTTCAACGCGACGTCGCTGCCGCTCGGCCATGCGCACCCCGCCGTCGTTGCGGCGATCGGGGCGCAGGCGCGACGCGGCACCGCGTACTTCGCTCCGACGTTGCACGAAGTCGAGCATGCGGAAAGCCTTCTCGAGCGCATTCCGTGCGGCGAACGCATCCGCTTTGCGAACTCCGGAAGCGAAGCGGTGATGATGGCGGTGCGCTTCGCGCGCGCGCATCGCCGCCGTCCCCAGGTCGTCAAGTTCGAGGGGAGCTATCACGGCTCGTATGACGACGTCAGCTGGTCGGTGAGTCCGAATCTCGCCGAAGTCGGCGCGCATGACGCGCCGAACGCGGTTGCGGAAACGGCCGGCCTGGCGGGAAGTCTCGGACGCGTCGCCGTGCTGCCGTTCAACGACGCGGCCGTGCTGCGCGCGCATGTCGAGAAGCAGCACGACGCGATCGCCGCGCTGTTGATCGAGCCGATGGCGAACCGCATCGGCCTCGTCATGCCCGACCGCGCGTTCCTCGACGAGGCGCGTGCGCTCTGCGACCGTTTCGGCATCGTGCTCGTTTTCGACGAAGTCATTGCGTTTCGCGTCGGCTACCACGGCGCTTCGGGGCAAGTCGGCGTCACGCCCGACGTCGTGACGCTTGGCAAGATCATCGGCGGAGGCTTTGCCGTCGGCGCGGTCGCCGGTCGCGCGGACATCCTCGATCTCTCGTCGCCGACGGAGGCGCACCGCGTCACGCATGCCGGAACGTTCAACGGCAACCCGATGATGGCCGTGGCCGGGCATGCAACGATCGAGCAGCTGACGCCTACCGTATTCGACCGACTCGCGGAGCTCGGCGAGTACGCGCGGACGCGGCTCGCGAACGTCGTGGACGGGCTGCCGCTGCAGATCACCGGCGCCGGATCGCTGTTCAAGATCACGGCGACCGCGAAGCGCATTCGCAACTACCGCGACGCCGCAACGACCGACAAGCGATGGGAATCGCTATGCTCGCTGGCGCTGTTGAACGAAGGCTTCGTGCTCACTCCCACGCTGTCGGGTTGCGTGTCGACGCAAACGACGCACGAGGAAGTCGACGCGATGATCGACGCGTTCGGCCGGATCGTGAACGGTTGATGACGATTGCGAAGGACACGCTGGCTGGTCGCGTCGCGCTGGTGACCGGCGGCGGCAGCGGCATCGGTGCCGCGATCACGCGCACGTTCGCAGCGGCCGGCGCAACCGTCGTGATCACCGGGCGCAACATCGAGCCGCTGGACGCCATCGCGAAGGAAACCGGCGCCCGGGCGATCGTCGCGGACGTCAGCGACGAGGCGTCGGTTGCCGCGCTTTTCGAACGCATCGACGCCGGCCCGGGCGGACCCGACATCCTGGTCAACAACGCGGGGATCACCGGGCCCGTCGCCCGCGCGGCCGAGATGGATGTCGCGGCGTGGGACGAAACGATGGCGATCAACGTGCGCGGCACGATCCTCTGCATCAAGCACGCGGTGCCGCGCATGCGAGCCCGCGGCGGCGGATCGATCGTCAACATGTCGTCGCTGATGGGCCTGCGCGGAACGCCGATGCGCAGCGCGTACACGGCAAGCAAGTATGCGGTGCTCGGCATCACGGACGCCGTGTCGCAGGAGGTCGGCGTCGACAACATCCGCGTCAATGCACTGTGTCCGGGAGCGGTCAACGGCGAGCTGATGCAGCGCGTGATCGCCGCCCGCGCCGACGCCGAGAATCGCGCGCCGCAGGACATCATCCGCCAGAACTACACGGACAAGGCGTCGCTGCGTCGCTGGGTCGAGGCCGACGAAGTCGCGCAGGCGGCGCTGTTTTTCGCGAGCCCTGCTTCCGCATCCATCACGGGCGATCGCTTGCGCGTCGACGCCGGACGATTCTGATCATGCCAACGATCCTCACCTGCGCCGTCACCGGCAACCTCACGATGCGCGAGCAGAACCCAGCGCTGCCCGTGACGCCAGAGGAGATCGCGCGCTCGGCCGTCGATGCCGCCCGCGCCGGCGCATCGATCGTTCATCTGCACGCACGCGACCCTTCGACCGGCCGCGGCACGACACGCACGGAAATTTTCGACGAGATCGTCGGCCGCATTCGCGATGCCGACTGTGACGTGATCCTGAACCTGTCGACCGGCGAAGGCGGACGGTTCATTCCGTCGGACGACGATCCCAAGGTCGCCGCGCCCGGCAGCACGCTGATGCGTCCGGAGCTTCGCGTCGCGCACGTCGAGCGGCTGAAGCCCGATGTGTGCACGCTCGACTTCAACACGATGTACTCGGGCACGGCGGTCGTCATCAACACGCCGCGCAATCTCGAGATCATGGCGCAACGCGTCCTCGGCGCCGGCGTCGTGCCGGAGCTCGAGATCTTCGACTCCGGCGACCTGCAGCTCGCCCTCGCTTTCATCGAGCGCGGCATCCTGCGCGGGCCGTTGATGTGGCAGATCGTGCTCGGCGTGCGCTACGGCGCGATGGCCGATCCGCAGACGATGCAGTATTTCGTCTCGCGGCTTCCGCGTGACGCGCAATGGACCGCATTTGGCATCGGCCGCATGGCGTTCCCGATGCTGGCGCAGGCGTTCCTGCTGGGCGGGCACGTGCGCATCGGCATGGAAGACACTGTGTACATCGACAAGGGCGTGCTTGCGCCGTCGAATGCGGCGCTGGTCGCGAAAGGGGTCGGTATCGTCACGAGCTTGGGCGGCCGGATCGCGAGCGTCAGTGAGGCGCGCTCGATGCTGGGTCTGAAGCGCAACGTTGAACTTGCGAGGATCAATTGATGACACGCTTTCTGTTGACGTTGCTGTTCGCGGCCGTTCTCCCTATCGCGGCGCACGCGCAGTCGTGGCCCGCGAAGCCGATTCGCCTGGTCGCGCCGTTCCCGCCGGGGAGCTCGATCGACGTCATCGCGCGTCTGATTTCACAGCCGATGAGCGAGATCCTCGGCCAGTCGGTCGTCATCGAGAATCGCGTCGGCGCTGGCGGCAATGTCGGTGTCGATGCGGTCGTGAAGTCGCCGAAGGACGGTTACACGATCGGCATCGGCGCACGCGGGCCGCTCGCGATCAACCCGTTCCTCGTCGACAGCATGTCGTACGACCCGGTCAAGGATGTCGCACCGATCGCGCTCTTCGGCAGCAGCGCGATCGTGCTGTGGGTTTCGGCCGACCATCCGGCGAAGACGATGCAGGAGTTCGTCGCGGCGGCGAAAGCGCAGCCGGGCAAGCTCAACTACGCGTCCGACGGCATCGGTACGACGAACCATCTCGGCGGCGAAGCGCTACGGCGCGCGGCGAACATCGACGTCGTGCACATTCCGTACAAGGGGACGGCCGAAGCCATCACGGCGCTCCTGCAGGGCGACGTGCACATCTTTCCCGGCGGACTGCCGCCGCTCGTCGGTCAATACAAGGCGGGAAAGATCCGTCCGCTGGCGGTGGCGATGAAGGAACGCATCCCGCAGCTTCCCGACGTGCCGACCGTCGGCGAGACCGGGCTCGCCGGTGCGGAGATGTATGCGTGGTTCGCGATGTTCGCGCCGGCAGGCACGCCGGGCGACGTCATCGCGAAGATTCGCGATGCGCTCGGCAAGACGCTCGACAAGCCGGAGATCCGCGAACGACTGATCTCGCTCGGCATCACGCCGCAGTTGTCGACGCCCGAAGAGCTCGCGAAGCTCGTGCAGGAGGAACAGGCGCGCTGGGGCCCGATCATCAAGTCGAGCAAGGCGATGAAGACGAGTTAGCAGCTCAAACTGTAGCAACCGGCGTCACCGGCGCACCGACGGCGCCCGGCAGACGAAGCGGCGGCGCGGTGAGCAGAAACCGCGAACGCTGGCGCTCATGCAACCATTCCGCGAGGTCTGCAAGAAACCATAGTTCACCGAGCGGCAACCCCAGTTTGAACAAGCACAGCTCGTGCAGCCGCTCGTAAGCCCTGCCCTTCTCGCGTCTCACCGGCGGCACCGCTTCGACAGCGAAGTTGTCGGCGGCGATCGCCGCGATCCCCGAAACCGCGATCCAGTCCAGCAGCCGATCGTCGCAGCCGTCGAGATGGCAGAACGCTTCCTCGAGCCAGTGACGATCGGGTCGCTGCCCCTGCGCGAGCAGCACCGCGGTCTGCCCGGTGTGAAGGCACAGAATGTCGCCGCTCTCGATGACGATGCGCTGGTCGTCGATCGCGCGCATCAGATCGTCATAGTCGACGGCGCGGCGCGCGTTGCCGAACGCGCGTTGCAAGTCGACGAGTACGCCGCGGCCTTGCAATCCGGTTTCCGCAAGACGTTCGACACCGAGCGTTCGCGTGCCGGGGAACGCCCGATCATCGCCGACTTCCGCCGGCGACGCGTGGAAGCCGTTCCAATAACGGACTTCGGGAACGCCGTCGCCGTCCGCGTCGAACATCGATCCAACGTGCGCGAGCGCGTCCCAATGCGTCGAGAACTGGCTGTAGAGCAGCACGGCGTCGTCGCTGAACACATCCGGATGCTCGGCATTGCTCTGCAAGTGATACTTGACGCGACCTTTTCGCAGCATCGGCGTCAAGCGCGGCGGTTGACGGCCGAGATCGTGATAGTTGCCGCCGGGCCGGTCGAGCGGCAGCGAAAGGCAGAAGCGAAGTCCCTCCTTCACTTCGGCCGCCGCGGCGCGCACGCACGCCGGCGTGATCAGGTTCAATCGCCCATGCTCGTCGGCTTCGCCGAAATCGCCCCAGTTCGATCCGGGCGGACGCTGCTGCCATCGTCTTGCGTTCATCGGTTTCGCAAAGTGGACGCGATTCGTCGATGATAAGCCCCGATCTTCGTGTTGCCGACACCGTGCGTGGTCCACGTGTGCGATTCCGTTTCAACGGTCGCGACATGGAAGCGTATGAAGGCGAAACCGTCGCCGCAGCGTTGTGGGCCGCAGGCGTCCGTTCTCTTTCCAGCGACGATCAGCGCGGGCCGCCTGCACGGACGTTGTTCTGCGCGATGGGCGTATGCCAGCAATGCGCGCTGTGGGTTGACGGCACCCGCGTCGAAAGCTGCCGCGTCGGCGCGCGCGAAGGAATCGACGTCCGCAGCGCACCGTCGAAGACAACTCCATCGCTTCGATCACCATCGAAAGCTTTCGACACGACCGCCGTCGACGTGCTCGTCCTCGGCGCAGGACCGGCGGGCATGGCGGCGGCCGTCGAAGCGCGTGCGCGAGGCCTGAGCGTCGCGATCGTCGACGAGAATACGGCGCCCGGCGGGCAGGTCTACCGTGTCGCGCCCGGCATCGCATCGCAACGCCTCGATAGCGAGCGCATCGAGGGCGATGCGATGCGCGAAGACCTCGCGTCGATCGACGCGATTCGCCATTTCGACGCTCGCGTCTGGCACGTCGAGCATGTCGATGACTGGCGCGTTTACTTCGTCGTCGACGGACGGGCAACGATGTTGCGAGCGGGCACCTTGATCATTGCGACCGGTGCGCAGGAGCGCCATGTGCCGTTCGAAGGATGGATGAAAGCCGGTGTGATGGGACTCGCAGCGGCTACGGTTCTGATCAAGGCACATCGCGTATCGCCCGGGCGCGATGTCATCGTGGCCGGCGCAGGACCGCTGCTCTTGCTGGTCGCGAAGTCGATCGTCGAAAACGGGGGACGCGTTGGCGCCATCGTCGATGCGCAGCGTCGCGGCCGCTGGCTCGCCGAGATCGGAGCGCTGTCGTCGCGGCCCGATCTCGTGGCGAAAGGCCTCGGCTGGATGCGCATGCTGCGCGGCGTGCCGTACTACGCTTCGCACATGGTTAGGTCGGTGAGCGGCGAAACGCCGCTGCTCGAAGCGACGGCTGTCCCGGTCGATCGCGACGGAACCCCGCGCAGCGGACGGTCGATCACGTTGAGCGGAGACGCGTTGTGTTGCGGTTTCGGGTTGATGCCGGCGACCGACGTCACGCGGCTTGCAGGCGCGACACATCGCTTCGATCCCTCGCGCGGCGGATGGCACGCGACTCTCGACGACGACCAGCGCTGCGATCGCCCGTATCTGTACGTCGCGGGTGACGGCGCGGGCGTCACGGGCGCGGCCGCCGCACCTTGGCAAGGCCGTATCGCAGCGCTGCGCGCGGCCGTCGATCTCGGCCGTCTTTCAGAAGCGACGTATCGCACGGCAAGCGGCGTCATGAAGCGCAAGCGCGATGCAGCAGGCCGTTTCGGTGCCGCGATGACGCGCATCGCCGACGTCGGTGACGGCGCGATTGCCGCCATTGCATCGACGACGATCGTGTGCCAGTGCGAGCGCGTCACGCGTGCGACGCTCGATGCAGCGATCGATGACGGAGCGATGACGTTGAACGACCTGCGCACGGCTACGCGATGCGGCATGGGTCCGTGCGGCGGTCGGCTGTGCGAAGACGCCGTAGCGCGGCTCATCGTCGTAGGGACCGGTCGGCCGCGCGCGATCGTTGGCCAGGCCACGGGCAGGCCGCCGCTGCGACCAGTCGACCTCGATCAACTCGCCGGCGCGTTCGACTACGACGCGCTGCCGATCGCGGTGCCTTCGCCGCTGTAGACTCGTACGACAGATGAGCCCCTACGACCTTGTCGTCGTCGGCGCCGGCATCATGGGCTCGACCGCCGCATTGCAGGCCGCACGAGGCGGCATGCGCGTGGCCGTCGTCGACCGCGGGCCCGTTGCCGGCGGTGCGTCCGGCGTCAACGCCGGCACGCTGTCGCTGCAGATCAAGCGCGTGGGCCTGATGCCCTATGCATTGCGCGGCCATGCTTGGTGGGCGCGTGCCGGCGATGCGGTCGGCTTCCAGCGCACCGGCGGCTATACGCTCGCGTTCAACGATCGCGAGGCGTCGCTGCTTCACGAGCGAATGACGCTCAAGCGTGAAGCCGGTGCGCCGATCGAGTTCGTGTCACCCGCCGACGTGCGCGCCCGCGAGCCGGCGTTGTCGGAGAACATCGTGGCGGCGAGCTATTGCGGCGAGGATGGCCACGCCGACTCGACGCAAACAGGCATCTATCTGCGACGCCTGTTGCGTGAAGCGGATATCGACTTGCGCGCGCATGCCGGTGCGCGGGCGATCGACGCTTCCGATGGCGGTTTTCGTGTTCACACGCACGACGGGGAACTCGTCGGCAAGCGCTTGTTGATCGCATGCGGCGCGTGGACACCGAAGGTCACGGCGATGCTCGGCGTCACGATGCCGATCGGTTCTCGCGTCAACATGGTCACCGTTACCGAACCGGGACCGCGACGCCTCCACGCGGGGATCGGTCACGCGACAGGCCTCTTGACGTTGAAACAAAAAGCCAACGGCACGTTCCTCATCGGCGGAGGTTGGCAGGGACGCGGATCGCCCGACGAAGGCCGCGGCGAGATCAGCGCCGAAACGCTGCTGCAGAACTTGCGACTCGCGCGCCATGCGGTTCCCGCGCTCGCGCAAACGCGCATCGTGCGCAGCTGGACCGGATTCGAGGCGTTCGTTCCGGACCATTACCCGCTTGCCGGTGCGTTGCCGGGTGTGCCCGATGCCTATGTGCTCGCGTGCGTGCGCGGCGGCTACACGATCGGGCCGTGCATCGGACCGCTGATGGCCGATCTGATGCTCGGGCGGGAGCTTGCGCTGCCGTTGTTCGATCCGGCGAGGTTCGCCAACGCTCCCGGCAATGCGTCGTCAGCCCCTATTGCGGCGGCCGCGCCCGCCTGAGCGCACAGCCCGCTGCGCGTCGCGCGGCACGGCGTATCCCAGCCTTGCCGAAATCCGTGCCGCCGTCTCCATCACTTCCCGCACATCCCGCGTCTTGAACAGCGCCAGGTCGAACGCCGAATCGGGCGCCGAGACGTCGATTGCCGCGACGACGCGCCGTTCCCGATCGCGAACCGGCGCGGCGATCGAGCTTCCGCCCGGCTCGACGGCACCGCGGCTGATCGCGTGGCCGTCGGCCACCGCCGACGCGATCCGCTGCGCAAGCTCGCTCAGGTTGCGCGGCGTTTGGTCGGTCAACGGGACGAACGACGCCGGCGGATAGAGCGCCGACAGCTGGCGCGCCGAGCGATCGGACAGCAGGAGCCAGCCCATCGGCGTCGCGTACGCCGGCAATCGCGTGCCGACGTTCATCGTCGAAAGGAAACCCGATCGCGTTTGGATGCACGACAAGTAGAGGATTTCACTGCGGTCCAGGATCGCCAGGTGCGACGAAACGCCGGTGCGGTCGCGCAGCGCTTCCAAGTCCGGGCGTGCAAGCTCGATCAGCGTCTGCGAAGCGAGATAGGCGTAGCCGATGTTCAGCACGCGCGGGCCGAGACGCAACAGCTTCGACTCCGCAATCTCCTCGATGAAGCCCATGTGCTGCAGCGTATAAGCAAGCCGGAACATCGAGGAGCGCGTGAGCCCGATGCGCTTGCCGATGTCCGCAACGCTCAACGGGCGGCCTTCGGTGGCGAGCGTCTCGAGCACGAGAAGCCCGCGGCGCAAGCCCGGCACGAAATAGATGTCGTGATTCTTGTGGCGCTCGTCGGCGGCCGGGTGGGTGCGTTTCGCTCCGCGCTTGCGCGGACGCAGCGGCGTCGCTGTGCGCAACGTCATGCGATGACGTCGCAGGCGCGCAACGCGCGCGTGACCTTGTCGAGGTCGGCGCCGGTCAGCGGCATCACCGGCTCGCGGGGCACGCCGGCGGGTTGCCCGATCAGGTTCAGCGCGGCCTTCAGCGCCGACGGCCACGTGCCGGTGCCCATCATCATCTCGTAGAGCGTCGTGAGCTGGTTATGCGCGCGCGCGTAATCCGCGCCGGGCGCCTGGCGTGCGATGTCGGGCAAGCGGCTCGCGAGATCGCCGAGGAGCTCCGGACCCGTCGCGATATAGCCATGCGCGCCTAAAGCGAGCCCCGGCAGGATGAAGTGACACGGGCCGACCATGATCGAAAGACGCTCGCGAAAGCGCTCGATCAGGTGCGTATGGTGGAAGAAGTCGCGGCTCGCTTCCTTGATGCCGATGACCGGCGCGACATTGATGATCGCAGCGAGATCGTCCAACGACAGCTCGATGCCGCTGCGCCGCGGCGAGTTGTAAGCGACGATCGGAACCGGCACAGCGCGGGCGAGCGCGTCGAAACGCCGGACGAGCTCGTCGCGCGTCGCCTTCAGCACGTACGGTTGCGGCAACACGAGCAGCCCATCGGCGCCGCCATCGACCACTGCGCGTGCATAGGCGATCGTCTGTCTCGCGCTGGGCGCCGAAACGCCGGTGATGATCGGAATCCGCTGCGCGGCCGCCTCGACGGCGAGCGTCGTCAACCGCGCACGTTCGGCGACGTCGAGATTCCAGCTTTCACCATTGTCGCCGGCGACGCAGATCGCGGTGGCACCCAACCCGATCAGCCACTGCACGATCGATTGATACGCCGCCTCGTCGATCGATCCATCGGATCGAAACGGCGTGACGATCGCGGGGACGAATCCCTTCAGCGTGGAGCGAGTGAGCGTTGCAGTCATGAGATCACGTGGGTCAGGTCTGCGAGATAGATCGATCCGGTCTGCGCTTCGACGATGGCGAGCCTTCCGCCGTCGGGATGCCACGCCACCGACGTCGTCCACAGACCGCCTGGCGTGCGCACGCGCGCGACGACATCGCCGAGCGCATCGAGAATCCATGCGCGTCCGGCCTGGCCGTGCGCGACTGCCACATGCCCCTGCGGGTGTACGGCGATGCCATCGGGACCGAGGCCGCCGGAGAGCTGCACCCACGTCCCGACCATCGGGTACACGGGGTCGGGTGCATCGGCGAACAAGCGCCACACGGCATTGGCGCGCGTGACCGCGACGTACACGAACTTGCCATCGGGCGAGACACCGACGCCATTCGGATACGGCACGTTGGCGAGCACGAGATCCGGCTCACGGGCGCCCGCACGCAAACGAAACAATCGGCCGGTCGGATCGGACAGGCTGCTGCGTCCCGGATCGGTGAACCACAGCTCGCCATTCGGCGCGCACGTCACGTCGCCGAGGCCGCGAAAGCGCTCCGAGTTGACGCCTTCGCACAGCGTCGTCATCGCACCGCTCGCCGGGTCGAAGCGCATCAGCCCATGTCGATAGTCCGCCACGGCGAACACGTCATCGTGCATTCGCGCAAGCCCGTGCGGCTGGCCTTCGCCGCGATGAACGAGCGTCCATTGTCCGCTCGCGTCGACGGTAAGGATGCGCCCATACGGAACGTCGACGCACCAGAGCCGTCCGCGGTCGTCGAACACCGGCCCTTCGAGAAACGAGTGCAGCCGCGCGCCGGGGCGCGTCACGCGGACCCAGTCGTTCGGTTCGCCGGAATAGTGCAGGCTCGCCGGCAAAGCGGCGAAGACGTCGGCTTCGATGTCGGTGAAGGCGCTCATTGGATGACCGCGCCGTTGTAGCGCTTCTTGATTTGCCAGTCAACCAATGTTTTAATGGCAAAACGCATGAGCGCCCTACTTCACCGGAGCCTTCGCGCGCCACCGATCGCCGCGTCGAGGGGGGCCGGCGCCTATCTCGTCGACACCGACGGTCGCCGCTACCTCGACGCATCCGGGGGCGCCGCGGTGTCGAGCCTCGGCCATTCGCATCCGCACGTCGTCGCCGCGATCCAGCGGCAGGTCGCGGAAATGCCGTATGCGCACACGGCATTCTTCACCAACGATCCGGCCGAGCGGCTGGCCGCGAAGCTCATCGCGCTTGCGCCGCGGGGTTTCGGTCGCGGCCGCGTCGCATTCATCGGGAGCGGTTCCGAGGCGATGGAGGTCGCGCTCAAGCTCGCTCGCCAGCATTTCGTCGAGCGGGGTCAACCGCAGCGCTCGCATTTCATCGCGCGCCGCATGAGCTACCACGGCAACACGCTCGGCGCACTGTCGGTCGGTGGGCACATGCAGCGCCGCGCGATGTACGCGCCGATGCTGATGCCGGTAAGCCACGTCTCGCCGTGCTTCGCGTATCGCTTCAAGCGTGATGGTGAAACCGAAACGGCCTATGGCGTGCGCGTCGCAGACGAGCTGGAAGCCGCCATCGTCGGCGCAGGCGCGGAGCGTGTCGCGGCTTTCATCGCCGAGCCGGTCGTCGGCGCAACGCTCGGTTGCGTCCCGGCCGTCGCCGGCTACTTCGCGCGCATCCGCGAGATCTGCGATCGCTACGGCGTGCTGCTCATTGCCGACGAGGTGATGTGCGGCATGGGCCGCACCGGCGACATGTTTGCGATCGCTCACGACGATGTCTGTCCCGACATCATCACGATGGGCAAGGGGTTGGGCGCCGGTTATCTGCCGATCGGCGCGACGATGGCGAGCGAACGCGTCGTGAGCCCGATCGAGAGCGGATCCGGCGCGCTCGCGAATGGGCATACGTATATGAGCCACGCCGTCGCCTGCGCCGGGTCGCTCGCCGTGCTCGAAGTGATGGAGGAGGAGCGTCTGCTCGACAGCGTGCGCGTGCAAGGCGCAGCGCTTCGTCGCGCGCTGGACGAGCGCTTCGGCAATCATCCGCACATCGGCGACATCCGCGGTCGGGGTCTCTTCGTCGCGCTCGAGCTGGTCCTCGATCGAGCATCGAAGCGACCGTTCCCGCGTGCGCGCCGCATCGCCGACTCGATCAAGGCCACCGCGCTCGCGCACGGTCTGGTCTGCTATCCATCCAGCGGCACCGCCGACGGCGAGAACGGTGATCACGTGCTGCTCGCGCCGCCCTACATCATCACCGATTCCCAACTGACGGAGCTCGTCGACAAGCTCGATCGAGCGCTTGCCGACGTGCTCGAGGAAACCCGATGCGCATTGCCGACGCAGTGAAAGCGCTCGCCGTTGCCGCGCTTTCGATCATCACGGCGCACGCCACGGCGCAAAGCTGGCCTGCGAAGCCGATTCGCGTGATCTCGCCATTTTCGGCCGGAAGCACCGTCGACTTGCATGCGCGATTGATCGCCGCACCGCTTTCGGAGCTCCTCGGTCAGCCGGTGATCGTCGAGAACAAGGCCGGTGCCGGCGGCGCGATCGGTCTCGATGCGGTCGCGAAGGCCGCGCCGGACGGTTACACGATCGGCATCGGCACGACGGGTCCGATGTCGATCAATCCCTACCTGATCGGCTCGAAAGTGCCGTACGACCCGAACAAGGACTTCGCCGCCGTCGGGCAATATGGGATCGGCCCGAATGTGATCGTCGTCAATGCGAATGTCCCGGCGCGCACGCTCGCGGAATTGATCGCACACGCCAAGGCGAAGCCCGGAACGATCAGCTACGCCTCGTCGAGCGGCATCGGCAGCACGGCGCATCTTGCGGGCGAGCTGCTCGGCTCGGTTGCCGGCATCGACATCGTCCACATCCCGTACAAGGGCAACGCCGAGGCGGTGACGGCGTTGCTCGCCGGCCAGGTGCAAATGGCGATCTCGGGATTGCCGCCGATGATCGCGCACATTCAATCGGGACGGCTGCGTGCGCTCGCGGTGACCGGACCGTCGCGCATGGCGCAACTGCCCGACGTGCCGACGGTCACCGAAGCCGGAGTGAAGGACGTGGACGTGTCCGCGTGGTACGGCGTCGTCGCGCCTGCCGGAACGCCGCCCGAGATCGTGGCACGGTTGAACGATGCGTTCGTGAAAGCGATCGCGCGACCGGAAGTGCGCGACCGATTCCTCGCGACCGGCACCGAGCCGCACGTGACGGCGCCCAAAGCGTTCGCTGATCTGATCCGCAGCGACGGCGCTCGGTGGGCGGCCGTCATCAAGCGTGCGAACGTGAAAGCCGAGTAGGACAAACAAGAACCTACGAGTGGGTAAGCGACGTTTCGCTATCGCTCGACGTCGTAACTGGAGGAGTGTCATGTCGAGCAGTCTTCGCTTTGCAAGATTCGTGTCGCTTGCCGTTGCCGTGCTTGGCGTCGCGGTGGCGCAAGACGCCCTCGCGCAGGCGTATCCGTCGAAGCCCGTGCGCATCGTCGTACCCTTCGCGCCGGGCGGTCGTGTCGACGGCATCGCGCGTCTGCTTGCGAACAGCATGGGCGCGGAGCTCGGCGGCACGTTCGTCGTCGACAACCGGGCCGGCGCCGGCGGCAGCATCGGCTCGGATCACGTCGCGAAATCGCCTGCCGACGGCTATACGCTGCTGCTCGCTTCCGCAGGCACGCACGCGATCCAGCCCAACGTCGATCGCAAGCTCCCCTACGATTCGGTCAAGGATTTCACGCCGATCGCGAATCTCGTCGAAGGATTCACGTTCATCGGCGCGCATCCGTCGCTCAACGTGAGCGACGTCGCCGGTCTCGTCAAGCTCGCCAAGGAGAAACCTGGAACGCTGGGATTCGCGACGTCGGGTGTCGGCACCTATGGTCATTTCGCCGGCGAGTTGCTGAAGATCGCCTCGGGCGCCGATCTCATTCACGTCGCGTACAAAGGCAGCGGTCCTGCATTGACCGATCTCTCGGCGGGCCACGTTCCGCTGATGATCGCGGGCGAACTGGTCGAGCTCGCGAAGGCCGGCAAGATCCGCGTGCTCGCAACGACCAACGAGCGTCGTTGGCCCGAGCTGCCGGATGTCGCGACTATGCGCGAACAGGGCTTTCCACAGTTCACCGTGCATTCGTGGATCGGACTCGTCGGTCCCGCCGGCATGCCGCCGGCGATCGCGAATCGGTTGTCGGAAGCCGCAGGCAAGGCGATCAACGATCCGAAAGCGCGGGAGCAGCTGGTCAAGCTCGGTGTGCTGCCGGTGCATGCAGGGCCCGCGACGTTCGCGCAGCAGATTCGAGCCGACCGCGACGCGTATGCTTCGATCGTCAGCGGAGCAAAACTGAAGTTCGAGTAACACGATGGCGCAGGCGTTCGCCGGCATCCGCGTCCTCGACCTGACGCACGTCCTCGCCGGTCCGTTCTGCACCTATCAGCTTGCGCTGCTTGGCGCCGACGTCGTCAAGATCGAGCCGCCGGACGCGCCGGATTGCGCGCGCGGCCGTGGTCCTGACGCCGAACGGAACGCGGCGGGACTCGGGCTCAACTACGAAGTCCAGGGCGGTAACAAGCGCGCTCTAGCGCTCGACTTGAAGCAACCGGCGGGACGCGACATTCTGCTTGCGCTCGTCGCGAAGGCCGACGTGCTTGTCGAGAACTACCGTACGGGCGCGCTTGCCGCGCTCGGCCTTGCCGATGACGTCATCGCGTCGGCGAACGGCGCGCTGGTTCACTGCTCGCTGACCGGATTCGGACAACGCGGTCCGCGTGCGCAGGTCAACGCGTATGACAACGTGATCCAGGCCACGTCGGGCGTGATGCTGCGCACGGGCTCGCAGGCGACCGGCCCGGTCAAGACCGGCGCTTCGTTCGTCGACTACGCAACCGGCTGGTGTGCGGCGTTCGCGATCGCGGCTGCGCTGCTTCAACGGATGCGCGACGGCCGCGGGCAACGGATCGACTGCGCGATGTTCGACGCGGCCCTCACGATGATGGGACCGGAGCTTGCGGCGAGCCTTGCCGGCGGCGACGCGTTGCCACGCGAAGCGGGCCTCGGTTGCTATGCGACAGCAGACGGTCATGTCATGCTCGGTGCGTTCACGCCCGCGCAGAATCGCAGGCTGTGGCAGGCGCTCGCGCGCCCCGACTTTGCGGAGCTCGCCGACTGGCCCGCGCTGTGGACGTATTCGGCGGCCATGCACGAAGCCCTCGAGCAACGCATGCGCGAGCGGAGCTCCGAGCGCTGGATTACGCTGTTCCGTGAAATCGGCATCCCGGCCGAGCGCGTCAGAACGCTGGACGACGCCGCGCACGACGCGCAGCTTGCGCATCGGCCGCTGCTTGCGCGCGCCGACGCGTCTTCACCCACGGTTCCCGTGGCCGCGTTCGACTTCGCGCACGACCCGCCGCATCTGACGCGGCGCGCCCCGCGCATCGGCGAGCACACAGAGGAAATCCTCCGCGAGCTTGGCCTTTCCGTCGAGGAAATCGCCCGGCTGCGAGAGGCGAACATCTGCCGCTGACCTTGCAACAGCCAAGGAGCGACGCCATCTGAGGGCTTCGGATGCTGCGTCTTTATCTCCTCTCTGCGCTGCTCCACGGCTACATCGGCATCCGCGTGCTGCCGGATCTTGCTGGCGGCTGGCCAACCGCTGCAACCGCCGCCGTCTTGATCGCGTCGGCGCTGCTCGTCCCGCTCGGCTTCAGCCGTTCGCGGCGCACTGCATCCAGCGAGTGGATCATCGGCGCCGGCCTCGTCGCCGTGGGCCTGCTCTCGTCGTTGCTCATGGCGACGCTCACGCGCGACGTCGCGCTGCTCGTCGCCTTCCTGCTGAGTCCCTGGATCGAGGCGTCGTCGCGAGCTGCATTCACGACCGTGACGGCTCTCGCCGTTCCGATCGTGGCGACGATCGTCACGGGGATCGGGTTCATCAACGCACGGCGCCGCGCGCGCGTGCGCGACGTCGACGTGCCGATCGCGAACCTGCCGCCAGCGCTCCAAGGCTTTCGCATCGCGCAGATCAGCGACGTGCACGTCGGCCCCACGATCAAGCGGCGCTACGTCGACGCCATCGTCGATGCAGTCAATGCGCTCGAGGTCGACATGGTGGCGGTCACCGGCGACCTGGTCGACGGCAGCGTCCGCGAGCTTCGTTCGCACACCGAGCCGCTCGGTCGCCTCGCGTCGCGTCACGGCACGTTCTTCGTCACCGGCAACCACGAGTACTACTCGGGGGCCGCGGCGTGGGTTTGCGAGCTGACGCGACTGGGCTTGAACGTGCTGCAGAACCAGCACGTCGTCATCGACCACGACGGCGGCAAGCTCGTCGTCGCAGGCGTCAACGACCTCTCCGCGCACCACTTCGATCCGTCGCAGCGCAGCGACCCGGCTCGTTCGATCGCAACCGCGCCGCGCGACGCCGCGGTGAAGGTCCTGCTCGCCCACCAGCCGCGAAGCGCCTACGCCGCGGAGAAGGCAGGGTTCGACCTGCAGTTGTCCGGCCACACGCACGGCGGCCAGTTCGTGCCGTGGAATTACCTCGTGCGCTTCTGGCAACCGTTCACCGCCGGCCTCCACCGGCTTGGCGCGCTGTGGGTGTACATCAGCCGCGGCACCGGCTACTGGGGGCCGCCGAAGCGCTTCGGTGCGCCGTCCGAGATCACACGGCTGCGCCTGGTCATGGGGTCAGTGTAATTTGTCCGCCGCCAGCTCGTCGCACCACGCGTGGTAGAGCGCGGATAAACTACACCGATCCCATTACCTCTCCGCGCAGCTTCGCACCGCGACGGCACGCAAACGCGCGGCGATGTCGCCCGGAATCTTCATACGTACCGCGACGACATCATCGTCGGCCAACGTTCCGAACAGGCACGCGACGAACGTGCATGCGGCGAGATACGAGCCGGCGGGCGTCGGATGGCTGCCGTCGTCTTCGTACAGCGCAATCGCCGGTTCGGCACGCATCACCGCATGCCATGCCGGCCCTACCGGAACGACACGGGCGCCGATCTCGACTGCGATGCTGTCGACCGCGTCATCGAGCAGTTGCTGTGTCTGCGGCGCATTGGCTCGCGACCACGTGAGGTAGAGCACCGGCACGCTGCCGTGCGCTGCGATCAACGCGGAGAACAGCCGGACGTTGTCGTGATAGCGCTGCGGCGACTTCACGGGCAGCGTCGACTGTTCCTGCAGCACCACATAGTCGAACCGAGCTTCGGCGAGCGCGCGCTGCGCGTGCCCCGCGTTCCAGTGCCGTTTGAGACTCGCGCCGCCAGCGACGATGGAGTTCGTCTGGATTCGCGTGCCGCGGCTCGAAGAACCGCCAAGCTCGGCGATGCGTTGCGGAAGCTGATTGCGCGAGGTGTAGCTGTTCCCGACGAACAGCATGCGAACGTCGCGCACCACGATCCGAGCCGCTATTGCGGCACTTCGCCGATCACCGTGCAGCGGCGCACGACGCGCCGCTGCGTGGCCGCGTCGTAGGGCGTCGCGCGATGCAGGACGCAGCGGTTGTCCCAGACGATCATTTCGCCTTGCCGCCAGCGATGCTCGTAAACGAGATCGGCATGCACGGCGAGCGCGTTCAGCTCGTCGATCAGCGCACGGCCCTCGTCGTACGGCATGCCGACGATCGACTCGGCGTGATCGCCGAGATAGAGGCATCGGCGACCGGTGTCCGGATGCGTGCGCACGATCGGTTGATCGACCGGCGGCTTGTCGCGCCGCTGCGCATCGGTCAGCGGATCATCGCCGTGACGCCGCGTCCGCGAGAAATCGAGGTTGTGCACCGCGCGCAGCGTTGCGATGCGCTGCTTCCACGCATCGCTCAAGCGATCGTACGCGCCGTACATGTCGCAGAAATGCGTCTCTCCGCCCTCCTCCGGCACGATCTCGGCGTAGATGATCGTCGCCTGCCCCGCGCGCCGCGACCACGAGCCGTCGGTGTGCCAATGCATCGTGCCGCGGTCCGGATGCCGACCCGTGGGGTTGCCGTTCGCGTCGAGGTTCGAGAGTCGGTAGACCTCCGGATGACCGTCCGCGTGATACTGGTTCATCACGTGGATCTGCACTTCGCCGAAGCGCCGCGCAAAAGCCACCTGTGCCGCGGGCGGCAACGTTTGCGGCTCGAACAGCAGCACCTGATGGCGCAGGAACGCTTGCCAAAGCGCGCTGAAAACGTCGTCCGCAACGCCGCTGGCAAGCTCGAGGCAGGCGATCTTCGCGCCGACGCCTTTCAGCGGCTCGATGTTCAGCATCCTGCAACGATACTACCTATCGCGTGTCTCAAGCGTCCGACAGCGCGCGCGCCGTCGACCGGTGCGTGTAGACGTCACCGCGAAACAGCGCAACTTCGTAGAGCACGGCCAGGTCCGCGCTCGACCGGAGCACGCGATGCATCACGAGACAAGGCAGGTCCGGCGCGACTCCGAGCAACCGCGCCTCCCGCCGCGTCGGATGCGTGGCGCGAATCTCGACGCTCGCGCTCGTCACCGGCACGGCTAGCTCCTGCTGATACACGTCGACAAGATCGCGACCGGAAAGATCGAGCCGCGCCAGCCGCGACCCAAGCTTTCGCGGCATCCACGAGCGATTCACGGAAAGCGGAACACCGTCGACGTAACGCAACGTGTCGAGCGTCATGACGTCGGCGCCGATATCGACGCCGAGCTTCGCCGCCGCGTCGCGCTGCGCCGGGCGACGCGCGAGCGCGAGGCGCCGATTGTGGATCGTTCGGCCGGTCGCGAGCGCAGCCGAGGAAAGCCCCTCGATGCGATCGAAGCTCAGCGCAAGAGGCGCCGGAGCGGCAACGAACGCGCCCTTCCCCGGAATCGTGACGATGAGTCGCGCGTTCTTGAGATCGTCGAGCGCCTGGCGGACAGTGATGCGGCTGACGCCGAACATCGCAGTCATTGCGCTCTCCGACGGAAGCTTCTGCCCGGGCGTCAGGCGCCCGCTTGCAATGTCCTCGCGCAGCCGCTCGCGCACCGCGGCATACAACGTCGCTGGCAGCGCCGTGGCCGAACGGCGGCGTCTTGTCATAACCTGTTATAACAAGTACGCTGGCGATGCGCAAGGCGCGGCGGGCCTTCGATTCTCGCGGCCCGCTGCATCCCGCGTCCCGTTGTCTCCAAGCTTCTTCGAGGTGCGAACATGCTCGATCGACTGAAGGTTGTTGTCAGCGCATTCGTTCTTTCTGCACTCTTCGCGTCCGCGCCGCAAACCGCGGCGCAGCCGTGGCCCGCAAAGCCGATTACGCTGATCGTGCCATTCTCCGCAGGCGGCGGCGTCGACTCCGCAGCACGCATCGTTGCGCCGAAGCTCGGCGAAATCCTGAAACAGCCCGTCGTCATCGAGAACGTCGCCGGGGCCGCCGGAACGATCGGAACCGCACGCGTCGTCAAGTCGCCTCCCGACGGCTACACGTTGCTTTTCGCGGTGGCGAGCCCGATCAACGTCGCGCCGGTTGTGTCGCCGTCGGTGGTGCGCTACGACACGTTCAAGGACCTGACGCCGCTTTCGACCGTGGCCAGCGCGCCATTCGTGTTGATCGGAAGGCCAACGCTCTCGGCGAAGTCGATGGCCGAGTTGATTGCGCAAGCGAAGGCGCAGCCGGGCAAGCTGAACTTCGGCACCGATGGCGTCGGTGGCTCGTTGCACATCGCCGGCGAGCTGATCAACCAGCGCGCCGGCATCGACCTCGTGCATACCGCGTACAAATCCGGGCCACAGGTGCTGACCGATGTCTCGGCCGGGCACGTCGACCTCGGGATCCTGCCGCTCACGCTCGCGCAGCCGTTCATACGCGACGGCAAAGTCAGAGCGTTCGGCGTCACGTCGAAGGCGCGCTGGCCGACGGCACCCGACGTTCCTGCGCTCGCAGAAACGCCCGCGCTTGCCGACTTCGAGATCGACTCATGGCTCGGCGTTCTCGCGCCGGCGAACCTCGATCCGGCGATCGCGGCGACGCTGATCCGCGCACTGGCAAGCATTGCGCAGGACGCGGACGTCGTGCGCAAGATGACCGAGGTCGCGGTCAAACCGATGACCGTGGCGGGCCCCGCTTTCACGCAATACTTGCAGCGCGAGCGGCAGTTGATTCGCGACGTCGTGCAGAAGGCCGGCATCAAGGTCGAATGACGCTCGCGGCCGCGCTTACGCTGCTGGCCGGTTTCCTGATCGGCGCGACGACGCTGGGCGGGTTGATCGTCGTACCGGCGCTCACCGAATTCGCGCGCTTCGACGTGGATCGGGCGGTGGCTTCGAGCAGCGCAGCGCTCCTCGCGCCCGCTCTGCTCGCGACACGGGCGGCGTGGCAGGACATGGCCCAAAGGCGCGCGGTTGCCGTCGTTGTTGCCGGTTCGGCCGTCGGCGCTGCGGTCGGCGCGTTTCTCCTCGCCATGCTGCCAACTTCATTCACCGTGGGTTTGATCGCGGCGTTGGCGCTCATCGGGGGGATCCGCGGGCTCGCCAGCGACCGCTGGCATGCGCGCGGTGAACGCGAACGTTCGATTTCCGCCATCCTCGTGCTCTCGATTGCTGCCGGTTTGCTGTCGGCGATCACGGGGACCGGCGGACCCGTTGCACTCTGGCCGCTCTTGAGCCTCGCCGCTCAGCCGATCGCGCTTTGCTGGCTCGCTGCGCATGCGATCCAGCTTCCGGTTGCGCTTGCCGCCACGGCAGTCAACGGATTGGCCGGTCGACTGGAACCGATGACAACGTTGATGCTGGCGGGGCTGCTTGCGGCGGGGTTCCTCGTTGGACAGCGGCTCGCCGCGCGCCGCAACGTCCTCGCACTCGCGCGCGCCGCGAGCGTGATGCTGCTCGCGATCGCCGTGTGGCTCGCGTGGATTCTTGTGCGCTGATCAGAGGCACGCATGGAAACGCTGCTTTGTCCGACGTTCACGTTGTTGCCTGACGGTGTCGTGCGCGACCACGCGTTGCTGATCGCGGGCGATCGCATCGCGCGCGTGGGTCCCGCGCAGCGCTTGCGCCGCGATCACGCGCAGGCGCAAACGGTCGAGCTAGCCGATCGGCTCGTCATGCCCGGACTCGTCGATGCGCATCATCATCTGACGCAGTCGCTCGGCAAGGCGCTCGCGTTCGGCGAGCCGTCGGAGATCTACCGCCGCATCTGGGTACCGATGGAGCGGGCCCTGGATGAACGCGCGATCCACGTCAGCGCGATGCTCGCCTGCCTCGAGTCAATGCGCGGGGGCTTCACCACCGTCGTCGAGGCCGGCACGCGATCGATGTTCGGCGTCGAGCCGCTCCTCGCGGCGCTGAGAACGACGGGACTGCGCTGCGTGCTCGCGACGCTGGCGAACGACTTGGTCGACGGCAACCCGATGACCGACAGTGATCGTAACGGATTGATCGACGCCGCGGAGCGCCACGTCGCGCGCTTCGATACCGACGCCACGATCCACCCCTCGCTCGCGATTTCGGTACCGGAAGCCGCGAGCGACAGCATGCTGTCGCGCATCTATGCGATCTGCGAAGAGGCGGGATGCATCTTCCAGACGCACGCCAACGAGCATCTCGCCGCCGTCGAGCGCTCACTCGTCGCGTGCGGTCGGCGGCCGATCGAGCAGCTCGATTTCTGCGATGCGCTCGGGCCACGGGCTTTGCTTGCGCACGCGACGTTGATGACGGCTTCGGAAGTCACACGCGTTCGCGATCGCGATGCCGCCCTCGCGTACAACCCGGTCGCCAGCGTCTGGAAGGGCAATGGCGCGCTCGACGCGCTGATGATGCACGCGCTGGGTATCCGGTTCGGCATCGGCACCGATGGCACGCGCAGCGACGGCTTTCGCCTGCTCGATGCGGCGGAGACCGTGCAGCGCGTTGCGCACGGACTCCGCGTCGGAGACTCGTCCGCCGGCGGTGGATGGACGTGGCTCGATCATGCAACGAGCGAGGGCGCGTCCGCCGTCGGCTTGCAAGGGGCGACCGGCCGCCTCGCAGCGAACCATGCCGCGGACCTGCTCGTCGTGCGTCTCGACGTGCCCGAGCTGGTCCCGAGCTACGACTTGACATGGGAAACGGTGCGCTATTTCAATCGCGATCAGATCGAAGCGGTCTACGTTGCGGGTCGCGTTCGCTTGCGTGACGGCTGGCCGGTCGATTGGAACGCGCGCGCGCTGTTGGACGATGCTCGGTCCATCGTCGAGCGACAGGTCGCGGGAGCGCCGATCCAGCGCGTGCATCCGACCGCGGATGCGCATCGGTCGCGAACGCGCGCTATTCGTCCGCCCCCGGATCCACCCTAACGCTCCTTCGCGGCAGTCCCGGGCTCCGCCTGCGTGCGATGCTGCTTCGCGAGAATCTCCGCCGGGACGACCGAGGCGGGGGCCGTCTGCAACTTGTTCTTCAGGCCGGCGACGACGTCCGCCTGGCCTTTCATCATCGCTTCGTATCCGGAGGCACCGACACCAACACGGAGAACAACGTTGCGACGGCCACAGGGCCATCGTGCCGCTCGGCGTCGTCGAAGAGCTTCCGACGGTGGCTCTGGCGCTGGGTGGCCTCCTGCTGCTGCTCGGGGGCCAGCGTATGCGCCGGAGGGCGCCGTAGCGCGCTGAAGCCGTCAGCGCTTCGCGGCCTTGCGCCGAACCTCCGGCTCGGCGGTGATCTTCTTCGGCGGCTTGCGTCCCTTCGTCTCGGTCATCGCTGGCTTTTCCGCCGCCACGGGCGCTTTCACCGGCGCACGCTTGCCCGGCGCCTTCCCAAGGCTCGCACGCAATGCCTCCATCAAGTCGATGACCTGCGCGCCAGACGTCGGAGCGACCGGCGAGATCGCGATCTCCTCGCCTTCGACCTTGCGCTGCACCGACGCCTCGATGCGCTTCTTGACTTCGTCTTCGTAGCCGGTCGGATCGAACGCCGGCGCGCTGATCTGCGCGATCAGCTGCTTCGCGAGCGCGAGCTCGTTGTCGCGCACGGGCGCCGTCTCGATGTCGACCTCGCCAATCGTGCGGACCTCGGGCGCGTAGAGCAGCTGCTGCATCACGATCCCGCCTTCGACGGCGCGCAGCTGCACGATGTATTGCTTGCCGCGCGCCGCGTATCGGCCGATCGCCGTCTGCCCGGTCTGCCGCATGCTCTCGGCAAGCAACGCATAAGGCTTCGACCCGCCCTTGTCGGGGCCAAGGAAGTACGCCTTGTCGTAATAGACGGGATCGACGGTGGCGCCGGGCACGAACTCGTCGATCTCGATCGTCTGCGTGCCCTTTTCCTCCATCTCCTTCAATTCTTCCGGCGTGAACGTGACGTACTGGTCCTTCGCAAACTCGTAGCCCTTGACCATGTCGGCCCGATCGACGACGACGCCTTCGCGTGCGCACAGGTACTGCTGCTTCAATCGCGACCCGCAGCCCGCATGCAGCAAGTTGAACGAGACGCCGGCCGAAGGTTGCGTAGCCGAAAACAGCTTCACGGGAATCGAGACCATCCCGAAGCTGATCGTGACCGATGCGAGTGCCCGAGCCGCCATGACGTGCCTCTTGCTAAGTGCCTGCCGGGCCGGCCATCGTGCCAAAATGGCGCCGCAGCATCAACCATTTAGGCGGCTTTCCTCTCGCGAACCGGACTCGTTGTGGCGCCGGCGACGCACCGACCACCTCCGATGGCACTCGAGCGGTACCGTCAAAAACGCAATTTCAAGGTTACGCCTGAGCCCGCCGGCAACGTCGGCAAGCGACGCTCGAAGGGCTTGTGCTTTGTCGTGCAGAAGCACGCCGCCACGCGGCTGCACTACGACTTCCGCCTCGAATTGAACGGCGTGATGCTGTCATGGGCGGTGCCGAAGGGTCCGTCGCTCGACCCGAACGACAAGCGCCTCGCGATGCATACCGAAGACCATCCGATGGACTACAACGACTTCGAAGGGGTGATTCCCGCGAAGCAATACGGCGCGGGCACGGTGATGGTCTGGGATCGCGGGACGTGGGAGCCGACGACCGATCCGGACGAGGGCTACGCGAAGGGCAGGCTCAAGTTCCAGCTGTTCGGCGAAAAACTCCACGGCGGCTGGAACCTGATCAAGAGCCGCAGCGGGAAGTACGGCGGCGACAGCTGGCTGCTGATCAAGGAATCCGACGACTTCGCGCGGCTGGGCGGTGAGGCTTCGATCGTCGACGATCGACCGGACAGCATCGTTACCGGCCGCAGCTTGGACGAGATCAAGCGCAACGCCGATCGCGTCTGGCACTCCAATCGATCGGTCGCCGACAACGTCAACGAAGGTGCCGTTGCGAAGCGCCGCTCGAAGGCGGCTACAAAGCTCGAGTCGATCGAGGGCGCACGCGCCGCACCGTTTCCGGATCTTATGGAGGCCCAGCTCGCGACGCTCGCCAAGACCCCACCGTCCGGCGCGACGTGGGTTCACGAGATCAAGTACGACGGCTACCGCATGCTTTGCCGGATCGAGGACGGCAAGGCCTCGCTGATCTCGCGGAGCGGCAAGGATTGGACGCTCGCGTTTGCGTCGGTCGTGCGCGCGCTCGCGCGGCTGCCCGTGGGCAACGCATGGCTCGACGGCGAAGTCGTCGCGCTCGACGACAAGGGACGCTCGAGCTTCCAGTCGCTGCAGAATGCGCTCGACGGCCAGAGTGCGAACGCGCTCAACTACTTCGCATTCGACCTGCTCTATCTCGACGGTTACGACCTGCGGGGCGCGTCGCTCATCGCGCGCAAGCGGGCGCTGGAAGCGCTGCTCGAAACGGCGCCGGACAACGTCCGTTACAGCGCGCACTTCGCCGTGAACGGCAGCGACTTTCTCGAGAACGTGCGCAAGCTCGGCCTCGAAGGGATGGTCAGCAAGCGCGCCGACCGCCGTTATCAGCCGGGTCGCGGACCGTCGTGGGTCAAGGTCAAGTGCCTGCGCCGGCAGGAGATGGTGATCGGCGGCTACACCGATCCGGAAGGCACGCGCGAAGCGTTCGGCGCGTTGTTGATCGGCGTCTACCAACCCGACGGGCGTCTCGCGTACTCGGGCAAGGTCGGCACTGGCTTTTCGATGGCGACGCTCAAGGACCTGCATCGTCGACTCGTTGCGATTGCGCAGCCGAAGCCTGCTTTTCACAATCCGCCAACCGGCGCCGAAGGACGACGTGCGCACTGGGTGAAGCCGGTGATGGTCGCCGAGGTCGCGTTCACCGAGTGGACCAATGACGGGACGCTGCGTCACCCGACGTTCGTCGGGCTACGTGAGGACAAGCCGGCACGCGACGTCGTGCGCGAGCGCGAAGGCGTCAGTGATAACGAGCCGCCGACACACGCGATCAAGGCGGCGCCCGCGAAACCCGCCGCCCGCGCGGTCGACGACAAGAACAGCGTGTCGGGCATCACGATCAGCAATCCCGACAAGCTTCTCTATCCCGAGGCGAAGCTTTCGAAGCGCGATCTCGCTTCGTACTACGCCGCGATCGGCGACGTGATGCTGCCGCATTTCGTCGGCCGGCCGCTGTCGCTCGTGCGCTGTCCGAACGGCTGGGATAAGCAGTGCTTCTATCAAAAGAACGTCGACGACTCGGTCAACGACGTGATCGCGCGCGTCGCGATTGCCAACAGCGACGGCGGAACGTCGACGTACATGATGGCGGAGTCGGTGCCTGCGCTCGTTGCGCTGCTGCAGATGGGCGTGCTCGAGTTGCATCCGTGGGGATCGAGGACGCCGTCGCTCGGGCTTGCGGACCGTATCGTGTTCGATCTCGATCCGGACGAAGGACTTGCCTGGAAGGTGCTGAAGGATGCCGTGGCGGTGGTGCGCACGCTGCTCGACAACCTGGGCCTTCCGGCGTTTCTGAAGACGACCGGCGGCAAGGGTTTGCACATCGTCACGCCGATCGAGCCGACGTTCGACTGGGAAACGGTCAAGGGCTTCACCAAGGCCGTTGCCGAGCTGCTCGAGCGCACGTTTCCGGATCGCTTCACGTCGAAGCTGCTCAAGGTATCGCGCGGCGGGCGCGTCTTCATCGACTACCTGCGCAATGCGGAAGGCGCGACCGCGGTCGGGCCCTACTCGCTGCGTGCGCGCGCCGAGGCGCCCGTCGCCACACCGATCGAATGGGACGAGCTGAAGAACGACGTTCGCTTCGCGTACTTCAATGCGAAGAATCTGTCGAAGCGAATGGCGAAGCTCAAGGCGGATCCTTGGGCGTCGATGGAGGATAGTGCGGTGCGGTTGACGCCCGCGTTGATGGCGAAGGTCGGATTCAAGGCGCCGTAGGCGTGGCGGAAGTCGCCATCGCAGGGACATGAGCGCCGCAGGGCCGTCCCAAGGCGCTCATCGCACCCCCTCGGGGGGCGGTGCAGCGGGCATTCGAAATGGTAAATGAAGCCGCAAGCGTGGGGGCCCTGTCGGCGGGCACGAGCGGCTTCTCGTACAAGGAGTGGCTCGGCAAGTTCTATCCAAAGAAGCTCCCCGGCGATGCGATGCTTAAGTACTACGCCGAGCGGCTCTGCACCGTCGAGATCAACAACACGTTCTATCGGATGCCCGCCGAGGCGATGCTCGAGGCATGGGCGGACAACGTGCCCGACGGCTTCGCGTTCACGTTGAAGGCGCCGCGACGCATCACGCACATCAATCGATTGAAGGAGAGCGCGCAGCCGGTCGGCGAGTTCGTCCGCCGCGCGTCGATGCTGGGCAACAAGCTGGGCGTCATCCTGTTCCAGCTGCCGCCGTTCCTGAAGAAGGACATCGCGCGACTCGCTGACTTTGCCGACGCATTGCCAACCGGCCCGCGCTTCGCGTTCGAGTTCCGCAACGAGAGCTGGCTCGAAGACGAGGTCTATGCGCTGATGCGTGCGCGCGGGTTGATGCTATGCGTCACCGATACCGATGAAGGCGAGACGCCGTTCGTTGCCACGGCAGATCGCGGGTACGTTCGCCTGCGCCGCACCCGGTACAGCGACGAGGACCTGCGCGCGTGGGTCGAACGCATCGCAGCCTCCGGATTGGAGAAGACGTATGTCTACTTCATGCACGAGGACGATGCCGTGGGGACGGGCTTCGCGCGGCGGATGCAGGAACTGTGGAGCGTTCGCTGACCGATACGGACGTCACGCGGTCGACGACGATCGCCACCGCCGCTCCGCCTCGTCCCACGCCGCCAGCGCCTGCAGGTCGGGCACCCATGCGAGCCCCGTCTTCGCGTCCGACGACATCGCTTCAGGCGTAACGACGACGTCGAGTAACGCCGGTCTTTTGGCAAGCGCACGCTCGATCGCGCCGTCCAGGTCCTCGGCGTGCGTCACCCGCTCGCCGTGCATGCCGAATGCGCGCGCCATTGCCGCGTAGTCGGAGGACGCGAGGCGCGTGCCCACGATCTTGCCGAACGATTGCTGTTGATCATGAACCTCGATCTGCCAGGCCGCGTTGTTCGCGACGACGATCAGCAGCGGCGCCTTGTGGCGGACCGCGGTGTCGATCTCCATCGCGTTGAAGCCGAATGCGCCGTCGCCGGTCGCGACGTAGACGATTCGGTCCGGACACGCGAGCGCCGCCGCAATGCCGAACGGCGTGCCGATGCCGATGCAGCCCAACGGTCCCGGATCGAGCCAGGTCGATGCGGAGAGGCCGACGCGCGCGAAGCTCAGGAAGTCGCCGCCGTCGGCAACCGCAACCGCATGCGTGCCGATACGGTCCTGCAACGCGGCGAGCAATCGATTCGGATGAATGCGGCCCGACGCATCCGATGGCGCGCTTCTCATCGCCGCCGAAAGCTTCGCGGCCCGCTCTTCGTGCCGTAAACGCAGACCGCGAATCCAGTCGCGATCCACCGCGGATATGCGCGTGCCCGCCGCTTGGACGATCGCATCGAGCGCCGGTCCGCAGCTTGCGAGCAGTTCGACGTCGCCGCGCCGGTTGTCGCGCATTTCCCCCGCGATATCGGCCACCCGAACGAAGCGCGCACCGCCGAAGACGGCGGGCGAGCCATACGCGAGCTGAAAGTCGAGCCGGCGGCCGACGGTGCAGACGACATCGGCCTCGGTCATCACCGTGCCGCGCATCGCGGCGACGACGCTCGGGTGAGCGTCGGGAACGATGCCGCGCGTTTCGCCGGTGTCGAGATACGGTGCACCGAGCCGATCGAGAAATCGCACCAGCGATGCGCCAGCCCGGCGCGCCCCGCGACCGCTGATGACGAGCGGTCGGTGCGCCGACCATAGCAGATCCGCGGCGGCCTGTACCGAAGCCGGATCGGGCAACGTCAACGGACGAGGCCGCACCCGGAAGTACTCATCGCGTTGCAACGCGCGCGGAACGTCGCAACGCAACGTGTCAGTGGGAAATTCCAGATAGACCGGTCCCGGCTCTGCGCCGTGACCGAATGCACGTGAAACCGCTTCGTCCAGCTCCTGCACCGCCAAAGTCGGCTCGCGGACCGTGCGCGCATAGCGCGTGATCGATCGTACGAGGTCGGTGTGCGCAAGGTCCTGCAGGGCCCCGCGGTTCTCCTGCGCTCGCGGGGGCGTGCCGGAAAGGATCAGGACCGGCGCACGCGAAACGTGCGCATTGGCGATGCCGGTCATCGCGTTCGTCACACCGGGCCCTGCCGTCACCAGCGCAACGCCGATGGTGTCGGTCAGCTCGCCATATGCATGCGCCATGTAGACGGCGGCGCGCTCGTCGCGGACGTCGACGATGCCGATGCCTGCAGCATCGATGTTCATCCACATCGGCATGATGTGGCCGCCGCACAGGCCGAACACGCGATCGACGCCGCGCGCCTTCAGCAACCGCGCGATGACGCCGGCGACCGAGTCGGGCCGGATGGCGTTCACGCGATGGCTCCTTGCTTCCTCCTCAGAACACCGGCTTCTCGCGGTACGTGCCCCATACGCCTTTGAGCTTTTCGACGATGTCGCCCATCGTCGCTCCGGAGGCGACGAGCTCGATCGTGACCGGCATCAGGTTCGCCGACTCGTCGTTCGCGACCTCGACCAGCCGGTCGAGCAAAGCCTCGACCTTCGCGACGTCGCGTTCGTTGCGCACGCGATTCAGCCGCTCGATCTGCCGCGTTGCGGTCAGCGGATCGTAAGGGTGCAGCTCGATGTCGAACTTCTCGTCCGCCATCGCGTACTTGTTGACGCCGATCACCGGCTTGTCGCCGTTCGCTTTCTTCAACGCCGTGTCGTAGGCGAAGTCCGCGATGCGCCGCTGGAACCAGCCCTCCTCGGTCAGCTTGATCGTTCCGCCGTTGCGATCGACGTCGTCGACGATGGCGAAGATCGCGCGTTCGAATTGCGTCGTCAGGCTCTCGACGTAGTACGAGCCGCCGAGCGGATCCACGACGTCCGCGACGCCCGACTCGTCGGCCAGGATCTGCTGCGTGCGCAACGCAACGCGCATCGCGTCCTCCGTCGGAATCGCGAACGCCTCATCCATGCCATTCGTATGCAGGCTTTGCGCGCCGCCGAGCACGGCCGCGAGGGCCTGCAACCCGGTGCGCACGACGTTGATCTCATACTGCGGCTTCGTGAGCGAGGCAGCGGCGGTCTGGCAATGAAAGCGCAGTCGCATCGACTCGGGATTCTTCGCGCCGAAGCGCTCCTTCATGATCTTCGCGTAAACGCGCCGCGCGGCACGGAACTTCGCGATCTCCTCGAAGAAGTCGGCCTGGCTCACATAGTAGAAGGCGAGCCGCGGCGCGAACTCGTCGACGTGCATGCCGGTCTTCGTCACCGCCTCGACATACGCGATAAGGTTGCACATCGTGAACGCGACTTCGTCCAGCGGCGAGCTGCCAGCCTCCGAGATGTGATACCCCGAGATGTTGATCGGGTTGTAGCGCTTCATGGTGCGTGCGCAGTGGATGATGCAGTCGCGCACGATGCGCACCGACGGCGCAATCGGGAAGATCCACTCCTTCTGCGCCTGGTACTCCTTCAGGATGTCGGCCTGGATCGTTCCGGAAAGCTTGTCCAAGTCCAAGCCGCGCTTTTGCGCGAGCGCGATGTACATCGCGAGCAGGATCCATGCGCTTGGATTGATCGTCATCGACACCGAGATGCGCTCGAGGTCGATGCCTTCGAACAGGTGCTCCATGTCCGCCAGCGTGTCGATGGCGACGCCTTCGCGGCCGACCTCCCCCTCGCTCATCGGGTGGTCGCTGTCGTAACCCATCAACGTCGGCATGTCGAAGTCGGTCGACAGCCCCGTCTGGCCTTGGGCGATCAGGTACTTGAAGCGCACGTTCGTGTCTTCCGCCGTGCCAAAGCCCGCGATCTGGCGCATCGTCCAGAACCGACCGCGATACATCGTCGGATACGGACCCCGCGTGAACGGATACTGGCCCGGAAGTCCGATGTCTTCGAGCGGCGTGTCGGCAAGGTCGAGCGCCGTATAGGTGCGCTTCACCTCGAAGCCTCCGAGCGTCGCGAACGCAGGCTTCCGTTCGGGCGCACGCGCGGTGAATCGTGCGACTTCCTCGCTTTCCCACCCGGTCAGTTGCTCGGACAGCCGCTCTTGAGCGTCCGGGTCGAACATCGACCCACGCGTCGGCATACGGTCATTCATGGATCTCTCCAACCTTCGTTCCACGCAGCAAGCGCACTGCCGCCGTATACGGCGACACGGCCCGCGCGCGTACCTGATCGACGAGCGATTGAACCGCGCCATCGCGCTCGCGCTCGAAGCGGTCGCGCAGGATTTCCTCGCCGGCCTTCAACATCCGTCGCTCCGCAATCATCGCGCGGCGGTGTTCGATCTCACCGCTTTCGATCAGCGCCTTGTGATGATCGTCGATCGCGTTCACCACTTCGGCGATCCCCACGCCGTCCACCGCGCTGGTCGGCACGACCGGCGGCCGCCAGGCGCCGCGCGAGCCGAGCGCGAGTCCCATCGCGAGCATCCCTTTCAGATCGGCAATCGTCCGGTTCGCGTCGGGCTTGTCGCACTTGCTCACGACATGGACGTCGGCGATCTCGAGGATACCCGCCTTGATCGCCTGGATGTCGTCGCCGAGTCCGGGCGCTGAAACGACCACGGTCGTGTGCGCGGCTCTGGCGATGTCCACTTCGTCCTGCCCGACGCCCACCGTTTCGATGATGACGACGTCGAAGCCGGCCGCATCGAGCACGTCGACGGCTTCGAGCGTGCCTCGCGCAAGGCCGCCGAGCGAACCGCGCGTCGCCATGCTTCGCACGTACACATCGCGATCACCGGCGAGGTCGCTCATGCGGATGCGGTCGCCGAGAATGGCGCCGCCGGAAAACGGACTCGACGGGTCGACAGCGACGATGCCGATGCTGCGTCCCGACTGGCGGAGCGCGACCACGAGCTTCGCGACGAGCGTCGACTTGCCGCAGCCCGGCACGCCGGTCACGCCGACGACATGCGCACGTCCCGAGCGCATGAACATCGTGTCGAGCGCGTCGCGCGCTTCATCTGTACCGCTTTCCGCGCGCGTCAACAGGCGTGCGATCGACCGGACGTCGCCTTCGAGCACGCCGGGCACGAGATTCTGCGAGGCGATGTACGCCATCGATTCAGCCGGCGATGCGGGCGAAAACCCCGATCACCGCGGCCCGCGCTCCGCGACGATCCGGCGAATCATCGCGACGATCGCATCGGGCGGCGTGTCCTGCAGCAGGATCTCCTTGACGCCGATATCCCTGAGTTTAAGCAGATCGTCGTCGGGAATGACGCCGCCCCCGACGACGAGGATGTCGTCCGCGCCGCGCTGCTTGAGGCCATCGACGATGCGCGGGAACACGGTCATGTGCGCGCCGGACAGAATGCTGACGCCGATCACATCCGCGTCCTCCTGGATCGCCGCTTCGACGACCTCGTCGGGCGTCCGGTGCAGACCGGTATAGATGACGTCCATGCCGGCATCGCGCAGCGTGCGGGCGACGATCTTGACGCCGCGATCATGGCCGTCCAATCCGACTTTGGCGATGATCACGCGAATGCGCTCTGCGCTGGTCTTCACGTTCGTTCCTGGCGTTCGCACCGCCGACCGGCGCATCTTACTAGGAACGAGTCCGGGCAGATCTGCCGCGATCGCAACGCGACCCGAAGCGAACGCACTGATCTGCCCTACCGTTGGCCTTCGGTTGGCGATAGACTCGCTCGCGTCGAAGCCAGAGCACGCCAAGCCGGATGCCGCAACTCCTGACGCTGGCCGAAGTCGTCGCTGCGCAAGCAAGGCAGCAACCGGCCAAGATCGGCGCACGCGACTCGAAACGCGCCGTCACGTTCGCGCAGTGGCACGAGCGCGCGAGCCGGCTTGCGAACGCGCTCGTCGGGCTGGGACTTGCAAAAGGCGATCGCGTCGCGGTCCTCGCGTACAACCGGCTCGAGTGGATGGAGATCTACGTCGCGCTCGCAAGCGCGGGCTTGATCGCCGTGCCGATCAACTTCCGGCTCATTGCGGACGAGGTCGCCTACATCGCGCAGCATTGCGATGCACGCGCGTTCATCGTGCAGGACGTCCTTGCCGACCGTGTCGCCGATATCGTCGACCAGCTCGACATCCCCGTTGCGCGCTACGTGCTGATCGGCGACGGGGAAGCACCGGGTGATTGGCAGCGCTACGAATCGCTGCTCGAGCGCGCCGCGCCAAGCCCGCTGTCGACACCGATCGACGATCGGGACACGTGGGCGCTGATGTACACGTCGGGGACGACGGGGCGGCCCAAAGGTGCCGTGCGCAGCCACCGCGGCAGCGCGCTGATCTCGCTCGTCACCGCACTCGACGTGGGGTTCACGCGCGACGACGCGGCGCTCCTCGTCATGCCGATGTGCCATGCGAACTCGCTCTACTTCTCGTTCACGCTGACGTATTGCGGCGGCACCTGCGTCATCGACGACAGCGCGAGCTTCGATCCGGAGCGCGTGCTGGCGGCGCTCGGACGAGGCGTGACGTTCACGTCGCTCGTGCCGACGCACTACATCATGATGCTGGCGCTGCCCGACGCGACGAAAAAGCGCCACGACGTGCGCGCGATCGACAAGCTGATGTGCTCGTCCGCGCCGGTGCGCCGCGACACCAAGCTCGGGATCCTCGAGCAGTTTCCGAACTCGCGACTCTTCGAGCTGTACGGTTCGACCGAGGCAGGATGGGTGACGCTGCTGCGTCCCGACGAGCAGCTCACGAAGCTCGGCTCGGTCGGGCGCGAATGGACGGGTTCGGGCGCGATCAAGCTCCTCGATGGCGACGGCGTCGAAGTGAACGAAGGCGAGGCAGGCGAGCTTTTCTCGAACACGCCTTACGCCTTCGACGGGTACTGGAAGAATCCGGAGAAGACGGCCGAGGCGTTCCGCGGCGCCTGGTGCTCGGTCGGCGATATCGCGCGTCGCGACAGCGAGGGCTACTATTACCTCGTCGACCGCAAGAGCAACATGATCATCAGCGGCGGCGAGAACGTTTACCCTTCCGAGGTGGAGCAGCTGCTGGGCCAGCATCCCGCCGTCAAGGATGTCGCCGTCGTCGGCCTGCCGCACGAGAAATGGGGCGAGGCCGTGCATGCGGCGCTGGTTCTGCACGACGGCGCAGACCTCGACGAGCCGTCGATGCTCGCGTGGTGCCGCGATCGCATCGCCGGCTACAAGCGCCCGCGCTCGGTGAGCTTCCATGCCGACGCCTGGATGCCGCGCACGGCGACCGGCAAGGTGCAGCATCGCGTGCTGCGCGAGCGGTTGCAGCGATCGGGATAACGCTGCCTATTCCGGTCGGATCAACGCGAAGATGTCGTCGGCCTCACGCTGCACGGGAAGTCAATCCGCTTTCGCACCCGACTCCCGCACGACGCGGGCCCACTTCGCGATGTCACCTTTCAGCTGCTCGGAGAACTGTTCGGGCGTCGATGCGAAGGGCTCCGCACCCGCTGCGCCGAACTTCTCGACGACGTCCTTGCTGCGCAGCGCCTCGTTGATGTCGGCGTTGATCTTGCGCACCACGGCTTCCGCCGTGCCGGCGGGCGCGAGGATGCCGAACCACGGGTTGACGTCGAAGCCGGCGAGGCCGCTTTCCGCGAGTGTCGGGATTTCCGGAAATGACGGCGAGCGCTTTGCGCTCGTCACGCCGAGCACGCGCAGCCGGCCCGATCGCACATGTCCGGCAAGCGACGGCAGGCTGCCGAACGCCGCCTGCACCTGCCCGCCGAGCAGATCATTGAGCGCCGCGGCAGCGCCCTTGTACGGCACGTGAAGCAGCTTGACGCCAGCGGCGGCGTTGACCATCTCACCGAGCAGATGATTGACCGAGCCGGTGCCCGCCGATCCGTAACCGACGTTGCCCGGGGCGACCTTGGCCTGGGCCAGAAACGCGCGCAAGTCCTGCGCGGTCGACGCGCTGTTGACGGCAAGCGCGAACGGCACGGTGGCAAGCGTCGCGACCGGCGCGAAATCCTTCACCGGATCGTAGCCGAGCGCGCTGTACAAGCTCACGTTGATCGCGTGCGTGCCGACGTAGCCGAGCAAGAGCGTATAGCCGTCGGCCGGTGATTTTGCGACGGCTTCCGTGCCGATGTTGCCGCCGGCGCCGGCGCGGTTCTCGACGACCACGGGCTGTCCCCATTTTTCTCCAAGATGCTGACCGATCACGCGCGCAAGCGCGTCAGATGCGCCGCCGGGCGCTTGCGGAACCACGAGGCGAACCGGCTTCTGCGGCCAGGTTTGCGCCTGCGCCGACGCAGCGAGCGCGAACGTCATCGCGAGCATGAGCATGAGCAGCCGGTTCATCGGGGCTTGTCTCCCTTGAGCGTTATGCGATGCATCACGCGCCGGTAACCGTGATAGTCGTTGATCGGATTGTGCTGCGCACAGCGGTTGTCCCACAACGCGATCGAGCCGGGCTGCCAGACGAATCGGCAGGTGAACTCGGGCTTGACCTGATGGGCGAAAAGATAATGCAGCAATGGCTCGCTCTCTTCGTCGGTCATGCCGGAAAAACGCACCGTGTGTGCGCGGTTCACATAGAGCGCCTTGCGACCCGTTTCTGGATGCGTGCGTACCACCGGATGCTCGGCGACGTATTCGTCGCGCGCCGCAGGGCGACCGTCGCTCTTGATGCGGTCTTCGCGCGTGCGGCTGACGTCGGCCTTGGCCGACGAATTGACCGCGACAAGACCATCGATCATGCGCCGCAGCCCTTCGGACAACGCTTCGTAAGCCAGCGTCATGTTCGCGAACAACGTGTCGCCGCCAAACGGTGGAACCTCGCGCGCGAGCAGCATCGAAGCCATTGGCGGGCGCTCGAGATACGCGGTGTCGGTGTGCCACACGCCACCGAAGTTGACCTTCTCGTGCTCGAGCTTCTTGACTTCGATGATCTCCGGAAAGCCGTCGATACCCTTGACGAACGGATACTCGATCGGCGTACCGATGCGGCGCGCGAAGTCGAGGAAGCTTTGCGGGTCGAGGTGCTGGTCGCGAAAGAAGACGACCAGGTGGTCGAGCCAGGCACGCCGAATCTCGCCGACCTCTTCGTCGGCAAGCGTTCGCGACAACTCCACTCCGCGGATCTCGGCGCCAAGCGCACCGGCGATGCGGTGAACGTCGATCGTGCGGTAAGCGGAAACGCCGGCCATCCGGCGAAGTGTAACCGGCTCGTCGCCGCTATTCGGATCTGGAAACCTGCGACGGTCGACGCAGCTCGCGATGAAAGCGCAGCAACGCTGCGAAGCGATACAGCGCGTGCACGAACTTTCCATAAGGCAGCGTGAGGAACAGCGCCATGACGGCGCCGAGATGCAGCGCGAGCATCACGCCCATCGACCGCGTTTCGCGAAGCGCGAGGAGCAGCAGGCCGGTCAGGCTGGTCACGAACAGCAGGACGAGAAATCCCGCGTCCATGCCGTCCTGCGTCCGATCGACGAGGTCGCGGTCGCGCCGGCGCTTGAGCCACCACAAACCGGCGGGTCCTGCGAGAAGTCCGACGCCGCCGATCGTTCCAAGCACGACGGGCATGCTGAAGAACGGATAAGGCGCCTGCCAGCCGAAGCCGTAGTGATAGATCGTTCCAATCACCGTCGCGGCGAAGCACAGCAGGAACCCGTAGAACGTCAGATGATGAAAGATCCGACGCATTGATGACGGCGACGCGTTCTCGGTTCGACAGCCCTCGCCGGCGCCATCGAGATACGTCAGCGACGCCGAATCCCGCACAGCGCCGCGCAACGTCCCCGGCGACGCAAGCTCGCTTCGCCGCTCGCCCGTATCGCGCCAAAAGCGCCCAAACGACACGCCGAGCGCCAACACGACGAACGCGGACACGACGACGAACATCGTCGACATCACTCCGTGCGGCATCACCGCATAGAACGATCCCTCGGCATCGGAGTGCGCGGAGAAGAAGCGGACCGGATTCGCGTACCACGCCGTGAACAGCAGCAGTGCGGCAATGCTTGCCATTGTGACGATCGCGACGACTGTGCCGTTACGCTCGAACGCCGACGCCAGCGCATTCGGCCACGCGTACCTCGCGTAGCTCCGTTTGCGCACGTTGGCGAGAAGCTGCGGGAAGTTCACCTCGAACGGATGTGGCGGCGCGTACTGGCACGCGTAGAGGCAAGCGCCGCAGTTGTGGCACAGGTTGGCGAGGTAGTGCACGTCGCTTTCGTCGAACGCCAATCGGCGCTGCAACGCGGGAAACACCGCGCAATAGCCTTCACAGTAGCGGCACGCGTTGCAGATCGAGAGGACGCGCTGCGCTTCCTCGATCAGCGCGGTCAGCCGCGGGGCGTCAGCGACCGACACGCCGCGCCGCCTCCTCGCCGGCAATGCGTCCGAACGTCGTGCCGATCGCCATGCCGATGCCGGCGAGATAGCCCTTGCCGAGCACGTTGCCGGCCATGATCTCTCCCGCGGCGAACACGTTCGGCGACCGCGTGCCGTCGTCGAGGATCATGCGTGCCTTGTCGTCGATCGCGACACCGAGATACGTGAAGGTGATGCCGGGTCGCAACGGATAAGCGTAGTACGGCGGCGTGTCCAATGCACGGGCCCAGTGCGTCTTTGGTGGATCGAGATTCAGCGTATGACAATTGTCCAGATGGTCATGATCGAACGTTCCCGGACGCACGCTCGCGTTGAAGTTCGTGACGGTCCGTTCGAGCGCCGAAGCGTCGAGCTCGAGACTTTGCGCGAGCTTGGCGATCGACTTGGCGACGATCGGCGGATACACCGGCGGCATAAACCTGCCGATCGACTTCGCATCGATGATCGCGTAGGCAATTTGATTCGGCTGTCCCGCGACGAGCCGTCCCCAGATCGCGTAGCGCTTCGGCCAGAAATCCTCGCCTTCGTCGTAGAAGCGCTGCGACTCGCGGTTGACGACGATGCCAAGCGACACGGCGTCGACGCGCGTGACGATTCCGCCATCGAACTTGGGCGACCGCGCATCGATCGCGACGCAGTGGCCTTGCGCCGCATCGCCGACCGCCTTCGCGCCTTGCTCGAGCAGCAGCTTCAACACGCGGCCGGTGTTGTAAGGCGTGCCTCGAATGAGGAAGTTGTCGGCCGGCGGACCCCAGGCCTCGCGCAGCCACTCGAGGTTCGACTCGAAACCGCCGGACGCGACGACGATCGCCTTTGCGCCGACGTCGTGCCGCGCGCCGTCGTGTTCGACGGTTGACGACTCGAAGCAACCCTCGCGAATCCGCACGTCGACGACCTCGCAGTCGTAGACGACGTCGATGCCGAGCTTCGCGGCGGACGCGTAGTACGCGTTCATCAGCGCCTTGCCGCCGCCCAGGAAGAACGCGTTCGTGCGCCCGAGATGGAGCGTGCCGCCGAGCGGCGCCTGGAAGCGCACGCCGTGGCGCTTCATCCAAGGCACGTGATCGGCCGTGCCGCGGATCGCCATGCGCGCAAGCCGCTCGTCGGTCTGTCCGCCCGTCACCTTGAGCAGATCGTCCCAGTATTCGTTCTCCCCATACGCATCGGTCAGCACGTCGAGCGGCGCGTCGTGCATCGTGCGCATGTTGCGCGTGTGCCGGCTGTTGCCGCCGCG
>DATLNR010000098.1:0-13141 GCA_035536655.1 Casimicrobiaceae bacterium
TGCGAACGACTACATGGTGAGCGTGCAGCACACGATCCCGGCGACGCTCAACTATGCACCACCAGGGCACGCGCCCTACCCCGCTTCGCTGTGCACGTCGATCAACCACGTCGTGTGCCACGGGATCCCGGGCGAGCGCAAGCTCAAGTCGGGCGACCTCATCAACGTCGACGTGACGGTGATCAAGGACGGCTACCACGGCGACACCAGCCGGATGTTCTTCGTCGGCGCGCCGCCGATCCAGGCGAAGCGGCTGGTCGGCGTGACGTTCGAGGCGATGTGGAAAGGCATCCGCGCGGTGAAGCCGGGCGCGCACCTCGGCGACATCGGGCACACGATCCAGCAGCACGCGGAGAGCCATGGCTTCTCGGTCGTGCGCGAGTTCTGCGGACACGGCATAGGTCGCCAGTTTCATGAGGAGCCGCAGGTGCTGCATTACGGCCGCGCAGGCACGGGGTTGAAGCTCGAGCCGGGCATGATCTTCACCGTCGAGCCGATGATCAATGCCGGCCGCGCGGGCATCCGTGCGCTGGCCGATGGCTGGACGATCGTCACCGCCGATCATTCGCTGTCGGCGCAATGGGAGCACACGGTGCTGGTGACGCCCGAGGGCTTCGAAGTGATGACCGTGTCGCCGGGAAGTCCCCCGCCGCCGGTCTGATCCGCGTGGCGCCCGTCGCCGCGTCAGCGGAAATCGCGTCGACCGACGTCGCGCAGTGGCGTGACACGCTGCAACGCGGCCGCGTCGAGCTGCGCGAGGCGTTTCGCGCCGGGTCCGACACAACGCGCCTCCTGCGCGGCCACGCGCGACTCGTCGATAGCACACTGCGCGCGATCTGGTTGAAGTCGGCTATGCCACGAGTTGTGGCGCTGGTCGGTGTGGGCGGCTACGGCCGCGGGCAGCTGTTTCCGCATTCCGACGTCGACGTGATGCTCCTCGTGCCCGACGATCCCCATGCGATCCGGGGCACGATCGAGCGACTGCTTGCGACGCTCTGGGACGTCGGCCTCGAGGTCGGCTTTGCGGCACGAACGCTCGACGACTGCGAACGCGAGATGGCGAGCGACGCCACGATCCGCACCAGTTTGCTCGAGCACCGGCTCGTCGCCGGCAGCCGCCGGCTTTATGACGAATTCGAACGGCGCTTCATCGACACGCTCGATGTTCGCGCGTTCTTCGAAGCCAAGGCGCTCGAGCAGCAGCAACGGCATCTCAAGTATCACGATGCGGCGTACAGCCTCGAGCCCAACGTCAAGGAGAATCCGGGCGGGTTGCGCGACCTGCAGACGGTGATTTGGATCGCTCGCGCCTCGGGATTGGGACGAACGTGGAAGGAGCTTGCCGCGCGCGGCCTGATCACCGTCGAGGAAGCGGGCGCCGTCAATCGCAACGAACATGTGATCGGCGGACTGCGCGCGCGGCTCCACTATCTCGCTGGCCGTCGCGAGGATCGACTCGTCTTCGACCTGCAGACGGCGCTCGCAAGCGAGCTTGGGCTCAGCGACACGCCGGCGAAGCTTGCCTCCGAGCAGTTGATGCAGCGTTATTTTCGCGCCGCACGGGTCGTTCGCCAGGTGAACACGATCCTGCTGCAGAATCTGCACGCGCGGCTCTTCCCGATCGACACGCCGCCGATCCGTCTGTCCGACGATTTCGTCGCGATCGACGAGCTGCTTCACGTCACCGACGAGCAGCTGTTCGAGCGTGAGCCCGGCGCAATGCTCGAGGCGTTTCTCACGATGCAACGCCGGCGCGAGCTGAAGGGCATGTCGGCGCGGACGCTGCGCGCGCTGTGGCGCAACCGTCATCGCATCGACGCGGGCTTCCGCCGCAACGCGGCGAACCGCGCCCGATTCGCGCAGATGCTGCGCGAGCCGCGGGGACTGACGCACGAGCTCCGGCGGATGAACCTCTACGACATCCTGGGCCATTACCTGCCGTCGTTCGGGCGCATCGTCGGCCAGATGCAGCACGACCTGTTCCACGTTTACACCGTCGACGAGCACATCCTGATGGTGATCCGCAATCTGCGGCGCTTCACCGAGACCCAGCACGCGCACGAGTATCCGCTGTGCTCGCGGCTCATTGCCGACTTCGACCGCAAGGAGGTGCTCTACGCGGCGGCGCTGTTCCACGACATCGCCAAGGGACGCGGCGGCGACCATTCGACGCTCGGCGCGCGTGATGCGACGCGGTTCGCGCACGATCACGGATTCTCCGCCGCCGACGGGAAGCTGCTCGCGTGGCTCGTCGAGCACCACCTGACGATGTCGTCGACGGCGCAGAAGCAGGACATCTCCGATCCGGCGGTCGTCGAAGCGTTCGCAGGCAAGATCCCGAGCGAGCGTGCGCTCATTGCGCTGTACCTGCTGACCGTCGCCGACATTCGCGGGACGAGCCCGAAGGTCTGGAACGCGTGGAAAGCGCAGCTTCTCGAGGACCTGTTCCATGCGACGCGGCGCGTGCTCGCGGGCGAAGATGCGCCGCGCACGCTCGACGACAGCCTTTCGGAGCGGCAGCGACAAGCGCAGAGCCTGCTGCGTCTATATGCAGTGCCGGCGGACAGCGAATGGGCATTGTGGCGACGTCTGGACACCGCGTACTTTCAGCGGCATTCGTCCGAGGAGCTCGCCTGGCACGCGCGCCATCTGTACTGGCGCGTCGACGTTGGATCGCCGGTGGTCAAAGCTCGGTTGTCGCGCAGCGGCGCCGGCTTGCAGCTCCTCGTTTACCTGCCGGATCAGCCCGCTTTATTCGCGCGCATCTGCGGCTTTCTCGGTCGCGCCGGATTGTCGATCCTCGAAGCGAAGATCCATACGACGCGGCACGGCTTCGCGCTCGATTCGTTCATGGTTCACGACCCGGCCAACCCGACGGCCTCGTACCGCGACACGATCCAGTACATCGAGCACGAGCTTACGCGCGTGCTCGACGCGCAGGCGCCGCTCGAGCTTCCCGGACCCGGCCGTGTTTCGCGCCGCGTGCGCCACTTTCCGCTCACGCCGGAGGTTCGCATCTTCGCCGACGACAAAGGCACGCACCACATTCTCGAGATCGTCGCCGGCGACCGGCCGGGCCTGCTCGCCCGCATCGCGTACGTGCTCGCCAAGGCGAACATCAACGTCGTGAGCGCGAAGATCAATACGTTGGGCGAGCGGGCGGAGGACGTGTTCCTCGTCGACGGCGCACGGCTTCACGACGAGCACGCGCTGCTGAAGCTCGAAACCTCGCTTTACGACGAGTTGCGGGTTTAGGGCCTGTAAACGGTCGTCCTTGCCGACAGCTGATAGCTATAGGTGATCACACGCACATGATGACGCCCTGGGGCCCCAAACCCTCCGGTATCCAGCCGCGCGCGATCATCGCCGTGCGGATGTTGAGGCTCGTCGTATAGCGATGGTTCGGCGCGCCGCTCATCCCATTGTTGTAGAGACGGTAGACCGCTATGCGGCCGGCGGCGCACGCGCCCGCGCTGTCCGGCAACGCCACGCGAAACACGTCGCCTTCGAACGTCCACACCGGATCCGCCTTCACGGTGTCGCATTCGCTCGTGAACGGCGTGTAGAAGTGAGAGCTCTTCGGCGCGAACGTCGCGCTGAAGAAGCGGCAGACGGTGACGGTTCCCGCCGCAGCCGTGGAATCGAGATTGAGACTCTCGCCGGTGCGCGCCCAGCCGACGAACGTGCCGTTGTCGAGCTTGGTGACCTCGTCGTCGATCGTCGTCAGGAAGTAGTGATCGAATCCGGCGTGGTAGTACTCGATCGCGCGCACCTTGCCGGCCGGCGCCGTCGGATCGAGCTTGAACGTCTGGCAAGTGATCGCCGTCGGACAAGCCTGCGCGACGATCTGTCCCTTGTTGTTGATCGCGATGCCATTGGTGAGCCGCGCGCCGCCAAGCCCCGACACGACCAGAGTGTTCAAGTCGTACATCGCGCCGTCGGTGTACAGGAACCCGTTGGTCGCGCCGAGACCGGTCAGCGCCTCGCCGACGATCTGGCCGCTGTCGTTGATCGATTGCGCGGCGCTCGTCGATCCGCCCAGCGTTCCCAGACTCGTCAACTGCCCACCGGCGTACAGGAACGCTCGCGGCGTGTTGACGCCCGAGGTCGTCGAATAGCCGACGACCTCACCGCGGGCGTTGATGTCGATCGCCTGGCTCACCGTGCCTCCGGGCAGCGTGCCGAGATCGGTGAAGCTGCCGCCGGAGAACCGGAACGCGCGCAGTCCACCGGCGCCATCGCTCGTCCAGCCTGCGACCTGGCCGCTGTCATTGATCGCGGATGCGGTCGCCGACGTGCGTCCGAACGTTCCCAGGTTCGTGACGCCCGCCTGCGTGTAGATGGTCGCGCTCCGAACGCCGCCGAAAACGAGATCTCCGGCGATCTGGCCGTTGGCGTTGATGTCGTACACGTTGCCGCCCGTGGCGCCGGTCACGGAAAGAAGTTGACCAGTGCCGCCCGTCACCACATAGGGTGCGAAGCCTCCGCCTGCCAGAGTGACAAGACCGACGTAGTTGCCGGCGTCGTTGATCGCGTGCGCCGTAGCGCCGACACCGCCCAGCGTGCCGAAGTCCGTTAGCGTCGTCCCCGAATAGCGCCACGCGTGCGGGGCAGTCGTGCCGTTGGTCCACGACCAGCCGACGACATCGCCGTTGAAGTTGATGTCGGTGCCGAAGCTCGCGTTTCCTCCCGGCAGCGCACCGATGCGTGTGGCGTTGTAGATCGGAGGCGCGGCCGAAGCCTGCGAAAGCGCAATGACGAGCGCCGAGATGACAGTGATGCCGAGCTTTGTTGCGCAGGCTGCTTTCACGACGTTGGGCCCTATCGTTCGTTGTCTACCGGTACAACGCAAAGCGATCGCCAAACCCGACAGAGGCTGCGTTTCTAATCCTCCACGGCCGCGACGCCGGGAAACAGCACATCGGTAAACCCGAAGCGGGTGAAGTCCTTTATTCGCATCGGATAGAGCACGCCGTCCAGATGGTCGCATTCGTGCTGCACGACGCGAGCATGGAACCCATCGACTTCGCGACGGATCGACGTGCCGTCGGGCGCCAGCCCTTCGTAATGCAGTCTCGTGTAGCGCGGAACGACGCCGCGCAGCCCCGGCACGGACAGGCAGCCCTCCCAGCCTTCTTCCATCTCCTCGGTCAGCGGCGTGAGCACGGGGTTGACCAGCTCGGTGTACGGCACCGGCTCGGCATCGGGATAGCGCGGGTTGAAGTCCATGCCGAAGATCACCACGCGCAACGGCACACCGATCTGTGGCGCAGCCAGACCTGCGCCGTTCAGCGCCTTCATCGTGTCACGCAGATCAACGAGCAACGCATCGACGCTTCGCGACGGAACGCTGTCGACCGGCTCGGAGCGAAGCCACAAGCGTGGATCGCCCATCTTCAGCACTTCGCGGATCATGACGGCTGCGTCTCGGGTTTCGGGGGCGGCGGCTGCTCGGGTGGCGATGGCGCAATCGCTTCAACGACGGGGGCGAGCGTCGGGACCAGGTGATCGAGCAGCACGCGAACCTTGTCCATGCCCGCCTCGAGCGTTGCGAGCAGTCGCGTGATCGAGATCGACTCGGTGCTGTCGCCGCGGCCCGCCGCATGGTTCACGTTCACGCAGATCGCAACATACGGCAGCTCGAGCTCGCGCGCGAGCGACGCCTCAGGCATTCCGGTCATGCCGACCATCGTCGCGCCATCGCGATCCATGCGATCGATCTCGGCCGCCGATTCCAATCGCGGTCCCTGCACGGCGCCGTAGACGCCGCCGTCGGTCAATGCGATGCCGGCGGTTTTCGCCGCGGCACGGCAGCGCTCGCGCAACGCCGGCGTATAGGGATGCGTGAAGTCGACGTGCACGACCTTGCGGTCGCCGCCGTCGAAGAACGTGTGCTCGCGCCCCCACGTGTAATCGATCAGCTGGTCCGGCAGCACGAGGTCGCCAGGCTGATGCGTCTTAATGCAACCGACGGAGGCGACCGCCAGAACGGAGGTCGCGCCGCGCTCCTTCAACGCCCACAGATTGGCGCGATAGTTGACGCGGTGCGGCGGAATCGTATGCCCGTGGCCATGGCGGGCGAGGAACATCGTATCGCGGCCGGCGATCTGGCCGACGATCACCGTCGACGACGGATCGCCGTAAGGCGTGCGGACGACCTGACGATGCGCCACGGCCAGTGTCGAAAGCCTCGTCAGGCCGCTGCCACCGATGATTGCAAGCATGGAAGTTGCTTCGGTCGCCCGGTTCTATCGCAGGGCGCGACTCGCGCAGAACCTGCCGTTTGGCGGCTGATCACGGGCGTGCATTGGAAAACCCCGTCTTTTCATGACATTATCATTGAATGCTCGGGTTGGTCGCGCAATTCGCAGATAACGCATCCGCGCGCTTGGCATTGTAGACGCGAGGGAAAACGCATGTACCTGGACCGATTGTTCAAGCTGATGGCGGAGAAGCAGGCGTCCGACCTGTTCATCTCGTGCGGCGCTCCGATCAACATCAAGGTGAACGGCGTCGTGCAGCCGGTCTCGACACAGCCGATGGACGTCGAAACGGTGCGCCGCATCGCCTACGAGTTGATGAGCAAGGATCAGGCGCGCCAGTTCGAGAGCGAGATGGAGATGAACCTCTCGCATCTCGACCGCGCGGTTGGCAACTTCCGGATCAACATCTTCCGCCAGCGCGGGACGATCTCGCTCGTGATCCGCTTCGTGCGTAGCCGCGTGCCCCCTTTCGAGCAGCTGAAGCTGCCCTCGGTGCTGCTAGACCTGGTGATGGAGAGGCGCGGCCTGATCCTCGTCGCCGGCGCGACCGGATCCGGCAAGTCGACGACGCTCGCCGCGATGATCGATCACCGCAACTCGACGCGCTCGGGCCACATCCTGACGATCGAAGACCCGGTCGAGTATCTGTTCGAGCACCGGCGGAGCATCGTCAACCAGCGCGAGATCCACGTCGACACGCAGAGCTATCACCTGGCGCTGCAGAACGCGCTGCGTGAGGCGCCGGACCTGATCATGATCGGCGAAATCCGCGACAAGGAAACGATGCAGGCGGCGCTGCTGCATACGCTCACCGGCCACCTGTGCCTGTCGACGATCCACGCGAACAACAGCTATCACGCGCTGTCGCGGATGATCAACCTGTTCTCCTACGACGCGCGTTCGGCGGTGCTCTCGGACCTGTCGATCGGGTTGCGCGCGATCGTCTGCCAGCGGCTGGTCAAGAACCGCGACGGCGAGATGCAGCCCGCCGTCGAGATCCTGCTCAACACGTCGCTGATCGCGGAGCTCGTCAAGAACGGCGAGTTCACGCAGATCAAGGAGGCGATGGAGCAGTCGCTCTACCCCGGATCGCAAACCTTCGAGCAGGCGCTGTGCCGGATGTACATGGACAGCCTGATGACCTACGACGAGGCCATGGCCGCGTCCGATTCGCCCACGAACCTTGCCTGGCTCATCAACCAGAGCCATCCGAATGCGCGCGTCGAGACGATGGAAAGCCAGGGCGGCGACAAGAAGCCGCGTGGGCGCGCGTCGGCTGATTTCACGGCGGTGGCGATCGACGCGGAGTTGCTGGAGCGATGAAAACAGGCGTCGGCGCGGTTTGGTGGATAACGCATAGTCCCCTGCGCACCTTTTTCATCGCGGTGTGAAACAGGCGGGCGGCTCGGGGAGGCCCAGAGCGAGCGCCGCCCGCAGCAGGAGCAACGAAACAACGATTGAGGTGCGACGGAATGCGATGCGTCGTCGAGCTCGCAAAGATGCGGGTGTTACGCTCCGCGGTCCCATGCGCTCGCCCTCGTCGCCCACTCTCGACCTCGCCCGCGAACTCATCGCGCGCCGCTCGCCGACGCCCGACGACGCCGGTTGCCAACAGCTGATCGCCGAGCGACTCGCGCCGCTCGGATTCAAGCGCGAATCGATCGACAGCAACGGCGTCACCAACAGCTGGCTCAGGCGCGGCGCGAGCGCACCGATCGTCTGCTTCGCCGGACACACCGACGTCGTGCCGACCGGACCGCTGACCGACTGGCATTCCGATCCGTTCGAGCCTGTCGTCCGCGACGGTTACCTCTACGGCCGCGGCGCCGCCGACATGAAGAGCTCGCTCGCGGCGTTCGTGACGGCGATCGAGGCGTTCGTTGCTGCGCGCAACGATCATCCGGGTTCGATCGCGTTGCTCTTGACGTCGGACGAGGAAGGGCCAACGAACAGCGACGGCACGACCAAGGTCGTTGAAGCGCTTGCATCGCGCGGCGAAGCGATCGACTACTGCATCGTCGGTGAGCCCTCGTCGGTCGAACGGCTCGGCGACATGGTGAAGGTCGGACGCCGCGGAACGCTCACCGGGAAGCTCGTGATCCGCGGAGTGCAGGGCCACGTCGCCTATCCCGAGCAGGTGCGCAATCCGATTCATCTGGCAGCGCCCGTGATTGCCGAGCTTGCTCGCGTCGAGTGGGACCGCGGCAACGACAACTTTCCGCCGACGACGTTCCAGTGCTCGAACATCCACGCGGGCACGGGTGCGGCCAATGTCGTTCCCGGCTCACTGGAGGTCGTCTTCAACTGGCGCTACTCGACCGAGAGCACGCGCGAGTCGCTCGTCGCACGGCTCGAAGCGGTGCTGAAGAAGCACTCGCTCGACTACGACGCGACGATCACCGCGTTCGGCATGCCATTCCTTACGCGCCACGGCAAGCTCGTGGATGCGGCGCGAGCGGCGATCGCCGAGCATGCCGGTGCGGAGCCAGCGCTGTCGACGACGGGCGGCACATCCGATGGCCGCTTCATCCGCGCGATCTGTCCGGAGATCGTCGAGATCGGCCCGGTGAACGCGACGATCCACAAGTTGAACGAGCGCGTCGCGGTGCGCGATCTCGAGCCGCTGTCGCGCATCTATCGCGAGATCCTCGACCGCTTGCTCGCGGCTTGATGAAACGACCCTCACGCTCGCTCTGCTCCGCTGCCCTCGAGGGGGCGCGCAGCGGCGCCCGAAATGGAGATGAGGCCCCAAGCATGGGGGCCCTTATCCCGTTGACGTGATGTCGTCGCCGGTCAACGAGCTCGCCACGCTGCGCGACTGGTTGCGCTGGGCGGTCACGCGGTTCAACGAAGCGAAGCTGACGTTCGGTCACGGCACGACGAACGCGTACGACGAGGCGGCCTATCTGCTGCTCAATGCATTGCACCTGCCGCTCGACCGGCTGGAGCCGTTCCTCGACGCGCATCTGACGCAGCCCGAGCGCGCGATGCTCGCGCAGCTTTTCGCGCGTCGCATCGACGACCGCGTTCCCTCGGCTTACCTGACGGGTGAAGCGTGGCTCGGCGATTTCCGCTTCCACGTGGACCATCGCGTGCTGATCCCCCGCTCGCTCATTGCTCCGCTGCTCCCCGACGGCCTTGCGCCGTTCGTGGGCGATGCGACGCGCGTAGCGTCGGGTCTCGACCTGTGCACCGGATCGGGTTGCCTTGCAATCGTCCTCGCGCACGCGTACCCGAATGCCGACGTCGATGCGACGGATCTATCCTCCGACGCGCTCGCCGTCGCGCAGCGCAACGTCAGCGACTACGGGCTCGCTGACCGCGTGAACCTGATTCGCTCCGATCTCTTCGCCAACCTGCCGGAGAAAAACTACGACCTCGTCATCAGCAATCCGCCTTACGTGGATGCGCGCGCGATGGCGGCCCTGCCTGCCGAGTACCGCCATGAGCCGGTGATAGCGCTCGCCGGCGGCGATGACGGCATGGATGCGGTGCGCGGCATCCTGCACGACGCCGCGCGATTCATGTCGCCTGAAGGCGTCCTCGCCGTCGAGATCGGGCACAACCGCGGTGCCGTCGAAGCGGCGTTTCCGCGACTGCCGTTCACGTGGCTCTCCGTGCACGGCGCGGAAGACGCCGTTTTCGTGCTGCGTCGAGAGGAGTTGGTGGCAGGTCGCTAAGCGACGCGGCCTTCGCAACGAGCGACCGGTACAACGCGATGTAGTCCTGCGCGCTTCGAGCCCATCCGAAAGGCGTCGTCATTCCGGCACGCATCATCGCCCGCCATCGATCCGGCTGCATGTAGACGTCGATCGCGCGATCGAGAGCGTCGTTCAGCGCATCGGCCGTCGGTTGACGAAACAGGAAACCGGTCGCGCGACCGCTTGCAAGTGCCTCAGGCGTCGCATCGACGATCGAGTCGCACAAGCCGCCGGTGGCATGCGCGATCGGCGGCGTCGCGTAGCGCTGGCTGTACATTTGATTGAGTCCGCAAGGCTCGAAGCGCGATGGCATCAGGAACGCATCGGCGCCCGCTTCGATGCGATGCGCGAGCGGCTCGTCGAAGCCGATGCGCACGCCGACGGAGCGCGGATGCGCCCGCGCAGAAGCCGCGAACCTCTGCTCGAAGTCGCGCTCGCCGCTTCCCAGGACGACGAGTTGCGCCGGCCGCGCGACAAGCCGGTCGACCAACGCGAGCGCGAGATCCGTGCCCTTCTGCCAGGTCAGACGGCTCACGATGCCGAACAGCGGCACGTCGGCGCGTTCGGCGAGTCCCATCGCGCACTGCAAGGCGCGCTTGTTCTCCCGCTTTCCGCCGATATTCGCTGCATCGTAGCGAGCGAACAACAACGGATCACTTGCGGGGTCCCAGGTCACTTCATCGATGCCGTTCAGGATGCCGGTGAGCTGACGCGCGCGCATCGCGAGCACCCCTTCGAGGCCGAAGCCGAGCGGCGCGCGCTGGATCTCGTGCGCATACGTCGGGCTTACCGTGGACAACGCATCCGCGTAGATCAGTCCGGCCTTCAAGTACGACGTCTTTCCATGGAACTCGACACCGTCGATACCGAATGCTTGCGGCGGGAGGCCGAGCATTCCGGTCAGATCGCCGTCGAACACACCCTGAAACGCGAGGTTATGGATCGTGACGAGCGTTGCCGCTCGTGCTTCGGTCGACTGCGCCAGCAGCGCAGCGGCGGGTGCCGTCTGCCAATCGTTGAGATGCAGGATGTGCGGTCGCCACTCGATCGGCGTCGTCGCGGAGGAAAGCGTTGCCGCAATGTGCGACAGCAGCGCGAATCGGCACGCATTGTCGGGGAAGTCGAGGCCCTTGCCATCCTGGTAGGGGCCGCCTTCGCGATCGAACAACGTCGGACTGTCGACGAGCCACGCGACGACGCCGGACGGCAGCGTCGCTTTGCGAATCGTCGCGCCCGGCAACGTCGCCGTCGCCGGAATACTCGCGAAGTTCGTCGATGCTATCGCGTTTCGGACATCGCGATACGCGGGCATCAGCACGCGCACATCGCAGCCGTCGCGCTGCAATCGCGCGGTCAGCGACGCCGCCACGTCGCCCAGGCCGCCGGTCTTGACCCATGGGGAGCATTCGGACGTCGCGAACAGCACCCGCATGCCGTCGATTGTAACTTTGACGTGATGAGGTGATCACAAGGTTGCTCTTGTAGTCCGTCGCCGGCTTTACGCGGCCATGGGCGGGCTATCATCATCGATGCCATGAAGGGAGAGACTGCGACCGATCGCCGCGAGCCCGTCGCATTCGGCGAGCTGGACGCGCATCTCTTCCGCGAGGGCCGGCACGCACGCATCTACCGGCACCTCGGTTGCCATTTCACCGATCGCGTTGCGTCGTTCCGCGTATGGGCACCGAATGCGTCCGCCGTATCCGTCATCGGTGCATGGAACGGCTGGAACGCGGACGCGAATCCGCTGGCGCCGCGCGACGATGCGACAGGGCTCTGGGAAGCGGCAATCGCCGGACCGCAACTCGGCGACACGTACAAGTACCGCATCGCGACGCACGACGGCCACGCGTTGCAGAAGGCCGATCCTGTTGCCTTCGCAGCCGAAGCGCCACCTGCCACCGCATCGCGCGTCACCACTCTCGACTACGACTGGGGCGACGACCAATGGATGGCAGCTCGCGCGCGTGCGAATGCGCTCGATGCGCCGATCTCCATTTACGAAATGCATGTCGGTTCGTGGCGTCGCCAAGTCCGTGACCGGTTGCCGACGTATCGCTCGGTCGCAGAGCCGTTGGCCGACTACGTCGCCGCGATGGGCTTCACGCACGTCGAGCTGATGCCGGTCACCGAGCATCCGTTCTACGGGTCGTGGGGGTACCAGACGACCGGCTACTTCGCGGCCACGGCACGCTACGGTCCGCCGCAGGATCTGATGGCGCTGATCGACGTTCTGCATCAGCGGGGCATCGGCGTCATCCTCGACTGGGTGCCGTCGCATTTTCCCGACGACGCGCACGGGCTTGCGCGCTTCGACGGCACGCATCTCTACGAGCACGCCGATCCGCGGCAGGGGTTCTCGCCCGAGTGGAACAGCCTGATCTTCAACTACGGGCGCCACGAGGTCCGTTCGTTCCTGATCTCGTCGGCGATGTTCTGGCTCGATCGCTATCACATCGACGGGCTTCGCGTCGACGCCGTCGCGTCGATGCTCTACCTCGATTACGCGCGCAAGTACGACGAATGGGTGCCGAACGCGCAAGGTGGCCGCGAGAACCTCGATGCGATCGCCTTGCTGCGCGATCTGAACGAGGCCGCGTACCGCGAGCACCCGGACGTGCAGATGATCGCCGAGGAGTCGACCGCGTGGCCACGCGTGTCGCGGCCGGTGTACGCCGGGGGCCTGGGCTTCGGCCTCAAATGGAACATGGGGTGGATGCACGACACGCTCGATTTTCTGTCGCGCGCGCCTCTCCACCGCACGCATCATCACGACCAGCTGACTTTCTCGATCTGGTACGCGTTCTACGAGAATTTCGTGCTGCCGCTGTCGCACGATGAAGTCGTGTACGGCAAGCGGTCGCTGCTGTCGAAGATGCCCGGCGACGACTGGCAGCGTTTCGCGAACCTGCGCCTCTTGTTCGGCGCGATGTGGGCGCACCCGGGCAAGAAGCTGCTGTTCATGGGCGGCGAGTTCGGCCAGACGCGCGAGTGGACGCACGAAGGCGAGCTGACGTGGAGCGAAGCCGAGGCGCCGATGCACGCAGCGCTCAAGCGCTGGGTCGGCGATCTCAACGCAACATTGCGGCGCGAGCCGGCGCTTCACGAGCTCGACAACGACCCCGCCGGCTTCGAATGGGTCGAACGGGAGAATGCGCGCGAGTCGGTGATCGCGTT
>DATLNR010000099.1:0-13029 GCA_035536655.1 Casimicrobiaceae bacterium
CCCTGGGCGGGCGCGTTACCAACTCGTAGGTTGTTATGTTTCTGGGTTCGAAGCCAACTTGCAAGTATCGCATCGCGTCAGTCCAGCCTCTGCCAACAGCAACCCGGCGCGACGGGTGTGGCTGCGTTAGTCGTCGGCGCCGGCCGGATCCGTTGCGGCTTCGTAGGAACCGCGCGCCCTTCGCTTCGCGCGCCGCCGCTCTTCACCGTTGGCGATGTACGTGTAGAGCACCGGCACGACGACGAGCGTCAACAGCGTCGACGTGATGACGCCGCCGATGATCGCGCGTCCCATCGGCGCCTGCGTCTCGCCGCCTTCGCCGATGCCGAGCGCGAGCGGCAACATGCCCGCGATCATCGCCGCGGTCGTCATCATGATCGGTCGAAGCCGCACCTGCCCCGCCTCGAACAGCGCCGATTCGACGCTCGCGCCGGCGCGGCGTGCGCGATTGGCGAAATCGACGAGCAGGATTGCGTTCTTCGTGACGAGCCCCATCAGCATGATCACGCCGATGATCGAGAAGATGTTGAGCGTCGTCCCGGTGAAGAGCAGCGCGAGGAACACGCCGATCAACGAGAACGGCAGGCTCGCCATGATCGCGATCGGCTGCAGGAAGCTCGCGAACTGCGACGCGAGGATCAGGTAAATGAAGATGACGGCAAGGCCGAGCGCCGCGACCGCCGCGGCGAACGATTCCTGCATCTCCTTCTGCTGGCCGCCGACGTCGAACCGGTAGCCGGGCGGCAACTCGCCCTTCATCTGGTCGATGATCTTCTGCACGTCGCTGCCCACGTCGCCTGACGGTCGACCTTCGACATTGGCGTACAGCGCGACGCGCCGCTGCAACTCCTGGCGCTTGATGATCTGCGGGCTCGTCGTCTCGACGATCTCCGCGACCTGGCGCAGCGGCACCATGCGCAGCTCGCCGTCGGGCCCGCGCTTGTTCGTCGAGACCGACAGGTTCGCGATGTCCGATGCCAGACGCCGCCGGTCTTTCGGCAATTGCACGTTGACTTCGTAGTTGTTGCCGTCCGCCGCGAGCCAGTAGCTCACCGTGTCCCCTGCCAACAGCGGCCGCAGCGTGCTGCCGATCTGTTGCACCGTGATGCCCAGGTCCGCAGCGGCCGCATTGTTCAGGCGGATCGACAGCGCGGGATTCGCCGCCTTGTCCGAATTCTCGAGGTCGGTGATGCCGGGCACCTTCGCGACGCGCGCCTGGAGGTCGCGCATGATCGACGACAGCGATTCGGGATCCGGCCCCAGCAGGTTGACGAAGATCGGGCGGTTGAAGCCAAACGTCAGCTCGATGCCCGCGATCGGCAGTAGCACGGTGCGGATCTCCCGCTCGAGCGTCTTCTGCGATCGCGTGCGCTCGTGAAGCTCTTTTAGCTTCAGATTGACGCGAGCGTAGTTGCGTCCTTCCTCGGTGCCGACGGTGGTCATCGCAAGCCGTATCTCGGGGAACGCCTTCAACGCCTCCTCGACCTGGCGCACCTTGCTGTCGGTGTACTCGAGGCTCGAGCCGACCGGCGCGTTGAGCCGCAGCGTGATGAAGCCGCGGTCGCCTTCGGGAACGAATTCGGTGCCGACCAGCGGCGGCACGCCGAAGCTCGCGACGAACAACGCAACGGAGAGCGTGATGACCGACTTGCGATGCTTAAGCGACCAGCCGAGGACCGCGCCATACGCTTCGTGCAGCTTCTCGATGCCGCGCTCGATCGTATCCATCACGCGACCAAGCCACGGCATCGCGCGGAACCGGCTTTCCGGCGGATCGCGCCACACCGACGACAGCATCGGATCGAGCGTGAAGCTGACGAACAGGCTCACCAGCACCGCGACGGTGACGGTGACGCCAAACTGAAAGAAGAAGCGGCCGATGATGCCCTGCATGAACGCGATCGGCACGAACACGGCGACGATCGCGAACGTCGTCGCGATCACCGCGAGCCCGATCTCGTCGGTCGCTTCCTGCGCCGCCTGTCGATGCGATTTGCCCATCGCGAGATGGCGGACGATGTTCTCGCGCACGACGATCGCATCGTCGATCAGGAGCCCGATGCACAGCGACAGCGCCATCAGCGTCAGAAAGTTGATGGTGAAGCCGAACGCGTGGAGCGCAATGAACGTCGCGATGACCGAGATCGGCAGCGTGAGGCCGGTGATGACCGTGCTGCGCCAGCTGTGCAGGAACAGGAACACGATCAGCACCGTCAGGAGCGCGCCCTCGACGATCGTCTGCTTGACGCGGTTCACGCTCTTCTCGACGGCTTCCGCCGACGAGTTGACGACGGTGATCTCGACGTCCGGCGGCAGCCGTTCCTTCAGCTGCTTGACCGCGTCGCGCACGAAGCGGCCGGTGTCGACGATGTTCGCATCCTGCGCCTTGCGGATGTCGATCGTGATCGCCGGACGACCGTTGATGCGGGCGAGCGATGTTTCCTCCTTCTCGCCGTCGATGACGTCGGCGACCTGGGACAAGTAGACCGGCCCGCCGCCCTGCTGCGCGACGATGACGCGGCCGAACTGCGCGGGCTCCCGCAGCTTCCCTTCGACGCGGACCACGGCGTCGGTCTGGCCGCGAGAAATTCGACCGGCCGGCATGTCCTGGTTCGCCGCGCGAACCGCATTCATCACCTGATCGACGCCGATCCCGAGCGCCGTCAGCGCGTCGGGCTTGATGCGGATCAGCACCTGGCGCGTCATGCGCCCGTGGACGTCGATCTTGGCAACGCCGGGCAGGCTCTCGAATGCCTTGACGATCGTCTGGTCGGTGATCGACGTGAGCTCGCGCAAGCTTGTCGTTGGCGACAGCACGGCCAGCGAGACCACCGGTTCCTGATTCTCGTTGTCGGCGCGGATGACCAGTGGATCCTTGACGTCGCGCGGGAAGCCGGGCCGCACGATCGCGATCTTGTCTCGCACGTCCTGCATCGCGCGCGTGACGTCGGTGTCGAGCCTGAACTCGGCGAACACCGTCGACTGGCCTTCGTGCGAATTGCTGCGGATCAGCTTGACACCCGAGATCTGGTTCAACGCATACTCGAGCGGCTTCGTGACGTCGGTCTCGACCGCCTCGGGCGCGGCCCCGGGATAACTGGTGAACACGAGCACGAACGGCAGCGCCACTTCGGGCATCTGCTCGACCTTCAAGCGCTGATAGCTGAAGAGACCGAGGACGGTGATCGCGACCATCACCATCGTCGCAAACACGGGATTCGCGATAGATACCCGAGTCATCCACATGGCGGGCCTCTGCGCAAGCTCAAGTCTGCGGCCTGCCTTGCGGCGCGACGTTCGCATTCGACGACGCGCCGGGCGCCTTGACGATCGCCGTCGCGCCCTCCTTCAGGTTGTCGAAGCGCGCGGCAAGCACCGGCACGTTCGCCGGCAGCGCGGTCTTCACCTCCACCCGGCCCGCTTCGTCGTCGCGCCGGCCGGTGACGACGATGCGGCGCACGAGCTTGCCGTTGTCGATCGTCCACACGAAACTCTGCCCGGCCTCGGTTCGTATCGCCGTCTGCGGCAATGTCGGCGTCGGCGCCGATTGCGCGATCGCGATGCGGCCCGTGGCGAACATGCCGACGCGCAGCTGCGCATCCGCGTTCGGCAACGTGACGTACACATTGAACGCGCGCGTGCCCGGCTCGGTCGTCGGATTGATGCGCTCGATGCGGCCGGTGAACTTGCGCTCGCCGAATCCTTCGACGCCAAGCTCGACCGGCATGCCGATCTTCATTTCCGGCACATCGACGGCCGGAACGAGCGCAGCGAGCTCGATCTCGCGAAGATCGACGATCGTCACGATCGGCGCGTCGAAGGCGACTTTCTCGCCGGGCTGGACGTGGCGCTTGGCGACGACGCCGGAAAGCGGCGCGATGACGGCGGCGTCCTTGATAGCGCTTTGTGCGAGACGCACTTGCGCTTCGGCCGATTTCACGCTTCCCTGCGCCACGTTGTACGTCGACTCGCTGCCGTCGGCGGCGTTCTGCGAGATGAACTTCTCCGAGAGCAACTTGCCGTGCATCGTCCGGGTTTTGTCGGCAAGCGCGAGTTGCGCCTTCGCGCTATCGAGCGCGCCCATGCGCTCGACGAGCCGCGTTTCGAGATCGACGGTGTCGACGCGCGCGACTTTCTGACCCGCCTTCACCGACTGCCCTTCGCGCACCGCGATTTCCCGAATCTCCCCGGCGACTTTCGCCTTGACCGTGGCCTGATGGACCGGCTGCACCGTCCCCGAGACCGGCAGCCAGCGCGCAAGCGGCTTCGCTTCGACGAAGGCCAAGTCCGCGGCGGTGAATTCGAGCGTGGGCGGCGCCTTGACCTTCGCGATGTCCTTCTCGTTCTTCTTCGTGGCGCGCAGTGCGACCGCCGAAGCGACCGCCGCGATCGCGACAATCGTGGTCAAGCCGACGATGACGCGACGGCGAGTGAGGCCCAGCGGCATTGAAGTCCCCCAGGCGGAAAGCCGTTCGAGCTTCCCGCAATTGCCATCCGGCTCATGACCGGATCCGGTTCAGTTGTTCGACTCGGGCGGTTTGACGCCGCGAATCGTCGCTGCGGATTCACGACGGCGCGAAGCATACGACTCCGGCGACGTCGTGGTTCGGCGCTGCGACCGGCAGCAGCCGGGGTCGACGAACTGTGCGCTTCGGCCGCCGGACGAAAGCGCCCGCTCGTCGATCGCCATACGCCAGCGTTGCTTTCCGTGCACCACACTTAGACTACGTGAATTTGACACCGGGAAACCCGGCATCCGATAATCCCCTGTTATTCTAATCGGCCCTGCCGTAGCGGTCTTCCCTCGTCACACCCGTTCCCGGAGGTTACGTATGTACTTCACCCCGAAGCTTGGCCTGACGCTTTGCGCGGCCGCCCTCGCGACGCTTTACGGTTGCGGCAGGGAGGAGCCGAAAAAGGCCGAAGCGCCGAAATCCAGCACGACAACCACGACGACGACCGCCGCCACCCCGCCTGCGCCTCCGGCCGAGGACACGATCACGATTCGCATCGGCCACGCCGGCCCGCTGACCGGCGGCATCGCGCACCTGGGCAAGGACAACGAGAACGGCGCGCGCCTCGCGGTCGAGCAGGCGACGGCGAAGAAGATCAAGATCGGCGGCAAGGTGGCGAAGTTCGAGCTACAGGGCGAGGACGACCAGGCCGATCCGAAGCTCGGGCCCACGATCGCGCAGAAGTTCGTCGATGCGAAGGTCGGTGGCGTCGTCGGTCATCTGAATTCGGGCGTGACGATTCCGGCCTCGGCGGTCTACAGCCAGGCAAACCTGCCAATGATTTCCGGCTCGGCGACCAATCCGAAGCTGACCGAGCAGGGGCTGAAGCAGACGTTCCGCGTCGTTGGCCGTGATGACCAGCAAGGGCCTGCGGTCGCGCAGTACCTGCAGTCGATGAACGTCAAGCAGGTCGCGATCGTTGACGATGCGACGGCGTACGGCGAAGGGCTTGCGAACGAAGTCGAAAAGACGCTGAAGGCTTCTGGCGTCACAGTCGTCGCACGCGAGAAGACCAACGACAAGGCGACCGACTTCAAGGCGATCCTGACGAAGATGAAGGGCCGCAACCCGGACGCCGTGTTCTACGGCGGCATGGACGCGACCGGCGGCCCGATGCTGAAGCAGGCGCGCGAGCTCGGCATCAACGCGGTGTTCAGCTTCGGCGACGGCGCGTGCACCGATACGATGAAGCAGCTCGCCGGCGACAAGGTTGCCGAAGGGCTCATCTGCTCGCAGGCCGGCCTGCCCGCAAATGCGGCGTCGAAGCAGTTCCTCGACGCGTACAAAGCGAAGTACAACGTCGATCCGATCATCTACGCGCCGTTCACCTACGACGCGGCGAACATGATCATCGAGTCGATGCAGAAGGCAGACTCGGCCGATCCGGCCAAGTATCTGCCGATCCTGCAAAAGCTGTCGCACAAGGGCTCGACCGGCACGATCGAGTTCGACGAGAAGGGCGATCGCAAGAACGCCGAGATCACGATCTTCTCGATGAAGGGTGGCAAGCTCGAGCCGGTCGCCGTCGTTCAGGGCGGCAAGAGCGTCGCGTTCGCGGAGTTCATGAAGAACATGGGCGGCGCAGCGCCGCCCTCGACGGCCGCGGCTCCGGCGCCCGCGCCGGCGGCGACACCTGCTCCGGCTGCGTCGACGCCTCCGGCAGCTCCGGCGAAGCCCGAGCCGGCGACCGCCGCACCGAAGAAGTAGCCTTCAAGCCCCGCATCTAGCAGAACGGCGCCTCCACGGCGCCGTTTTGTTGTTGCGACCCGCGTCGCTCAGCCGCCACAATCTTGCCGCGCAAGCCCGAGGTCTCTCATCCTGTCGCCTGACCTCTGTCTCCTGACGTGGACATATTCATCCAGCAGTTAATCAACGGCGCCACGCTCGGCACCGTCTACGCCGTCGTCGCGCTCGGCTACACGATGGTCTACGGCATCATCCAGCTGATCAACTTCGCGCACGGCGAAGTGGTGATGATCGGCGCGATGGTCGCGTACACGGTCATCGTCACGTTGACGGCGGCCGGCAGCACGATGCCGCCGCTTGCGATCGTGCTGATCGCTGCGCTCGCGGCGATTCCGGTGTGCATGGCCGTCGGCTTCACGCTCGAGCGCGTCGCATACCGGCCGCTGCGACGTGCGCCGCGGCTTGCGCCGCTGATCACGGCGATCGGCTTGTCGATCATCCTGCAGCACCTGGCGATGATCATCTGGAGCCGCAACCCCCTCCCCTATCCGCAGATCGTGCAGACCGTCAGCTATAACATCACCGGCAACGAAGGCGGTGCGACGATCACCAACGTGCAGATCGCGATCATCGGCATTTCGGTGGCAATGATGGCGGCGCTGATTGCGCTCGTCTATCGCACGAAGCTCGGCATCGCGATGCGCGCCACCGCACAGAACCAGCAGGTCGCGGGGCTGATGGGCATCGATATCAATCGCGTGATCGCGATCACCTTCGTCATTGGCGCCGCGCTTGGCGCCGTGGCCGGGGTGATGGTCGGCAGCTATTACGGCATCGCGCACTATCAGATGGGATTTCTGCTCGGGTTGAAGGCGTTCTCGGCCGCCGTCCTCGGCGGCATCGGCAACCTGGCCGGCGCGATGCTCGGCGGCCTGTTGCTCGGCATCATCGAAGCGCTCGGTGCGGGCTATGTCGGCGACCTGACGAACCTCTGCCATTTCGCGTCCTGGTCGGACGCGCTTGCGAAACGCTGCGAGGTGGACGGCAGCGTCGTGCTGTTCGGCTCGAACTACCAGGACGTGTTTGCGTTCCTGGTCCTGATCCTCGTGCTCGTGTTCCGGCCGTCGGGGTTGCTTGGCGAGCGTGTTTCGGAACGCGCCTAGTCGAGTCATCCGATGACCGAAACCGTCAAGGACCTGCTGCACGTTCGCCGTCGTCCGGCGATGGCGTGGATCGGGCTCGCGCTGATCGGCGTGGCGCTCGTCGCGCTGCCGCTGGTCTTGAGCGGCGTCTTCGGCACTGCGTGGGTGCGCATCACCAACCTCGCGATCCTGTTCGTGTTCCTCGCACTGGGCTTGAACATCGTCGTCGGCTTCGCGGGATTGCTCGACTTGGGCTACATCGCGTTCTATGCGGTCGGCGCATACGTGTACGCGCTGCTCGCCTCGCCGCATTTCAATCTTCATCTGCCGTTCTGGGTGATCCTGCCGATCGGCGCCGCCGTCGCGTGCTTCTTCGGCGTGCTGCTCGGCGCGCCGACGCTGAAGCTGCGCGGCGACTATCTCGCGATCGTCACGCTCGGCTTCGGCGAGATCATCCGCATCTTCCTGAACAACCTGTCGCAGCCGGTCAACATCACGAACGGCCCGCAGGGGGTCACGCTGATCGATCCGATCACCATCGGACCGTTGAGCTTTCGGGGCACGGACATGCTGGCGGGCCTCTCGTTCACCGGACCGGTCAAGTACTACTACCTGCTCCTCGTGCTGCTCGTCGTCATCATCGTCGTCAACCTGAGGCTGCAGAACTCGCGCGTGGGTCGTGCGTGGGAAGCGATCCGCGAGGACGAGGTCGCCGCTCGCGCGATGGGCATCAACACGCGCAACATGAAGCTGCTGGCGTTCGCGATGGGCGCGTCGTTCGGCGGCATCGCCGGCGGCATGTTCTCGGCGATGCAGGGCTTCATCAGCCCGGAGAGCTTCGTCCTCGTCGAATCGATCATGGTGCTGTCGATGGTGGTGCTCGGCGGCATGGGCAACGTGTTCGGCGTGATCATCGGCGCCATCCTGTTGTCGTTCGCCCCCGAAGTGCTGCGCTACACCGTCGAGCCGGTGCAAAAGGCGCTCTTCGGCCGGATGCTCGTCGAGCCGGAAGTGATCCGCATGCTGCTGTTCGGGTTCGCGCTCGTGCTGATGATGCTGTTCCGACCAGCGGGGATCCTGCCTTCTGCGACGCGCAAGCGCGAACTCGAAACGCCGCGCGCAGGCGCACCTGCATGACGCTGCCGCAAATGAACACCGATCCGGCGCTGCTGACCGCGACCGGCATCAGCAAGCGCTTCGGCGGTGTGCAGGCGTTGGCCGATGTCGGGTTCACGATCCAGAACGGGGAGATCTACGGATTGATCGGCCCCAACGGCGCCGGCAAGACGAGCCTCTTCAACGTCCTGACCGGAATCTACGAGGCCGACGCGGGAACGTTCGTGTTCGACGGACGCACGCTCGATGGCTTGAAGCCGAACGACGTCGCCGCGCGTGGCATCGCGCGCACTTTCCAGAACATCCGGCTGTTCGCAAACCTTTCGGCGCTCGAGAACGTGATGATCGGCCGTCACGTGCGCACGCGCGCGGGCGTGTTCGGCGCGATGCTGCGCAACCGCGCGACGCTTGACGAAGAGCAGGCAATCGAGAAGCGAGCGTTCGAGCTGCTTGGTTATGTCGGCGTCGCGCGGCGCGCGAACGATCTTGCGCGACACTTGGCGTATGGTGACCAGCGGCGCCTCGAGATCGCCCGCGCGCTCGCGACCGATCCGAAGCTGCTTGCGCTGGACGAACCCGCAGCCGGCATGAACGCGACCGAAACCGCGGCGCTTGCGAAGCTTCTGAGGGACATTCGCAATGACGGAACGACGATTCTTTTGATCGAACACGACATGAAGCTCGTCATGAGCTTGTGCGATCGCGTGCTGGTGCTCGACTACGGCAAGAAGATCGCCGAGGGACCGGCGGCCGACGTGCAGAAGGATCCGGCGGTGATTTCCGCATACCTTGGCGGCGACGTGGCACTGAACTTGAAGGGCGCGTAGATGAACGACCCCCACGCTTCCTTCGGTCGCTGCCCCCAGCGGGGGCGCAGGCAGTTGCTTGGGGCGGCTTCGGCGCAACTAGGATGAAACGACCCCCACGCTTCGCTTCGCTCGCTGCCCCCAAGGGGGGCAGTCAGTGCTTGGGGCGGCCCTGCGCACTGACATGAGCGACGCGCCGCTTCTTGCGCTCGAGAAGGTTGCTGTGGCGTACGGCGGCATCCAGGCCGTCAAGGGCATCGACCTTCATGTCATGCCACGCGAGCTTGTGTGCCTGATCGGCGCGAACGGTGCCGGCAAGACGACGACGCTGAAGGGCATCTGCGGCCTGCAGCCGGTGCACGGCGGCATCGTGCGCTACCAAGGGGAAGACATAACCGGACGACCCGCGTTCGAGCTCGTGCGACGCGGCCTCGCAATGGTGCCGGAAGGACGCGGCGTGTTCGGCGCGCTGTCGATCGAGGAAAACCTCGCGATGGGCGCTTACGTTCGCACCGACCGTGCCGGCGTCGCGGCGGATCTCGAGCGCGTGTACACGTTGTTCCCGCGGCTTTTCGAGCGCCGTCGGCAGACGGCCGGGACGCTTTCCGGCGGTGAGCAGCAGATGCTCGCGATGGGTCGCTCGCTGATGTCGCGACCGAAGCTCCTGCTGCTCGACGAGCCGTCGATGGGCCTTGCACCGCTGATGGTGCAGAAGGTGTTCGAGACCGTGCTCGCGGTCTCGGCCGAAGGCGTGACGATTCTGCTGATCGAGCAGAACGCGAAGCTCGCGCTCGAGGTTGCGCATCGCGGCTACGTGATGGAATCCGGCCAGATCACGCTGACCGGCGAGGCGAATACGCTGCTCCATGATCCGGCGGTACGCGTCGCATATCTCGGCGAAACGGTCGGCTGAACGAATCGCGGGTCTGCGATGACGGGTTCGGAAGCGCCGATCGTTCGTGCGCCGCGATCGTTGCCGGCGACCCGCGCGTTCGAATGGTATGCGGAAGCGCTGCGGCTGTTCAAGCGCCAGCCGCTTCGCTTCGCGGCGCTCGCGCTTGCGCTGATCGTCATCGAAGTCGCATTCGGCCTGATCCCCGTCGTCGGTCGGCCGATCGCGAATGCCGTCGTGCCGCTTCTCGCGTGCGGACTGCTCTACGCGAGCCTTGCCACCGATCGCGGCGATCGACCAAACATGAGGCAACTCATTGCGCCGTTCGCGGCGCCGCCGCGATCGATCGCGGCAATCCTCGTCTCCGGATTGCTCGTGTTCCTCGTGCAATGGATGATCGCGTGGCAGCTCGCCGGCGTGAACATCCTCGCTTCCGCCGACGAACCGAGGCTCGATCCGCTTACCGTTTTCGTTTCCTACGGCGCGGGCATCGCCGCTTCATTGCCATTGACGTTCGTACCGTTCGCGGCGTTGTTCGACGAGGCGCCGTTCGGCGCAGCGTTTCGCAGCAGCGCTTCTGCGTTTGCGCGCAACGTGCCCGCGTTCCTGCTCTATGGCGCGATGTCGATCGCGCTCTTGGGGGTTGCGCTGGTTACGATGGGGATCGGGCTTCTCGTCGTGCTGCCGCTGTGGGCGGCATCTTCGTATGTTGCGTGGAAGGAGATCTACGCTTAGCGGGTCGAAGAGCGCCGAAGAAACTCGCGCGATCCGCCTGCGCCACGTCAGCTGCAGCCGGCCACGCACCTGCCTTGCCCGTCGAGCTCAATCGTCCGGCCGGACAACGCGAGCACGACCGAGCTGCGCAGCATTCCGGAGAGCTCCGCAGTGCGCGAGCCAGGACGCGCCTTGCCGCCGACCGACGCGGCCTCGTTTGGGTGCGAGATGACCACCGTCGCCGGCCGGATGATCTCGTTCGCGATGTAGGCGCCCGATGCCATCGTGATCGAACTAAGTCCCAAGTTCAGCACCATCGCGTTAGGCTTGTGGAAGTCCGCGACGACGGTCTTCATGTCGGCGTGCACCGCGGTGTCGCCCGTCAGGTAGACAACCAGGCCGTTGGTGAATCGAATCACGTAGCCGCTCGGCGGGCCGAGCGGAAGCGTGAGATTGTCGGGCTCGAGGTTGCGGCGCTCGGCCTCGTTCAGCAGCGCCCGGTTGACAGAGCTGTCATGCGACGCCGGCACGAGCGTGATCTCGACGCCCTTTGCGGCGCCAGCCGTCTTGAACGTCCGCGAGCCGCCCAGGTTGTTGCCCGCGAGGCAGGGAGCGGCGAATGGCACCGTGTGGTCGTCGCCGGCTGCACCGACCGGGCACGCACCCGTCGGTCCGCCCTTGATCGCCTCGACGCGCTTGCCCAAGAAGTTCGCCATCTGGTTGATCATCACGAGTCCCGCGTTCTTCGACGCCACGATCTCGGCGGTCGTTGTATTCGGCGCGGCAGTCGCGAGCGTCGGCGATTGGCAGGTCCCGGCCCCGAGCGCAGCGAGGCGCTGGTCGCCCATGTGATCGCCGTGCGCGTGGCTCAGCAGGACGAGGTGGATCGCGCCGAGGCGGCCGTCATCGCCACCGAGCACGGACGCGCCGGCGTCGTAGAGGACGCGCACGCCGGTCGGGTCCTCGAAGATCATCGCGCGATCGCGGTTGCACAGCTCGCCCGCATGCGTGCCCAGCGGCGTGACCTTGACGGTCGGCCCGACGGGAATGGTGGTGGCGCAGGCGGCGAGCAGCACCGGCACGACAGCGAATATCGGCTTGAAAGTCATCGAAGTCTCGTTGGATGGACCGGGCAGATTGTAGTGGCGTAAGCGGATCTCGGAAGCCGCGGCGATCGCCTGCCCGTAATCGAGTCCTCCATCGTTCCCGACGACCCGGTGATCGCAATGAAATGGCCGTTGACCATCCCGCTGGATGGTGCTAGGATGGTGAGTGGATGGCAGCCAAACACCCAGCCGGCGAGGTCCAACCGCGTGGTGCGGAGACCGAGAAACTCACCATCAACCTCGGTGTGGTCGACCTCGGCCATATCGATCTGTTGGTGCAAGAAGGCTTCTATTCGAATCGCACCGATCTCATCCGAACGGCAGTGCGCAACCAGCTCGCGTCGCACGCCGACGCGCTGAGTCAGGCGGTGGCGCGTCGAACACTAGTGCTTGGCTTGCAGAACTTCTCGCGTCGAGATCTCGAAGCCGTGCGCGCGACGGGAGCGAAGCTGCGCATTCAGGGGCTTGGGCTCGTCAGCATCGCGGACGACGTTTCGCCTGAGCTCGCCCGCAAGACCATCGAATCCATTGTGGTGCTCGGCGCGTTCCAGGCGAGCGCGGCGGTCAAGGCCGCATTGGCCGATCGAACCCGGCCATGAAACGAAGTCAACGAAAGACGAAAGCAAAATGAATCAAACGATGCAGGAAGTCATGAGGCTGATGCAGACAGGGGACTTGCAAGCTGCGACGGCCGCCATTCGGCGCGGGCTGCAGGGCCAGCAAGACGTCCAATCCCCTTCAGCGTTCGACGGAGATTCGGACAGAGGCGCCCTCATCATCGAAGGAGACTGGAACAGGATGCCGGACGCGTCGGACCCGACAACCGGCGCGCCTGCATCGAAAGATCGTGGCGACCCCGATCCGATTCGCGACAGTGACGGCAGTTTCCGCAGCCACCGCTTCGTTTGCGCGGCGGGCGCGATCGACTACAAGCTCTTTGTTCCCGACGGTCTTGGCGCGACCACAGCGCCGCTCATCGTGATGTTGCATGGCTGCACGCAGTCGCCGGACGATTTCGCGCGCGGGACGCGCATGAACACGTTTGCGCGCGAA
>DATLNR010000100.1:0-59316 GCA_035536655.1 Casimicrobiaceae bacterium
GTCGCCTGCGACGGCATCAACAGCCGCATTCGAACGAAGTACGCGGATGCGTTCAAGCCGGATATCGACCTGCGTCAATGCCGCTTCGTATGGCTCGGCACGAACCAGCAATTTCCCGCGTTCACGTTCGCGTTTCGCCAGACCGAGCACGGTTGGTTCCAGGCGCACGCGTATCAGTACGAGGGCGAAACGTCGACGTTCATCGTCGAAGCGCCTGAGGAAGTGTGGCGTGGCGCCGGACTCGACGCGATGTCGCAGGAGGAGGGCATCGCCTACTGCGAGCGACTGTTTGCCGAGTATCTCGGTGGCCACCGGCTGATGAGCAATGCGACGCACCTGCGCGGATCCGCGATGTGGATCCGCTTCCCGCGCGTGATCTGCGCGCGCTGGACCCACTGGATGACGCTCGGCGACCGGCCGGTGCCGATCGTGCTGCTCGGTGACGCCGCGCATACGGCGCATTTCTCGATCGGCTCCGGCACGAAGCTCGCGTTCGAGGATTCCATCGCACTGGCGGACCTGCTCAATGAGGCGCTCGGCAGCGATGTGAGCGATCTCAGGCGCTCGCTCGACGCATACGAGGCCGTGCGCAGCGTCGAAGTGCTGAAGCTGCAGAACGCGGCGCGCAACTCGACCGAATGGTTCGAGAACGTCGAACGCTACACGGTGCTCGAGGCCGAGCAGTTCGCCTATAGCCTGCTGACACGCAGCCAGCGGATCTCGCACGAGAATCTGCGCTTGCGCGATCGTGGCTTCGTCGCGCGCATGGAAGCATGGTTCGCCGAGCGCACCGAGCCGCCCGCGGATCCGGTCCCGCCGATGTTCACGCCGTTCACGTTGCGCGGCGTGACGCTCGCGAACCGCGTCGTCGTCTCGCCGATGGCGCAGTACTCGTGCATCGATGGTACGCCGGACGATTACTACCTCGTTCACACCGGCGCCCGTGCGCATGGCGGCGCGGGGCTCGTGTTCACGGAGATGGTATGCGTGTCGGCCGATGCGCGCATCAGCCCGGGATGCGCTGGAATGTATCGTGACGAGCATCGCGACGCGTGGAAGCGCATCGTCGACTACGTGCATGCGCGCACGACGGCGAAGATCGGCTTGCAGCTGGGGCATGCCGGTCCCAAGGGCTCGACGCAGCGCGGGTGGGAGGATGCCGACGAGCCGATCGACGAGTCGACGGGTGAGCGCAACTGGCCGTTGATCGCACCTTCGGCCATTCGTTACGGCGCGCGCAACCAGGTGCCGCGCGCGATGAACCGTGGCGACATGGACCGCGTGAAGGCCGACTTCGTGCGTGCGGCTCGCTGGGGTGGCGTGTGCGGGTTCGACTGGCTCGAGCTGCACTGCGCCCACGGTTACCTGCTGTCGGCGTTTCTGTGTCCACTGACCAATGGCCGCAGCGACGAGTACGGCGGGTCGCTTGAGAATCGATGCCGTTATCCGCTCGAAGTTTTCGTTGCGTTACGTGCCGTCTGGCCGGAACAGCTGCCGATGTCGGTGCGCATCTCGGCGCACGATTGGGCGCCCGGCGGCAACACGCCGGACGATGCGGCCGTCATCGCGCGCTGGTTCAAGGAAGCGGGCGCCGATCTGATCGACGTGTCGTCGGGCCAGACGACGCGGGAAGCGAAGCCGATCTACGGCCGCATGTACCAGACGCCATTCGCCGACCGCATCCGTAACGAGGTCGGCATCGCGACGATGGCCGTCGGCGCGATCTACGAGCCCGATCACGTCAACAGCATCGTCATGGCGGGTCGCGCCGACCTGTGCGCGATCGGGCGGCCGCATCTGGCCGACCCGTACTGGACGTTGCACGCCGCCGCGCAGCTCAAGCACGAGGCGATGCCATGGCCCGAGCAATATCTGTCGGGCAAGGCGCAGCTCGAGCGCAACCTTGCGCGCGCGGCGCTGGCCGCGCAGGATGTGCCTGAGGCCAACGGATGACGAGCGAAATGCCGCTCAAGGGCGCGCATGCGGTCGTCACCGGCGGGAACCGGGGCATCGGTCTCGCGATCGCCGAACGGCTGTCGGCGCTTGGTGCCACGCTGACGCTGATCGGGCGCGATCGGTCGCGGCTCTACGACGCCGTGCAAGAGCTGCCCGCATCGGCGCAATGCGACGTGCAGCCCTGCGATGTGCGCAGCGGCGAAGCGGTGCAGAAAGCGTTCGATGCGATTGCGCGCACGCACCCGGGCCTGTCGATCCTCGTCAACAACGCAGGCGTCGCGCGCAGCGCAAAATTCGCGTCGACCGACGAATCGCTGTGGAACGACATGATCGCGGTCAACCTGACCGGGACCTACCACTGCACGCGAGCCGCGTTGCGCACGCTGCTCGAGGCGCCGGCTGGACGAATCGTCAACGTCGCGAGCACCGCCGGCCTCGTCGGCTATCCGTACGTTGCGGCGTACTGCGCGGCGAAGCATGGCGTGATCGGGCTGACGCGTGCACTGGCGCTCGAGCTTGCCGCGACGCATGTCACGGTGAATGCCGTGTGTCCCGGTTACACCGACACCGAGCTCGTCGGCGAAGCGGTCGCGAACATCGTGCGACGAACCGGCAAGACCGTCGACGAGGCGCGCGCCGCGCTGGCCTCGCGCAATCCGCAGAAGCGCCTGATCGCGCCCGACGAAGTCGCATCGGCCGTGAGCTGGCTTTGCCTGCCTGCCTCGCAGTCGATCACCGGTCAGGCGATTGCCGTTGCGGGCGGCGAAGTGACCACTGGATGACGTCGATGCCCTACGCGACGCTTTCGGAAGCGATGACGACGCCGGACCCCGAGACCCGGCTCGACGACGACCATGACGACGCGCTGCGGCTTTGGCTGCGCCTCTATACGTGCACGGCACTTGTCGAGCGGCAGATCAAGGCCCGGCTGCGGAGCCAGTTCGCGACGACGCTGCCGCGCTTCGATCTGATGGCGCAGCTCGAGCGTGCGCCGCGGGGCCTGAAGATGAACGAGTTGTCGCAGCGCTTGATGGTGACCGGCGGTAACGTCACCGGGCTGACCGATCAGCTCGTGGCCGAAGGGTATGTCGAGCGGCATCGTGTGCCGGGCGATCGCCGCGCGCACGCGGTACGGCTGACGGTTGCCGGACGCAAGGCGTTTCGCGCGATGGCGCAGGCGCACGAGCGCTGGATCGTCGATCTGTTGTCGGGCGTGCCGGCGGCCGAGCGCGAACGGTTGCATGCCTCGCTCGGGCGGCTCAAGCGTGGCGTGGCGCGTCGCGTCGAGGAGGATTGAAGCGATGCCCATGCAGGCGATGCTGCGGCCGTACCGGGACTATGGCGCGACGCATTTCCGCTTTGCGACGTCCGACGACGGACGCGTCGCGACGATCACGCTCGATCGGCCCGAGCGGAAGAACCCGTTGACGTTCGCGTCGTATGCCGAGCTTCGCGATCTGTTTCGCGGCCTCGTGTATGCGAGCGACGTGCGCGTCGTCGTCATCGGCGGCGCGGGCGGCAATTTCAGCTCGGGCGGCGACGTGCACGAGATCATCGGTCCGCTGACGAAGATGGACGCGAGCGGGCTGCTCGCGTTCACGCGCATGACCGGCGATCTGGTGAAGGCGATGCGCCATTGTCCGCAGCCGATCATCGCCGCGGTCGATGGCGTGTGCGCCGGCGCGGGCGCAATGGTCGCGCTTGCGGCGGACCTGCGGCTGGGAACCGCTGCTGCGAAGACGGCTTTCCTGTTCGTTCGCGTCGGCCTGGCCGGCGCCGACATGGGCGCATGTGCATTGCTTCCGCGAACGATTGGTCAGGGCCGGGCGGCCGAGCTGCTGTACACCGGGCGATCGATGTCGGCGGACGAAGGGCTTACCTGGGGATTCTTCAACCGGATCGTCGATGCCGATCGCCTTGCCGACGAGGCGCAGGCGCTTGCACGGTCGCTGGCCGACGGGCCGACGTTCGCCCATGGCATGACGAAGAAGCTGCTGCACCAGGCATGGTCGATGGACCTCGACGGCGAGATAGAGGCCGAAGCGGAGGCTCAGGCGATCTGCATGCAGACTCAGGACTTTCACCGCGCGTACGCGGCGTTCGTCTCGAAGCAACGGCCGAAGTTCGAGGGCAATTGAGCCGTGAAACGACCCCCACGCTCTCTTCGTTCGCTGGGCCCCGGGGGGGCGCCCTCGGTCGGTTGGGGCGCCCCGGCCCGACCGACATGAACCTCGATCACCTCGACTGGCCGTTCTTCGACGACATGCACCGAACGCTCGGACGTCAGTTGTCGACGTGGGTGGCCGCACAGCGCGTTGCGCATGACGACGTCGATGCGGCGTGCCGTCGATGGGTGCGTCTGCTCGGCGACGCCGGATATCTTCGCGCATGCGTGCCGTCGGCGTTCGGCGGTCTTCGCGAAACGCTGGATTCGCGCGATATCTGCGTCGCGCGCGAGGCGCTCGCCTATCACGACGGTCTCGCCGACTTTTCGTTCGCGATGCAGGGACTCGGCAGCGGGCCGATCACGCTCGCCGGCAGCGATACGCAACGCGAACGCTGGTTGCCTCGTGTCGCACGAGGCGAGGCGATCGCCGCTTTTGCCTTGTCCGAACCGGGCGCGGGATCGGATGCGCTGGCCTTGACGGCGCGTGCGCGCGCCGATGCGGACGGCTATGTCCTCGACGGCTGCAAGACGTGGATCAGCAACGGTGGCATCGCGGACTTTTATTGCGTGTTCGCGCGCACCAGCGATGCACCGGGGGCTTCTGCGGTTTCCGCATTCGTCGTGCCGGCGGACACCAGGGGACTCGTCATTGCGGAACGGCTGCACGTCATCGCGCCGCACCCGCTCGCGCGCATCGAGCTCGACGGTTGCCGCGTGGGCCGTGATGCGCTGCTCGGCGCCGAAGGCGAAGGTTTCCGCATCGCCATGCGGACGCTCGATATCTTTCGTGCCTCGGTTGCCGCGGCGGCGAACGGATTCGCGCGACGCGCGCTTGACGAAGCGACGTTGCGCGCAAGATTACGTCCAATGTTCGGCGCGACGCTATCGCAGCAGCCGCTCGCGCAGGCGAAGCTCGGCGAAATGGCCGCGGCCGTCGACGCGGCAACGCTCTTGACTGCGCGTGCGGCCTGGCAACGGGATGTGCAAGGCAAACGCACGACGCGCGAGGCGGCGATCGCGAAGATGACGGCGACCGAATCCGCGCAGGGCGTGATCGATGCGGCGCTGCAGCTGCATGGCGCGTTGGGCGTGCAATCGGGCAGCATCGTCGAGCGGTTGTATCGCGAGATCCGTGCGCTCCGCATCTATGAAGGCGCCACCGAGGTGCAGAAGCTCGTGATCGGGCGCGATCTGGTGAAGGATCCTCGATGACGAAGACGCGTTCCGCCCATGTCGACACGTTCGCGCGCGACAACCTGCCGCCGCGGGAAGCATGGCCGGAGCTGATCTTCGAGCTGCCCGAGTTGCGCTATCCGACACAGATGAACGCGGCGACCGAGCTCCTGACCGCGGCGCTCGACCGCGGATGGGGCGCTCGAACCGCGATCGTTGCGCCGGGCGGCCTGCGCTGGACGTACGCGCAACTCAACGAGATCGCCAATCGCTTCGCGCGCGTGCTGGTCGAGGACTTGGGCATCGTGCCCGGGAACCGCGTGCTGCTGCGCGGTCCCAACAATCCGGCGATGGCCGCGGCCTACTTCGCCGTGTTGAAGGCGGGCGGCATCGCCGTCGGCACGATGCCGCTCTTGCGAGCGAAGGAACTGACGACGATCCTCGACAAGGCGCAGATCAGCCATGCGCTGTGCGACGCGAGGCTTTCCGAAGAGCTGCTCGCGGCACAGGCGAGCTGCCCCACGTTGAGAAGCATCGCGTGGTTCGGAAGCGATCAGCGCGACAGCCTCGAGTCGCTGGGTCGAAGCAGGCCGTCGACGTTCGACGACGTCAAGACCGCAGCCGACGACACCGCGCTGATCGCGTTCACGTCGGGCACGACCGGCATGCCGAAAGGCACGATGCACTTTCACCGCGATGTCGTCGCAATCTGCGACTGCTGGCCCAGGTCGACGCTGCAGGCTACGCCCGACGATCTGTTCACCGGCAGCCCGCCGCTCGCGTTCACGTTCGGCCTCGGCGGCTTGCTGCTGTTTCCAATGCGCGTCGGCGCGTCGACGCTGCTCGTCGAGAAGGTCGCGCCGGATGCGCTGCTGAACGCGATCGACGAGCATCGTCCGACGGTGCTCTTCACCGCTCCCACGTCGTATCGCGCGATGGCCGCGCAACTTGCCGGTCGCAAGCTGCCGAGCCTGCGCAAGTGCGTTTCGGCCGGCGAGGCGCTTCCGGCGCCGACGCGGAAGCTCTGGAAGGACGCGACGGGCATCGAGATCATCGATGGAATCGGCTCGACCGAGCTCTTGCACATCTTCATCTCGCATCGCGACGAGGAAGCGCGGCCGGGCGCGACAGGGAAGCCGGTGCCGGGTTACGTCGCCTGCATCGTGGATGACGATGGCCGGCCGCTGCCGTCGGGCCACGTGGGCCGGCTCGCAGTGAGGGGCCCGACCGGCTGTCGCTACCTCGCCGATGCGCGTCAATCGACGTACGTGCAGCACGGCTGGAATTTGACCGGCGACGCGTATCGCACCGATGACGACGGCTGGTTCTATTACGAAGCACGTACCGACGACATGATCGTGTCTGCCGGCTACAACATCGCGGGCCCCGAGGTCGAAAGCGCGTTGCTGCTGCACGAGGCCGTCGCCGAGTGCGCGTGCGTCGCGGCGCCCGATGCGGAGCGCGGAATGATCGTCAAAGCGTTCGTCGTGCTGAAGCGGGGCTTCGCCGGCGATGAAACGATGACGCAGGCGCTGCAGGCGTTCGTCAAGCGCGAGATCGCACCCTACAAGTATCCGCGCGCCGTCGCGTTCGTCGACAGCCTGCCGCGCACCGAGACCGGGAAGCTGCAGCGCTTCAAGCTGCGGCAGCAGGAGCTTGCCCGCGGAAAGCCATGATGAAAGTACTGCAACCGCCGCATTGGACGAAGCCAAAGGGCTACGCAAATGGTGTCGCCGCGCGCGGAACGCTGGTGTTCGTCGGCGGCCAGATCGGCTGGAATGCGCAGCAGGCCTTCGAGTCGGATGACTTCGTCGTGCAGTCGCGCCAGGCGTTGGCGAACATCGTCGCCGTATTGCGCGAAGCGGACGCGCGGCCGGAGCACATCGTGCGCATGACCTGGTACGTCACGCGGCGCGACGAGTACGTTGCGAGCCTGCGCGAACTTGGCGCCGCATATCGCGACGTCATCGGTCGACACTATCCGGCGATGACTGCTATCGAAGTCGCAGCGCTGATCGAGCCTCGCGCGAAGGTCGAGATCGAAGCGACGGCCGTCGTACCCCGTCGGTTGCGCCGGGCGCGTCCCAAGCAACTGACTGCACCCCCTCATGGGGCCGCGACCGAAGGGAGCGTGGGAGCCGTTCACCCCACGGCGCATAATTGAGCGTTCCTCGGAGCCCGGAGAGCGACGTCATGAACGCCCCAGACCGTGCCGCAACGACGACGAAGCAGAAAAGCGCGCCGAAGTTCGACTGGGTCGACCCGCTTTTGCTCGACGAGCAACTGTCCGACGAGGAGCGCATGGTGCGCGAGACCGCGCGGCGTTATGCGGAGGACAAGCTCGCGCCGCGGATCGTCGACGCGTTTCGCAACGAAACCACCGATCCTTCGATCTTTCGCGAGATGGGCGAGCTGGGCTTGCTCGGTTCGACGATCCCATCCGAGTACGGTGGCGCCGGACTCAATTACGTCTGCTACGGACTGATCGCGCGTGAAGTCGAGCGCATCGATTCCGGCTATCGCTCGATGATGAGCGTGCAGAGCTCGCTCGTCATGTTTCCGATCCACGCGTTCGGCAGCGAAGCGCAGCGGCGCAAGTTTCTGCCGGCGCTCGCGAGCGGCGAGAAGATCGGCTGCTTCGGATTGACCGAGCCGAACCACGGCTCCGATCCCGGGTCGATGATCACGCGTGCGCGCAAGAGCGGCGACGGGTTCGTGCTGAGCGGCGCGAAGATGTGGATCAGCAACTCGCCGATCGCCGACGTGTTCGTCGTCTGGGCGAAGAACGATGAAGGCGTCGTCCGCGGCTACATCGTCGAGAAGGGGATGAAGGGCCTGTCCGCGCCGAAGATCGAAGGCAAGTTCAGCCTGCGCGCGTCGATCACCGGCGAGATCGTGATGGACGATGTCAAGGTTCCTGCCGAGAACGAATTGCCGAACGTGCAGGGGCTCAAGGGTCCGATGAGCTGTCTCAACAGCGCGCGGTACGGCATTGCCTGGGGTGCGCTCGGTGCGGCGGAAGCGTGCTGGCATGCGGCGCGCACCTATACGCTCGACCGCAAGCAGTTCGGGCGTCCGCTCGCTTCGAATCAGCTCGTGCAAAAGAAGCTCGCCGACATGCAAACCGAGATCACGCTCGGGCTGCAAGGTTGCCTGCGGCTTGGGCGTTTGAAGGACGAAGGCAAGGCGGCGCCGGAGATCACGTCGATCGTCAAGCGCAACTCGTGCGGCAAGGCGCTGGAGATCGCGCGCATGGCGCGCGACATGCACGGCGGCAACGGCATCGTTGACGAGTTCCACGTGATCCGCCATATGCTGAACCTCGAGACGGTCAATACCTACGAGGGGACGCACGACATCCACGCGTTGATCCTCGGCCGCGCGCAGACCGGCATCGCCGCCTTCTAGCGCGTTGCAGCGATGAAGGTCTTCGGCTATTTCCGTTCGTCCGCGGCGTATCGCTTGCGCATCGCGATGAACCTCAAAGGCGTCGTGCCTTCGTCGGCGACGTCGTTGCATCTCGCTCGCGGCGAGCAGCGCAATGCCGACTATCTGGCGTTGAATCCACAGGGGCTGGTGCCGGCGCTCGTCACCGACCACGGGAGGCTGCTCACGCAGTCGCTCGCGATCATCGACTGGCTCGACGAAATGTATCCGTCGCCGACGCTGCTGCCCGACGATCCGCTCGAACGCGCGCGAGTTCGCGCAATCGCGCTCGCGATCGCGTGCGATATTCATCCGCTGAACAACACGCGTGTGCTGAGCTACCTGACCGCCACGCTCGGACTTTCGGAAGCGCAACGGAACGGCTGGTACCGCTACTGGATCGACGTCGGCTTCGAGGCGCTGGAGAAGCAGCTCTCGCGCGAGCGGCAGACGGGCCGGTTCTGTCATGGCGACGCCCCGTCGCTCGCCGACGTGTGCCTCGTGCCGCAGGTCGCGAATGCGCGCCGCTACAAGATCGATCTGACACCCTATCCGACGATCGTGCGCATCGACGCGGCGTGCAACGAGCTGCCGGCTTTCGCCGAAGCTGCACCGGCAAGGCAACCCGACGCGGAATGACTGAGCCTCGACTCGCGCCGATCGAAAGTCCGCGCTACACCGCCGAATTCGTCGAATGCGGGTACAACAATCGGGCGGCGGTCCCGGATCATCCGCACTGGTTCGCGACGTTCGCGCGCCGGTCGCGGGAGGCGAACGAGGCTTTTGCGCCGACGCTCGACCTGCGCTATGGGTCCGGGCCGAAGGAAACGCTGGATCTGTTCGTCCCTGCGACCGCGTGCCGCGGCACGTTCGTGTTCATCCACGGCGGCTACTGGCGCGCGCTCGACAAGGCCGACCACTTGTTCGTCGCGCCGCCATTCGTGAACGAAGGCTACGCGGTTGCGGTGCCGAACTACGATCTGTGTCCCGACGTGTCGATTGCGACGATCGTCGAGCAATGCCGACGGGCGATTGGCTGGGTCGTGCGTGAAGGCGCGAAGCATGGCGCAAATCCGTCGCCGATCGTCGTCGGCGGCCACTCGGCCGGCGGCCATCTGGCGGCGATGATGCTCGCGACGCCGGCGGAAGCGTTCGGCGGAACCCGGCATCCGGTGTCGGCCGCGTTGTCGCTTTCCGGCGTGCATGATCTGCGGCCGCTGACGCTGTTCTCGTTCAACGCCGATCTCAAGCTGACCGATGACGAAGCCGCGCGGATGTCGCCTGCGCTCCAGCCACCGCAAACCGGCGCTCGAGTTCTGGTCGGAGTGGGCGCGAACGAGACGTCCGAGTTCCGGCGACAAAGCCGGTTGATGTGGGAGGCATGGCCGGATAACCGGCCACCGAATTCGTCAGGGCCGATTTTCGTGCCGGACCGGCATCATTTCGACGTTGTCGTCGACCTTGCGGACGCGACACGCGCGTTGACGCGCGCGACGCTTGCGTTGTTCTGACGGCCGGTACAATGGTGCTCGTCTCCATTGTCGGTTGACCGATGCCCCTCGCCACGACGCCCGAAATCGTTGCCGACCTGAAGGCCGGCCGCATTGTCGTGCTCGTCGACGACGAGGACCGCGAGAACGAAGGCGATCTCGTCTTCGCCGCCGACTTCGTCAGCGCGGAGAAGATCAATTTTCTCGTCACCTTCGGCCGCGGACTGGTCTGCATGCCGATCACGCCGGAGCATGCCGAACGGTTGAAGCTCGCGCCGATGACGCCGCGCAATCGGTCGGTGCACGGGACGAATTTCACCGTGTCGATCGAAGCGGCGTCCGGCATCGCGACCGGCATCTCGGCGGCGGATCGCGCGCGCACGATCCACGTCGCTTCACGGTCCGACGCGCGACCCGACGACATCGTGCAGCCCGGTCATGTATTTCCGCTGATCGCGCAAGCGGGTGGCGTGCTTTCGCGCGCCGGTCACACCGAAGCGTGCTGTGATCTTGTGCGACTCGCCGGCCTCACGCCCGCCGCCGTGCTGTGCGAGATCATGAACGAAGACGGCTCGATGGCGCGCCGCCCGGATCTCGATCGCTTCGCGGCGCGCCACGATCTGAAGATCGGAACGATCGCCGACCTGATCACCTTCCGCAGCCGCACCGAGCGGCTGATCGAGCGCCTCGCGGAGCGGCCGCTCGCGACGCAGCATGGTGCGTTCCGGCTCGTCGTGTACCGCGACAAGTTGACGGATGCAACGCATCTTGCGTTGGTGCGCGGGCCGATCTCGCCCGAGACCGAGACGCTCGTTCGCGTGCACGAGCCGCTGTCGGTGATGGATCTGCTCGATGCGCAGAGCGAGGCGCATTCATGGAGCATTCCGGCGGCGCTCGCGACAATCGCCGAGGCCGGTCGCGGTATCGTCGTCCTTCTGCATCGGCCCGAGTCGGCCAGCGAGTTGCGGCGCCGCGCGCTCGCCGAAGCCGCGCCGATGACGTCGAAGGTCGATCTTCGCGACTATGGCATCGGCGCGCAGATCCTGCGCGATCTCAATGTCGGTCGCATGCGGCTCCTGGCGCGGCCGCGGAAGATGCCGAGCATGGCGGGATTCGGGCTCGAGGTCACCGGATTCGACGAGCAGCCGCGCCGCCGCGCGGCGCAGTGAAGCGATGCCGGTCCAGCGCATCGAGGCCCGCACGGCTGGCGCGTCGCGTCGCATCGGCATCGTGCTGTCGCGCTTCAATCCCGAGATCGGCGACGCGCTGCTTGCGAGCGCGTTGCGCGCGCTGAACGATGCGGGTGTCGGCGAGAACGACATCGTTGTCGTCACCGTGCCGGGTGCGCTGGAAACGCCGATCGCGCTGCAGCGTATGGCGCAGTCGGGCGACTACGATGCGCTGATCGCCGTCGGCGCCGTGATTCGCGGCGAGACCTACCACTTCGAGATCGTGGCGAACGAGTCCGCGCGCGGTGTTTCCGAGGTCGCGCTGCAATTCGGCATCCCGGTCGGCAACGGCATCCTGACCTGCGACACCGACGACCAGGCGCGTGCCCGCGCCCATGCGAAGGGCTACGAAGCGGCGCAGGTCGCGCTCGAGCTCGTCAACCTGTTCAATGCGCTCGACGAAACCTGACGAGCGCCGGCGTGCGCGAGAGCTGGTGCTGCAGGGGCTTTATCAGCGTCAGCTTTCGGGCAATGCCGATGAGGCGATCCGCGGCGATCTGCTCGAAACCGACGACGCGAACGGCGCGGATCGCGAGTACCTGACCGAGTTGTGGCGAGGCGTCACGCGCGAATCGGATGCGCTTCTCGCCGCCGTCGCGCCGCATGCTTCGCGTGCCGTCACCGCGCTGTCCCCGATCGAGCGCTCGATCCTGATGATCGGCGCATGGGAGCTCATGCATCGGCTCGACGTGCCTTACAAGGTCGTGATCAACGAGTCGGTCGACCTGGCGAAGCTCTACGGTGGCATCGACGGCCACCGCTTCGTGAACGGCGTGCTCGACAAGCTTGCCGTGCAGGTGCGCGAAGCGGAGATCGAGGCGCGAAAAGTGCCGCGCGCGGCGGGCTGATGTCACAGGCGCGGGCGCGCGTGTCCGAGTTCGCGCTGATCGAGCGTTACTTCAGGCGCCCTTCGGATGATGCTGCCGTCGTGCTCGGTGTCGGCGATGACGCGGCGCTCGCGCGCGTAGCGGAAGGACACGAGCTGGTTCTCGCGGTCGACATGATGGTCGAGTCGCGACACTTCCTGCCGGACGTTGATCCGTCCTCGCTGGGGCACAAGATCCTGGCGGTTAACCTGTCCGACCTCGCCGCGATGGGCGCGACGCCGCGCTGGGCATTGCTGGCCGGCGCACTGCCCGATGCCGACCCGACCTGGCTGAGCGCGTTCTCGCAAGGACTGTTCGCGCTCGCGCAACGCCACGGCGTGACGCTGATTGGCGGCGACACGACGCGCGGGCCGCGCAACGTTTGCCTCACGATCGCGGGCGAAGTGCCGTATGGACAGGCGATCCTGCGCAGCGGTGCGCAAGCGGGCGACGACATCTGGGTCTCCGGTGCGCTGGGCGAGGCGATGCTCGGTTTTGCGGCGTTGCAGGGACGGACATCGTTGCCCGCGATCGAGTTCGAAGCGGCGCGGCGCAGGCTCGAACGCCCGGAACCGCGAAACGCACTCGGCGTCATGCTGCGAGGCATCGCGACGGCGATGCTCGATGTGTCCGACGGCCTTGTCGGGGACCTCGGCCATCTCGTCGAAGCCTCGAACGTCGGCGCGACGATCGACGTTCGACAGGTTCCGGTGAGCGCGGCGTTGGCGCGGAAGATCGAAGGCGAAGAGCGCGAGCTTGCACTTGCGTGCGCGCTCGCCGGCGGCGACGACTACGAGCTCTGCTTCACGGCGCCGGTCGAGCGGCGGGAGGGCGTGCTGGCGGTTGGGCGCGAAAGCGGCGTTCGCGTGAGCCGCATCGGCCACATCGTCGACGACCCGAAGCGCGTCGTCGTGCGCGGCGCGCACGGGACGATCATCGACGTTCCGCGTTCGTTCGATCACTTCGCATGAGCGCGAGGATCGCCGGCACGGGCGCGCCGACGCTGCGCTTCCTGTTGTCCGGTCCCGCGCCTTTCATTGCCCTCGGCTTTGGGACCGGGCTTGCACGCTGGGCGCCGGGGACGGTCGCAACGCTCGCGACGATTCCGCTTGCAGCACTGCTATGGTCGATCGGCAGCGACGCGCTGTTCGTCGCTTTCATCGTCCTGCTGTTCGTCGTCGGCACGTGGGCTGCGCAACGCACCGGTGCGGCGCTGGGCGCGCCGGATCATCGCTCGATCGTCGTCGACGAGATCGCGGCGTTCCTGCCAATGCTGTTTCTCACCGGACCGAGCCTCGCCCGCGTCGCCTTCGCCTTCCTGTTGTTCCGCTTGTTCGACATCGTCAAGCCGCCGCCAATCCGCACGATCGATCAACGGTTGAAGAACGGCGTCGGCGCGATGCTCGACGACGTCGTCGCCGCGGCGTTCGCGCTGCTGATATTCGCTGCCGTGGTGCGCGTGACCGGTTGGCCCGCATGAACGCGCTGGGGCGCTCGATCGACACAACGCTCGTGCGGGCCGCCGACCTCGCGTGGGCGCCGGACGTTCCGCCCGTGGAAGCGTCGACACCGATCGACGTGGCGCGCCGTCGTCGCGCGCCGCGAGAGTACGCCGGTCGCATCGGGGCGGTTTCCGTCGATCGTGCGCTGGCGGGCGTGTTCGACGTCGTCACCGATGCGTTGATGCAACGGCGCTTGATCGGCACGGCGATCGTCGCGAAACTGCTTGCGCACGCATGGGAGAGGGGCGTGCGGCGCGCGTTTCTTCCGGTGACAGAGGACAATGGCGCGGCGCGCTCGATCTATCGCCGTTTCGGGGACTCGACTGCTTACCGCTATCACTACCGCGCGCGGGTGCACGAGGTCGAATGAGTGGGTTGCTTGCCTTCGCCCTTGCCGCGGAGCTCGGTTCGTTGCTTCAGGCACGGCGCTGGCATGTCACGGCCGCGGAGTCGTGCACCGGCGGGCTCGTTGCCGGCGCGATCACGTCGACGCCGGGCAGCTCCGCCTGGTTCGACGTCGCGTTCGTGACCTACTCGAACGAAGGCAAGTTGCGCTGGCTCGACGTGCCCGCGACGCTGCTCGCGACCGAGGGTGCCGTCTCCGAGGCAGTCGCGGCGGCGATGGCGATGGGCGCGCTCGAGCGGGCGGCTGCGGACTTGAGCGTGGCGATCACCGGCATTGCCGGCCCTGACGGCGGATCGGCGCTCAAGCCGGTCGGGACGGTTTGCTTCGCATGGGCCACCCGCCAAGGTGTTCGCGTAACGACCACGCGGCACCTCGATGGCGATCGCGCAGGCATCCGGGACGCGTCGGTGATCGTGGCCCTCGAGGGGCTGATCGAGCAGGCACGAATGGCGGAGCGTCGCTAAGAGCGTCGTCGCCGCCGCAAGACTGTCGCGATTCCGCCGATCGACCAGGCTCAGTTGGTGAGCCTGCTGCGCTTTACGCTGGTCGATGTATTGCCGACATCCGTCGAACGGTCTAGGCGAAAAGAAGCCTTGTGTCGAACGAACGTTCTATGTGATGATCGGTCGCGCTTTGACGCTGTCCGTGATCACGCATTCGCCGAGACGGAAAAGTCCGGTCGGCGATACTTTGGAGACCTGAAGCGATGCCCCTCGACCAGACCCACATGGACGACCAGAAAGCCAAGGCGCTGACCGCCGCGCTGGCGCAGATCGAGAAGCAGTTCGGCAAGGGCTCGATCATGAAGATGGGCGAGGCGCAGGTGCAGAACGACCTGCAGGTCGTTTCCACCGGCTCGCTCGGCCTCGACATCGCGCTCGGCGTCGGCGGCCTGCCGCGCGGTCGCGTCGTCGAGATCTACGGACCCGAATCGTCGGGAAAGACGACGCTGTCCCTGCAGGTCGTCGCCGAGATCCAGAAGGCAGGCGGTGTGGCGGCCTACATCGACGCCGAAAACGCACTCGATCCGTCGTATGCGGGAAAGCTCGGCGTCAACGTGAGCGAGCTGCTGATCTCGCAACCGGACACCGGCGAGCAGGCGCTCGAGATCGCCGACATGCTCGTGCGCTCGGGAGGCATCGACCTGATCGTCATCGATTCGGTCGCGGCGCTCGTTCCGAAGGCGGAAATCGAAGGCGAGATGGGCGATCAGCTGCCCGGGCTGCAGGCGCGGTTGATGAGCCAGGCGCTGCGCAAGCTGACGGGAAACATCAAGCGCGCGAACGTGCTCGTCGTGTTCATCACCCAGATCCGGATGAAGATCGGCGTCATGTTCGGCAACCCTGAGACGACGACGGGCGGCAACGCGCTCAAGTTCTACGCGTCGGTGCGCCTGGACATCCGGCGCATCGGATCGATCAAGAAGGGCGAGGAGGTCGTCGGCAACGAGACGCGCGTCAAGGTCGTGAAGAACAAGGTCGCCCCGCCGTTCCGCGAAGCGTTGTTCGACATCTTGTATGGCGAAGGCATCTCGCGCGAAGGCGAGATCGTCGAGCTCGGCGTGACCCACAAGATCATCGACAAGTCCGGCGCCTGGTACGCCTACAGCGGCGACAAGATCGGGCAGGGCAAGGACAACGCGCGCGAGTTCCTGCGCGAGCATCCGGAGATCGCGCAGGAAATCGAGGCGAAGATCCGCGAGACGGTCGGCGTTCCCGCGGCGAACGGGCGGACGCGCGACGAGGCGGCCTGACGCGGTTTGTAAAGTGGCGGTTCGCGCGCGGACGCCTCTCACGCTCCGGCAGCGCGCGATTGCGCTTCTCGCGCGCCGTGACTATGCGCGTGCCGAGCTCGCGAGCCGCCTTGCGCGCGAAGGTGCGTCAGACGTCGAGATCGATGCGCTCGTCGATGAACTGACGACGCTCGGTTATCTGTCGGATGCGCGGGTCGCGGCGGCGCTCGTGCAGCAACGCGGACAGCGATTCGGTGCGCGTGCGATCGCGCATGCGCTGCGCGCCAAAGGCATCGACGCCGAAGCGGCGAAGACGGCGCTGGCCTCGCTGGATCGCACGCAGGAATTCGCCAACGGCCGCGCGCTGTGGGAACGCAGATTCGGCACGGCGCCGCGCAGCCCGCGCGAGAAGGCGGCGCAGCTCCGGTTCCTGCTGTCGCGCGGCTTTTCGCGGGATGTTGCGTCTCGCGTCCTGCGCTTTTCCGCCGCTGCTGTCGATGAAGAGCAGCTAGGCTAGGCTGTCGACGGGTACAGTAAGGTTACGCTCGTTCGCCCGCTTGCTTCGAGCGAGTAATCCTTGAACGGCGAGCCGCATTCCCATCGCCTCGCAACAGCGCCATCAGTTTCTTGAGTTCGAGGATTCGTCTGTGAGCGCGTTCGCGCGCAGGAACTTCACAGGGAACGGAGCTGCACCTCGATTGCCCCCCAATCGCGGGTGTTCGCGCAACTCGTTGATCGAGATTGACGAGAGGTGCATCCCGCCGCGTACGCAGCGACCGGTCGACGTACGCGACAAGCGACGTCCGGGAACCGAGTCTGCGATCAATCGCCCACGCGCGCGGCGCCGAACGCCGCTCCGTCCCCGCGTAGCCGCAATCCCGGCGGCGCCTCGATGCGACCCAGCTTCACCAACCGGGCGGTGATCGAGCCGCGTGTTCTTTCGAGCTGGTTCGCGAGCGCACCGATCGTCTTGCCGTGATCATGGCCGTCGACGAGCGACGCATCGTCCTCGGCGGACCACGCGCGCCCCGCGTTGCGCGGAAAGTTACGGTTGCCATCGGAAAGGCTGCCGCGTTGCAGGACAGGCGACTCGAGCAGCGCCAGCGCGCCGAAGACGACGCGCAATGTGACGGGCTGTTGCGCCGGATGGTCGGCGGGGAGCGCTGCGCCAGTCTCGACATCGATGCCATCCGCCCACGCGCGCAGATGACGAACGACCGAATCACGGTCCATGACTCATCTCCTTCTTTTGAGCGGTTGATCCGCACGCGTGCATCGTGGCTCGCGGGCGGATCGCCCCGCCATCGTCCGTTCGACCTACCGGCACACGTTGAAAGCGCGGTAAACGGAACAATCTCGTATAAAATCAATCCTTTTCCCGTCAGTCCGCCGCGCCGCAGCACGCATGAAGGTCAACGAAATCCGCCACCGCTTCATCGACTACTTCGTCGGCAAGGGCCACGCCCACGTGCCGTCGTCGTCGCTCGTCCCGGCCGACGATCCGACACTGCTGTTCGTGAACTCGGGCATGGTGCAGTTCAAGGACGTGTTCCTCGGCGTCGACCAGCGCCCGTACAAGCGCGCGACGACGTCGCAGCGATCGGTGCGCGCGGGCGGCAAGCACAACGACCTCGAGAACGTCGGTTACACGGCGCGGCATCACACGTTCTTCGAGATGCTCGGCAATTTCAGCTTCGGCGACTACTTCAAGCGCGACGCGATCCGCTTCGCCTGGGAGCTCCTGACCGACGTCTACGAGCTGCCGAAGGACCGTCTGTGGGCGACGGTCTACATCGACGACGACGAGGCGTATGCGCACTGGCGCGACGACATCGGTGTGCCCGAAGCGCGCATCGTCCGGATCGGTGACAACAAGGGGGCCAAATACGCCTCCGACAACTTCTGGCAGATGGCCGACACCGGGCCGTGCGGCCCGTGCTCGGAGATTTTCTACGACCATGGCCCCGGCGTGGAAGGCGGCCCACCCGGGTCGCCCGGCGCGGACGGCGATCGTTACATCGAGATCTGGAATCTCGTTTTCATGCAGTTCAACCGTGACGCGAGCGGGAACCTGACGCCGCTGCCGAAGGCCAGTGTGGACACCGGCATGGGCCTCGAGCGCCTCGCCGCCGTGCTCCAGCACGTCCATTCGAATTACGAGATCGACCTGTTCGTTGATCTGATCAAGGCGGCCGCGCGCGAAACGAAAACCAGCGATGTCGCATCGCCGAGCCTGCGCGTCATCGCCGACCACATCCGTGCCTGCGCGTTCCTGATCGTCGACGGCGTGATTCCGGGCAGCGAAGGACGCGGCTATGTGCTGCGGCGGATCATCCGTCGGGCGATCCGTCATGGCTACCAGCTCGGGCGGAAGCAGCCGTTCTTCCATCGGCTCGTCGACGATCTCGATCGGCAGATGGGCGCAGCGTACCCGGAGCTCACGCGCGAGAAGTCGCGCGTCATCGAGGTCTTGAAGGCCGAGGAAGAGCGCTTTGGCGAGACGCTCGACAACGGCATGCGCATCCTGAACGGCGCGCTGTCGTCGCTCGCTCAACGGGGCGCCAACGTGCTCGACGGCGCGGTCGCATTCTCGCTGTACGACACGTACGGTTTTCCGTTCGACCTGACGGCCGACGTCGCGCGCGAGCGCGGGATCACCGTCGATGAAGCCGGATTCGATGCGGCAATGGACGCGCAGCGCCAGCGGGCCCGTGCTGCGTCACAGTTCAAAAGCGGCGAGACGCTCGCCTACGAAGGACCGAGGACAGCGTTCCATGGCTACGAAACGCTCGCAAGGGAAGCGAGCGTGGTCGCGTTGTATCGCAATGGTGTGAAGGTGGACTCGCTCTCGACGGGCGAACGCGGCATCGTCGTGCTCGACTCGACGCCGTTTTATGCCGAAGCGGGCGGGCAGGTGGGCGATCGCGGCGAGATAACGAGCGAAGGCACGTGCCTTACGCTGTTCAACGTCGAGGACACGCAGAAAGTGCAGGCCGACGTCGTCGGTCATGTCGGGGAGCTTTCGACCGGCGAGCTTCGCCTCGGCAGCGCCGTCACTGCGAAAGTCGACCTGAACGCACGCAGCCGCACGATGCGCAACCATTCGGCGACGCACCTGATGCACAAGGCGTTGCGCGAAGTCCTCGGTTCGCACGTGCAGCAGAAAGGGTCGTTGGTCGACGCGGAGAAGACCCGCTTCGACTTCTCGCACAACGCGCCGCTGACGGACGAAGACATCCGTCGTGTCGAAGCGATCGTCAACGCGGAGATTCTCGACAATCACGGAACGCAGGCGCGCGTGATGCCGTTGAACGAGGCGCAGGGGTTGGGGGCGGTGATGCTGTTCGGCGAGAAGTACGGCGACACAGTCCGCGTGCTCGACATCGGCAGCTCGCGCGAGCTCTGCGGCGGCACGCATGTCGCGCGCACCGGCGACATCGGGTTCTTCAAGATCACGTTCGAAGGCGGCGTAGCGGCCGGTGTGCGCCGCGTCGAAGCCGTTACGGGCTTGGGTGCGCTCGCGTTCGTGCAGGCGCAGGAAGCGACGCTTCGCGACGCCGCCGCGACGCTCAGGGTGCCCGCGACGGAGATGGCGTCGCGCATCACGCAACTCGCGGCCGATCTTCGTTCTACGGAGCGCGAGCTCGCCCGGCTGAAGGCGAAGGCGGCTTCGTTGGCGGGCGATGACCTCGTCGCGCATGCCGTCGACGTCAAGGGCGCGAAGGTCGTCGCCGCGACGATCGAAGGCGCCGATGCGAAAGCGTTGCGCGAGACGATCGACAAGCTCAAGGATCGGCTCAAGAGCGCGGCGATCGTACTCTCGTCGATCGCCGACGGCCGCATCACGCTGATTGCCGGCGTCACCGGCGACCTGGTCGCGAAGGTCAAGGCCGGCGACCTCGTCAACCACGTGGCGCAGCAGGTGGGCGGGAAGGGCGGGGGACGGGCCGACATGGCGCAAGCCGGCGGCAGCGATCCGGCGTCGCTCCCGCGGGCACTGGAGTCGGTGACCGGCTGGGTCGAGCAGCGGCTCTAGGTCGATGGGAGCCGACGCCCCGATCAAAGGACCCCCACGCTCGCCTGGCTCGCTGCCCCCTGAGGGGGAGCTGTCAGCGGCTTGGGGCGGCCCGGCGCCACTGACGGTTCAGTTCGCCAGCGACAACAACGCCGGCATCTGCCCGGAAGCGTTCGCCGCGCTGCGCGAAGCGAATCGTGGTCATGTTTTTGCGTATGGCGCAGACCCGTGGACCGAGCGCGCGTGCGCGGCGATCCGCAGGACGTTCGATTGCGATGCCGACGTCTATCTGGTGTTCAGCGGCACGGCAGCGAACGCGCTCGCGCTTTCGGCGATGTGCCGTCCGAGCGATGCGGTCATCTGTCATGCCTTCTCGCACGTCAACGTCGACGAGTGCGGCGCGACCGAGCGCTTCAGCGGTGGCGCGAAGCTCCTCGGCGTCGACACTCCGCTCAACAAACTGACCCCCGACGCCGTCGCGGCGCGCATCGTCACGCCACACGACGTGCACAGCTCGCGACCGCGCGCGCTGTCGCTGACGCAGGCGACCGAGCTCGGCACCGTCTATACGGTGGACGAACTGCGCGCGCTTTGCGCGACAGCGCATGCACGCGGCGTGAAAGTGCACATGGATGGCGCACGCTTCGCGAACGCCGTCGTGTCGCTCGACTGCCATCCCGCCGACATCACGCAGCGCGCCGGCGTCGACGTGCTCTCGTTCGGCGGGACAAAGAACGGCATGCCCTTCGGTGAGGCGGTCGTCTTCTTCGATCGCTCGCTCGCCGAGGAATTCGGCCGCCGCCGCATGCAGGGCGGGCAACTCGCGTCGAAGATGCGCTTTCTCGCGGCGCCGTGGATCGCAATGCTCGAAAGCGGGGCCTGGCTCGAGCGTGCGTCGCATGCGAATGCGATGGCGCGGCGGCTGGCCGAGGGTCTTACCCAGGTTGCCGGCGGGAACCTGCTTGCGCCGGTCGACGCGAATGGCGTGTTCATCGATCTGCCGCGCGGCATCATCGACGGCTTGCATGCGCGCGGTTGGCAGTTCTACGTATTCGTCGGCGACACCGGCTGCCGCTTCATGTGCGCATGGGATACGACGCTCGAGGCAATCGACGCGCTGCTGCGCGATATCCGGGAACTCGAAGCGGCCAACGGCGCTCGTTGAATCGAGCGGATGCCGCATCTGGCATCATGGTCCCCGATCGAAGGAGAATCGCGATGAAACGAACGCTTTGCGCTGCGCTGGCTTTGCTGCCGATGCTGGCCGCGGCGCATCATGGTTGGAGCGAATACGACCAGTCGAACACGCTGACGCTGTCCGGCCGCGTCGCCGACATGGGCTACGAGCATCCGCACGGTTACGTGAAGCTCATCACGCCGCAGAAGACCTGGCTCGCGGTGCTTGCGCCGCCGTCGCGCATGGACAACCGCGGGCTCGCGCGCGACATGATCACTCCGGGATCGACGGTGCAGGTCGTCGGTTATGCGAACCGCTCGAAGCCCGACGAGATGCGGGCCGAGCGGATCATCGTCGCAGGCAAGACGGTTGAACTTCGCTAGCGACGCTGACGACCCATGTCGAGCGCCGTTCACGCCGTCGAGGCCAGCGGTGTCGCGCGCTTCATGCGCGAGGCGCTGTACGCGTATCCGGCGGCGGAGGTCGTCCACATCGTCGGTCTCGCGCTGCTGTTCGGCTCGATCGCGATCGTCGACCTGCGACTGCTCGGCCTCGGCGCGCGCATTCCGTTGAAGCCGCTCGTCGCGTTTGCCGTGCCGTGGTCGCTTGTCGGCTTCATCGTCGCCGCGTCGGCGGGCCTGTTGATGTTCACCGCGCACGCCGAAGAGTTCCTCACTCAGCCGGTGTTCATGCTGAAGATGGGACTGATCCTCGCAGGCGGCATCAATGCGGCGGTGTTGCACACGGGCGTCCTCGCGCGCATGGTCAACGAACCCGATGCCGAAATCGCAAGGAAGCTCCGTTTTGCCGCGTTCTTCTCGCTCTTGACCTGGCTCGGCGTGATCGCCTGCGGGCGCATGCTCGCTTACCTGTAGCGGACAGCCGGAAACGCCGCATCGCCGGTGCGGGTCGGTAAGTGCCGTTAGTCGCGCTACTGAATGCATGCGCGACGTTCATCGACGCCGCTTGCCACGGGCGCGACATGCTGTTATCGCACGCGCGCGCCGCGTAAACCGGTGGCATGGCTCGTGCTGAGCCAGCGTGGCCATGGACCGCATCGAGTTCAGCCGCGTCGCCCGCATTCTCGCGCCCTACTTCGCGCTGTGGCTGGTCGTCGCTGCGGCGCTCGTCGGCTTCTCGAGCTACGAAGTCGATCGTCGCCACCAGGCCTCGCGCCAGTCCGGGCGCAACGAGGCCCAGAACCTGTCGATGGTGATGAGCCAGCACATGGCGCAGGTGATCGCCGCGACCGACCGCACGCTGACGATGGCGAAGCTCTTTCGCGAGCGCAAGCTCGCGAACGTGTCGATGGCGGAACTCGCCCGTGCGATGGCGCCGATCCAGGGCACCGACGCCGAGCGGCGGATCAACGTGTTCGATCGCAACGGCGTGTTCGTCGGCAGCACCGATCCGGAGATCAGCGTGCCGGGTCTGTCGATCGCCGACCGGAGCTACTTCGTCACCGCGAAGGTGAACGACAGCATGCCGCTGTACATCGGCGAGGCGGTCATGGGTCGGCTGTCGAAAGTGCTGATCATTCCGGTCGCAAAGCGGCTGGTCACGCAGAGCGGCGACTTCGACGGTGTCGTCGTCACGGCGCTGGATCCGCAGCGGCTGGTCACGCTGTTTCGCGAGCTGCGCGTCGGCGAGAACTCGTCAGTGGGCATTGCGCATCGCGACGGCCCGGTGCTTGCGTGGGCCCGCGCCGGCACCGGCGGCAGCGCACCGCTTGCACCCGCGTCGTTTGGCGAAGTGGTGCTGGCCGAGCAGGTCGTGATGCTGACGGAAGTGCCAGGCACCGAGCTCATCGCGTTCGCTTCATTGTCCGAATCGGACTTCCTGGCCGAGCATCGGCGCTTCGTCATCTGGACGCTCGCGTTCACCATTACGACGCTCGCCGCGATCACGCTGCCGATCGTATGGGTCGGCGCGCGCGCGTGGCGTGAAGTTCACGGCCGCCGGCAGCTCGAGCTGCGCTACGAGAGCGCGTATCAGCAGGCGCGCACCGATTCGCTGACCGGCCTTGCCAATCGTACCGGCTTCGACGAAGCACGGCGCGAAGCGCACGAGCGATTGAAGGGCGGCGAGAGGATGCCGTTCGCGATCGCGTTCATCGACGTCGACCATTTCAAGCGGCTCAACGACTCGATGGGGCACGACATCGGTGACGAGGCGCTGTGCCGCATCGCCGAAACGCTGTCGGGCTGCGTGAGGCAGTCGGACGTCGTCGGCCGGCTCGGCGGCGACGAATTCGCCGTGCTGATGCCCGGCGTGACCGGCGCGACGATGCATCGCCGCTTCGATCCGATCAAGCTCGACCTCGATGCGATGGCCGAGCGGTGTGCGTGGCCGATCAGTTTCTCGATCGGCGTCGTGGCCTGCGAAACGCCGACGCCACGCGCTCGCGACGCGGTGAACTTCGCCGACCGCGTGATGTACGATGCCAAGGGCGCGGGTCGCGACACCATTCGTTATGCCGTTTATCGCGACGGCGCGCTGATTGCCGAGCCGCCGGAGGTCGCCAGCGTGGTCTGACGCTTCGAACCGGTTGCGCGCGATCTCACGAAAGAGGAACGCGATGCGCAGCGATGTCACGCTCGAAACGCTGAACCAGCGCAGCAAGGGACGCCTTCCGGGACTGTTCGGGCTGCGCTTCGTCGCTGTAGCCGACCGCCGGATCGAAGCCGAGCTCGACTTGCGGCCCGAGCTCCTCGCGCCGAACGGCTATCTGCACGCTGCGACGGTGATCGCACTTGCCGACACGGCCGCGGGGTACGGATGCATCGCTCACCTTCCCCAGGGTGCGCAGAGCTTCACGACCATCGAGCTCAAGAGCAACTTCCTCGGCACGGCCCGCGAAGGAACGCTGGCCTGCGTCGCGACGCCGACGCATCTCGGACGCACGACGCAGGTGTGGGACAGCGTCGTCACGCGCCGCGTCGACGGCGCGACGATCGCGCTGTTCCGCTGCACGCAGATGCTGCTCTGGCCGCGTTGACGGGCCGCTAGCCTTCGTACTTGAACGAGAGCTGCACGCGCGCCCGGTAGGCGACCACCTTGCCGTTGTCGATCCGCACGTCGAGCTTCGCGATCTCGGCGACGCGCAGGTCGCGTAGCGAGGTTCCCGCCGTCTCGACGGCGTTCTTCGCCGCCTCTTCCCAGGACACCGCGCTGGTCCCGATCACATCGATGACGCGATAAACGCCATTATCCGCTGCCGCTTTCTTCGCCATGTTCGAAGCTCCTGGGTTGTGCATCGGTTGGTTGACCGGCGCCGGAGGTGCGGCGCCGATGGGGATGCTACCCCTTACGATGCACGTGCCGGATCATCGGTGAAACGCGAGCGGTGCGCCTGAAGCCGTGCTTCGACAGGACGCAAGCTTCGCGCTAATCAATCGCCGCCACCAGCGACGCGTTGCCGCCGGCGGCTGTCGTGTTCACTGTCAGCGTCCGTTCGATGACGAGGCGCGTGGTGGGATAGCGGGGCGGATCGCCGACCGGCTCGATCACCGGCAGGCGCGCGCCATCGCGTGCCGCCATGAAGCGATTCGCCTCAGCTGCTGACATGGAATCCGCGGCGATCGCACCGGCAATCCCATCCAACCGCGACCAGTTCGCACCGACTTCATCGGCAAACACGATCGCATTGCCGGTCGTCCAGGCGACGCGCTGTTGTTCTTCACGGTCGCCGCCGACGCCGATCAGCTTGCCCCGTGGAACGAGCCGCAACGTGTTTCGTTCCCCGGTCGGACCGGGCAGTTCGACAGTGCCGAGAACTGCCTCTCCCGGATCGCTCGTCAACCGATTCACATACAGCGGGCCGCCGGCTTTCGGTCCCGTTCCGGACAGTCCCTCGCCCCCGAACGGCTGTACGCCAACCACCGCGCCGACGATGTTGCGGTTGACGTACACGTTGCCGGCGCGCGTGCGCTCGACGATCCGATCGACGACCGCATCGATGCGGCTATGGATGCCGAGCGTCAGCGCGTAGCCGGTTGCATTGAGGTCGTCGATCAATTCATCGAGGTTGTTGCTGTCGTAGCGCAGCACGTGCAAAACCGGCCCAAACACTTCGCTCGTCAGCACCGACAGCGAATCGATCTCGAACGCAACCGGCGCGACGAAGTGTCCGCGAACGCTCCCGGGTAGCGGCGTGCCGGCGATGCGCTTGGCTTCACGCGACATGCGCTGGACATGCGCTTCCAGCATGCGCTTTGCATTGGCGTCGATGATCGGGCCGATGTCGGTCGAAAGCGCGGCAGGATCGCCGACGCGAAGCTCGGCCATCGCGCCCCCCAGCATCGCGATGACGCGGTCGGCGATGTCTTCCTGTAGGCAGAGCACGCGCAGCGCGGAGCAGCGCTGCCCGGCGCTGTCGAACGCGGAGCCGATGACGTCGTTCACCACCTGCTCGGCGAGCGCCGACGCGTCGACGATCATCGCGTTCTGTCCGCCGGTCTCCGCGATCAGTGGCAAGTTGCCGCGCTTCGCGAGCGTGCGATGGATGAGCGTTGCGACATGCGTCGAGCCGGTGAAGACAACGCCGTCGACGCGAGCATCGGCGACGAGATGCGCACCAACGGTTTCCCCTGGTCCCGGTAGGCATTGCAATGCCGTGCGCGGCACACCGGCGTCGTGCATCGCTTGCACGGCCTCGTGCGCAATGAGCGGCGTTTGTTCTGCGGGCTTGGCGATCACCGCATTGCCGGCCGCCAGCGCGCCGGCGACCTGACCGACGAAGATCGCCAGTGGAAAGTTCCATGGGCTAATCGCGACGATCGTGCCGAGCGGCGGCGCCGGCCCCTGAGTACGAAGTTGTCGCGCGTAGTAGCGGCAGAAGTCGATTGCCTCGCGAACTTCGCCGACGGCATTCGGCAGCGTCTTGCCGGCTTCGCGGATCGCCAGATGCATGAACGTCTCGCGACGCGACTCGATCAGGTCGGCGGCGCGCTCGAGGATCGCCGCACGCTCGACGGCGTGCACACGTCCCCATGCGCGACCCTCGTTGCAGGCGGACGTCAGCGCGGTTTCGACATCGGTTGCATCTGCCTCGGTGATCGAGCCGACTTGGATTGCGTCATCCGCCGGTGACCGCGATGGACGCGCGGATCGATCACGCGCAGTCTGGTTTGCGAGCAGGGGCCAGGCAGCGTAATCGCGTGATGCCACACTTTGCAGCTCGTGCTGTAGCAGCGCCAACGCGCGTTCGTCTGCAAGATCGAGCCCGGCGGAGTTGCGCCGATCCGGATAGATCATCGACGGCAGCGGAATCCGCGGGTGCGGCGCTCCGTTGAACGCCCTGGCCTCGGTCACCGGGTCGGCGACCAGCCGATCGAGATCGACACGCTCGTCGGCGACCTGATTGACGAACGACGTGTTCGCGCCGTTTTCGAGCAGCCGGCGAACGAGGTAGGCCAGCAACGTTTCATGCGAGCCGACCGGCGCATAGATGCGGCACGGCAGTTCGAGGTTCGCGGCGCCGACGACGTGGTCGTAGAGCGGTTCGCCCATGCCGTGCAGGCACTGGAATTCGAAGCCATGGCGATCGCCCGCGATCTCGAGAACAGCGGCGAGCGTCGCCGCATTGTGCGTCGCGAACTGCGGAAAAGTGACGTCGCGATTGGCCAGCAGCTTGCGCGCGCATGCAAGGTACGCGAGATCCGTGTGCACTTTGCGCGTATACACGGGATAGTCGGCGAGCCCGTCGACCTGCGCGCGCTTGATCTCGCTGTCCCAGTACGCGCCCTTGACCAGGCGCACCATCATCCGCCGGCCGGTATCGCGCGCGAGCGCGATCGTCCAGTCAAGCACCAAAGGCGCGCGCTTCTGATACGCCTGCACAACGACGCCGAGGCCCTCCCAGGCCGCGAGCTCGCGATCGCGCGCGAGCGCTTCGATCAGGTCAAGCGACAGCTCGAGCCGGTCGGCTTCCTCGGCATCGATGTTCAAACCAACGTCGTAGTGCTTCGCGAGCGTGGCCAATGCGGCGACCCGCGGCAGAAGCTCGCGCAAGACGCGATCGCGCTGCGAGCGCACGTAACGCGGATGCAATGCTGACAACTTGACCGACAGCCCCGGGCCCTGGACGACACCGCGCCGGGCGGCAGCCGCGCCGATCGCGTGAAGCGCATCGACATACGCCTGCTCGTAGCGGTTTGCGTCCGCCGCCGTGAGCGCGGCTTCGCCGAGCATGTCGTACGAGTAGCGATAGCCGCACGCCTCGCGGTCGGCGGCGCGCTCGATCGCCGCGCCGATCGATTCACCGAGCACGAACTGCTCCCCGAGGAAGCGCATGGCCGCTCGCATCGCACCGCGAATGACCGGCTCGCCGACGCGCGACAACGACTCGGTCAACGCGCGCGCCAGCCGGTTCGCATCGGGCGGCGAGGCGACGAGCTTGCCGGTGACGACGAGCCCCCAGCACGCCGCGTTCACGAACAACGATTCGGACCCGCCCGCATACGCGCGCCAATCGCCGCGACCGATCTTGTCGCGAATCAGCGCGTCGGCGGTGTCCGCGTCGGGGATGCGCAGCAGCGCCTCGGCGAGGCACATCAACGCGATCCCTTCGTCGGAGGAAAGATCGAACGTCTGGATCAGTGCGTCGGCGCCACGAGCTTCCCTGCGCGTCGCGCGGACTTTCCGTGCGAGGTCGAGGGCAAGCGCGCATGCGCGTTTGCGTTGTCCACGATCGAGCGTTGCGTCGGTAACGCAATTCGCGACCGCGACCGGCTCGGCGATCCTGGTCGCGCGCGTGATCGCCTCGCGCAACGGAGTCTGCGGATCAGAGAACCGATACGGCGACAATGCGTCGGTCTTCATTGGCTAGAATCGGGTGAATCTTAGCCTCATCGCGATGAACGAAGGAAACGCCCCTCACGCGGCGGCGCGGGACCGCTTCGACGTCGCCGTCATCGGCGGCGGCATCGTCGGCTCGAGCGTTGCGCACTTCCTTACGCAACTCGCGCCGACGATGCGCGTGGCCGTCCTCGAGCCCGATCCAACGTACGAATTCGCGTCGACGCTGCGCGCATCCGGCGGCGTTCGCGTGCTGTTTTCGTGCCCGGAGAACATCGAGATGTCGAAGTACGGCCGCGATTTCATTCGGCGGTTTCCGATCGACATGCCGCTGCCGGACCGCGAGGCGCCGATCGACTGGGTCGAAGGCGGTTATCTTTTCATCGTGCCGCCGCAGGGCATGCCGCTGCTCGAGGCCAACTACGAGACGCAGCGGGAGCACGGGTGCGAGGTCGAGCTCCTGTCGCCGTCCGCGTTGAAAGCGTGCTTTCCATCGATGAACGTCGACGATCTCGGCGGCGGCGCGCATTCGCTTGCCGACGGCTGGTGCGATCCGAACGCTTTCCTGCAGGGCTTGCGACGCCATGCGGTTGCAAGTGGCGTCGCATACGTCGCCGATCGCGTGGAGCGGTTGAAGGTTGCTGCAAACGGCGTTCGCGAGGCGGTGCTATCCTCGGGACACACGATCGTCGCCGACGCATTCGTGAACGCCGCCGGCGCGTGGTCGGCGCAGATCTGCGCGATGGTCGATATGCCGCTGCCAGTGTCACCGCTGCGTCGCTTCGAGCATTACTTCACCGCTGGCAATCCGATCGAGCGGCTGCCGTATGTCAAGGACCTCGATCGGCTCGCGTTTCGCTCCGAGGGCGTCGGGTTCTCCGGCGGCCTCGTCGATGGCAACGAGCCGCGTGGCTTCAACTTCGACGTCGACCACCTCTACTTCGAGCGCGTCGTGTGGCCGGCCCTTGCGCATCGCTTTCCACCGTTCGAAGCGGCGAAGTGCCATCGCACGTGGTCGGGTCTCTACGAGCAATGTGAGCTCGACGGCAATCCGATCATCGGCAACTGGCCGGGGCGCCTCGACAACTTCTACGTCGTCGCAGGTTTCAGCGGTCACGGGATGATGCACGCGCCCGCGGCGGGGCGCGCGATCGCCGAGCTGATCGTCCACGGCGAGTTGCGCTCGATCGACCTGTCGCGCCTCGGTTATCGTCGCGTGATCGCCGACGAGCCTTACGCCGAGCGCGGCATCTTGTAGTCCTTTCTGGCCTTAGGCCGAACGACTTATCGTCGTTCGTGCAGTGCATGGGTAACCTGGGACATCGCATGCAGGCGAGTCCACGTGCCCTCGCTGCTCTTCTGTCTCGTCGCTTTCGCCGTCGGCGTCGGCTTGCTGCAGGGGCAAGCGTCGCTGCCGGATCCGCCGTGGGCACCGCTGGTCGTCGCGGTGCTGTTGCCACTCGCGTGGCGAGAGGTTGGCAAAGGATCGCTACGCCACGGCGATGGCGTCGTCCTGGCGATCGCTGCCGTTCTTGCGGGCTTCGGCTACGCAGCGTGGCGCGCCGACGTCCGCCTGGCCGATGCGCTCGGCGATCCGTGGGAAGGCACGGACCTCGTCCTCACCGGCGTGGTGGATGATCTTCCACGTCACGCCGAACGAGGTGTGCGCTTCGCGTTTCGTGTGGAACAGGTCGATCCGCCGGCCGCCCGCGTACCTCGACGCGTCTTGCTGTCCTGGCATCTGGCTTCTCCGCAGCAGAGCGAAGCCGAAGCGCCCGTCGTTCGTGCCGGCGAGCGCTGGTCGCTCAACGTCCGGTTGCGCAAGCCGCACGGCTACGTGAACCGCGGCGGCTTCGACCTCGAGGCGTGGATGCTCGAGCGCAATCTGCGCGCTTCGGGTTACGTGCGCACGAGCGATGCGAACCGGCGCGTCGACGCGTTCGCCGGTGCGCCGCTCGACCACGTCACCCGAGCGCGCGAGCAAATCCGCGATGCCGCGCTCGCGGCGCTTCCCGACGAGCGACACGCGGACGTGCTCGTCGCTCTCGCGAGCGGTGATCAATCGGGCATCGACGACGCCGCGTGGCGCATCTTCAACCGCACCGGCGTCGGGCATCTCATCAGCATCAGCGGCCTGCACGTCACCGTGTTCGCGATGCTCGTCGGCGGGTTCGCGTTCGCGCTCGCGCGGCGCTGGACGTCGCTGACGTCACGAGTGCCGGCGCGCAAGATCGCCGCGACGGCGGGCCTGGCGGCCTCCTGTGCGTACGTCCTTCTTGCCGGTGCGGAGATTCCGGCGCAACGGACGCTCATGATGCTCGCGGCGTCGGCGATCGGTCTTGCGATCGGCCGCCCGGGAAGTGGCCTGGTCGTGTGGACGTGGGCGTTAGTGGCCGTGCTGCTGCTCGATCCGTGGGCCGTGCTCGCAGTGGGATTCTGGCTGTCGTTCTTCGCCGTCGGCTTGTTGATCTATGTCGCGAGCGGACGCTTGCTTGCGCCCGACCGCAATCGATGGCGACGCACGATGCGCGAGTTCATGGGTGCGGCCCAAGGGCAATGGGCGATCACCGTCGGCCTGGCGCCGCTGTCGCTGGCGCTGTTCCAGCAGATGTCGCTGATCGGCCCGCTCGCGAACGCGATCGCGATCCCCGTCGTTACGTTCGCGATCGTCCCGGTGACACTCGCGGCGGCGTTGCTGCCGTTCGAGCTCCCGTGGCGGCTCGCCCACGCCATGCTCGATCCGCTGATCGCGTTGCTGACGGCGTTTTCGTCGTGGCCGGGCGCAGCGTGGGCGCAGCACGAACCGCCGCGGTGGGCGGTCGTGACCGGCATCGTCGGCGCACTCGTCGCGCTGGCGCCGCGCGGCGTGCCGGGTCGTGCGTTAGGCGCCGTCGCGCTCCTTCCGCTGCTGCTCGCACGCCCGCCGCCGCCCGGGCCGGGCGCGTTCCGGCTGACGGCGCTCGACGTGGGTCAGGGCACGGCCATCGTCGTTGAGACGCACGCGCATGCGCTACTCTACGACACGGGACCGCGCTGGCACGAGTCGGCGGATGCCGGCAGCCGCATCGTCGTCCCGTACCTTCGCGCAAGCGGCGTGCGCGCGCTCGATGTGATGGTCGTCAGTCACCGCGACATCGATCACAGCGGCGGCGCGTTGTCGGTGCTCGACGTCGTCCCGACGGGCCTCGTCGTGTCGTCGATCGAGGAAGACCACGCGATCGTCGTGCGGCAAGCCGAGCGCGGATCGACGCTGCGCTGCCGTCATGGACAGCGGTGGGTATGGGACGGCGTGCGCTTCGAGATCCTGTTTCCTGAAGCGGCGCACTACGATGATCGCTGGCGCAAGAGCAACGACCTGTCGTGCGTGCTGCGCATCGAGGCGGCCGGTGGAACGGCGCTGCTTGCGGGCGACATCGAGGCGGCAAGCGAGATCGATCTCGTGACTTCGAGCCGCGAAGCGCTGGCGGCCGACGTCGTGCTCGTGCCGCATCATGGCAGCCGGACGTCTTCCACGTCGTCGTTCATCGACGCGGTCAGGCCGCGGCATGCGGTTTTCACCGTCGGGTACCGCAACCGCTTCAACCATCCGCGCGCGGATGTCGTGGCTCGGTATGTCGCCGCGCGTGCCGCGCTCCATCGAACCGACCGCTCGGGGGCGCTGACGTTCGAGTTCCCGGCTTCCGGTCCGCTGCGCGTCCAGAAGCAACGTGTCGTGTCGCCGCGCTATTGGCACACGCGACCCCTCGCCGAAGCGGCGGGCGGGTGACCTGATCGATCCCACATTGCTTCGGCCGACGCGGCGCGTAGACAGGTTCCAGAAGGTCGCCCTGCAGTTCAGTCGAGAGCTATTTCGACGACTCTTGTATGCAGCGTGAAACTGCGGTCGACTCCCGCTGCTCTGAAACGCACGCCGATAGGAGCTTCCGCCCGTCGAGCGATGGGCGGTGTTTCGTTTGCTAGCATGCCAGCGAATGCGCTTCGCGACACTCGTCCTATCGCTCATCACGCTGGGCGGCGCTTCGTCCACGTTCGGCGCCGACGCAGCAAAAACCGAAATCAAGGTTTCGGTCGCGGCTGGTCCCACATTGCCGCTCGGACGTGCGGCGCAGCGCTGGACGCAGTTGCTCGCCGATCCGAAGGAAGAGCGCACTTGGAAGCTCTATCCCGGCGCCGCGCTTGCTGCACGGGACGTCGCGCGCGAGCTCGACGCGGTGGTCGAAGGCAAGGCTTTGCTCGCCGTCGGATCGGCGCTGCAATGGTCGATGCAGGTGCCCGCGCTCGGCGTTTTCGCCCTGCCCTGGATCGCGCCGCAGCAGCGCGAGCTCGAAGCGCTCGCGCGCGACGATGCGTTGCGCGAAACGATCGCCGCGCGGCTCGACGCGCGCGGCGTCGTGCTGATCGCCATCGCGCCGCTCGGCCATCGAGAGATCGCGACGACGACACGACCGATTCGGCGCCCGGCCGATGTCGAGGGCCTCCGCGTGCGCACGCTCGCATCGCCGATCGTCACCGAGACGCTGCTTGCGCTGAAGGCAGCGCCCCAGTCGATGCCGTTCGCGCAGGCGCAGAAAGCCTTCGCGGAGGGAACGCTCGACGGTCAGGGAGCGCCGGCGACTGCGCTCGTCGCCGCGCGAGCGAACGAGTCGGGCTTGACGCAGCTGACCGACTGGGGCGCGATCGGTGACGCGATGCTCTTCGTCGCGCATCGATCGTTCTGGGATGGCCTCACGCAGGCCGATCGCGATATGTTGATGCGCACGGCCGCGAAAGCGATTGCCGAAGTCGATGCGCTGGCTGCCGAAGAAGCGGCGATCCGGCGCCTCGGTGCCGGCGGGATGTCGATCGTTCGTCTCACGCCGGGCGGGCACGATGCGTTTCGCGCGGCGGTGCGCGACGTCGTCGACCGCTGGCGCGGCGTGATCGGCGCCGATGTCGTCGGCCTGGCTGACGCAGCGCTCGCGCGAATGCGAGGCCAGGCATCGCCGGCAACGAAGTGAAGCCCGACGCCATCGTTCTCGTCGACTCGGTCACGACGCTCGACGCACGACATCGTGATCACGTGATCGTGACAGGATCGCATGCGGGGCTCGTTGCCGCCCGCTATGTCGCTGCGGCGCACGCACGCGCGGCGATCTTCAACGATGCCGGCGTTGGTCGTGACGACGCGGGCATTGCGGGTCTTGGCTTGCTCGAATCGATCGGCCTCGCCGCGACGGCCGTGTCGCACACTTCAGCTCGAATCGGCGATGCGCGCGATACGTACGACTGCGGCGTCGTGACGCACGCCAATTTGCACGCGCGCGATCTTGGCGTGCAGAGAGGCGCCTCGGCCCGCAACAGCGCGCACGCACTGCGTCAGCACGTTCCAGTGGTCCGCGACCCATCGCCGATGTCGCCTCCCGAAGGTCGCACGACGCTGCACGCCGGCGACGCAGCGAATCCTCGCGTGATCGCACTGGATTCGATCGGCCTCGTGCAGCAGAGCGATGCCGGTGCCATCCTCGTCATCGGCTCGCACGGCGGCCTTCACGGCGGCGATCCGGCGAGCGCGCTACCGGTCGTTGCCTGTGCGGCGTTCTTTCACGACGCCGGGCGCGGCAAGGACGACGCCGGCATCACGCGGCTGCCGGTGCTGGACGCTCGCGCGATTCCCGCTGCGACGATCGACTATCGCAGCGCGCGCATCGGTGATGCCCGCTCGATGTGGCACAGCGGCGTCGTGTCGTTCGTCAACGCGACAATCGCAACGCGTGGCGCCCGCATCGGGATGACGTTGAAGGAAAGCGTCGCCGCGCTGCTTGCCAGCGCTCAGTCGACGTAACGACCGAGCCGCACGGCGGTCTCGCCGCGCTTGGGCCGCCGCGTTGGCATGACGAGCACACAATCGTCGTAAGGCGTGGTCACGTCGCGATCGCCGTCGCGAGCGATCACCGTGCCGCGTCGCGGCACGACGCCCAACGCCGCGACGGGCTCCACAAAGCGGAAACCGTCGCTTGCGATTGTCACCGCCTCGGTGATCTCGATCACGCGTTGGCGCGGAAGCGAAGTTGCGTCTATTGCGCGCTTGAGCCGCGGTTCCAGCATGTCGAAGTGATCGAGGAAACGAAGCATCGCCTGCTTGGCGACGTCGGGCGCACCGCGCTCCCAGTGCTGCCCGCACTCGACGAGCAGCGCGTTGCGCCGATCGGCTTCATCGTCGAAGAACGCGTAGTCGCGCAATCGCTTGCCGGCTGCATGGCCGGCGTCGACGACGATGTGCGCGGGCGTGCCGATCGCGCGCGCGAGCGCGAGCCCCTTTCCGCGCCGGCCAGCCAGCGCGAGTGGCGGCCCCGCGTCGGTCATCGAATGCAGATCCAGCAGGTAATCGGCGCTGTCGTAGATCGGCCGCAGGTCGCGCGCCCGCACGAGCTCCGACGACGCGCGCGAGCCGTCGAGCACGTCGCTCGACCACAGCCGGTTGAAGTCCTCGTCGACGCAACGCGATGCGAACGGTTCGTTGCGATCGAACGATCGGTAGGCTGCGACGTTGGCGAACACCGCGGAGAAGCATCCGGCTTGTGGACGAAAGCCTTCGCCGAGCAGCCAGTCGAGCGCAATCGCGCCGCACACCTCGTTGCCGTGCGTCAGCGCTTGCACGACGACGTGCGGTCCCGGCTTCGTCGAGGCGAATTGCCAGACGTACGGCACGCCGCTGTTCGCGTCGGCCCAGCGTGACAGATCCGGCAACGCGACTTCGATCGGCGGGACGACGCCGGCGTTGACGATCGGCGAAGCGGTCACCGGGTCTTGCTGCGCCGCCACGTCCGTTCGCCGAAACGTCAGCCGATGCACACGCGATCGGCGAGCCGGCGCATGAAGCCTTCGCAGCGCGCAAGCTGCTCGATCGTGACCCATTCGTCCGGCTGATGGGCCTGCTCGATATAGCCCGGACCGCAGATCACCGTGGCGATGCCGACGTCGTGGAACAGGCTCGCTTCGGTGCCGAACGAAACCTTGCCGACCTCGGTGCTTCCGTTCAACGCATGCGCGAGCGCCGCGATCTCGCTGTCATCACCGGTGTCCATGCCGGGCAGCGTCGAAGCGAGGTCGAACTCGATATGCGTGTCGCGGCTGACGGCGTGCATCTGCGCGAGATACCCGCGTGCGAACGCTTCGACGTCGGCGATGAACGCGTCGGGATCGTCGAACGGCAGGTAGCGCAATTCGAAGTCGAACCAGCAATCGCGCGGCACGATGTTGACCGCGGTGCCGCCGTGGATGACGCCGACGTGCGCCGTCGTATAAGGCACGTCGAAGGCCTCGTCACGCCGGCCGCTGTCGCGGAACTCGCGCGCGCGCTTGCCGATGTAGGCGACGATTTCGCAGGCGATCTGTACGGCGTTGACGCCGCGCGGCGTCAGCGAGCTGTGCGCTTCGTGGCCGCGAACGCGCCCGCGCCAGCTTTTCTTGCCCTTGTGCGCGAGCATCACCTGCATGCCGGTCGGCTCGCCCACGATGCAGCCGAGCGGCGCAAAGCCGCGGGCCTTGATGTCACTTATCAGTCGCCGCACGCCGATGCAACCGACTTCCTCGTCGTAAGACAGCGCGAAATGAACCGGCCGCGCTAGCCCGCGTGAAAGCAGCTCCGGCACCATCGCGAGTCCCGTCGCCGAGAAGCTCTTCATATCCGTGACGCCGCGGCCATGGATCCGGTCGCCGACCACCGTCACCTTGAACGGATCGGTCGACCAAGGCTGGCCGTCGACCGGCACGACGTCGGTATGTCCCGAAAGCACGATGCCGCCTGCACGCGTATTGCCGTCGCGAGCCGGCAGCGTCGCCCACAGGTTCGCCTTCGTTCGTTCGTCGTTGTGCGTGTAAGTCGACTCTACGCCGTGCTGCGCGAGGTAATCGCGGACGAAGTCGAGCAGCGCCAGATTCGAATCGCGGCTGACCGTGGCGAACGCGACGAGCTTGTCGATCAGCGGCCACGCGACGAGGTTGTCGACCGAACGAGTCGCGGGTTCACGCTCGGCCGGACGAAGCGCGCCGGCCGTCGCAGGTGCGTTCATGACGAGGAGCATAGCACCGTGCAGGAAGCGCAGGCGCCAAGGCAAAGCGCCGCGGACCTCGAAAGGTCGCGGCGCCCGCGTTGCTTACGTACCGCCGTTTCGGCGGATCATGCGTTAGCGATCGTAGACGTAGCCGACGTGCCGATCGTGGTGCCGCCAGCCATGTCGATTGCCGTGGTAGTGATGACGGTCGTGCCCACGATAGTGGTGGTACGGCCGATAGACCGGGTACGGCTGCACGACGACGGGCGCCGTGTAGTAGTACGACCGGTAGTACGGAACATACGGTGCCACGACGACCGGCGCCGGACGGTAGTAATAGTCGTAGTGATCGTAGTAGCCGTAGCCGCTGTTGCCCACGCTGACGGCATAGCCCGGCCCGCCGATCGACACATTGAATCCGACGCGGCCGGCTTCGGCGGTCGGGGCATACGCTGCGGCAGCGGCGAGGCCAACGGCGCCGATGGCGACGGCAAGCTTGCTTGCAAGTTTCATCGCTTCTCCTTGATCCTCCGGCCCGAAACGCCGGCTATGCAACGGTTAACGGCCTTGGGCCGCCGCCGTTGACCGGGAGTGCCGCGATGTTACAAAGGGCAACACTTGGTATGCTAGGCGCCTCCCGCGCACTTACGCGTCCGTAGGACAGCCTCGCGCCCTGGTCAAGGAGCCCCGCATGTCGCCATCCGTTGCTCGCCTTTCGATCACACTGCTACGGCTGAAGTTTCGAGCCGCTGCGGTGCTCGTCGGCTCGCTGGCGAGCGCTGCCGCGTTTGCCGCGAACCTGACCGTCGGCCTCGGAACCGACGTGACGTCGATTGACCCGCATTATCACAACCTCTCGCCAAACAATAACGTCGCCGGGCACGTCTTCGGCTACCTGGTCGAGCGTAGCGAGAAGTCGCAACCGCTGCCCGGGCTCGCCACCGAGTGGAAGGCGATCGATCCGACGACCTGGGAGTTCAAGCTGCGACGCGGCGTCAAGTTCCACGACGGCAGCGATTTCACCGCGGCGGACGTCGTCGCGTCGATCGAGCGCGTGCCGAAGGTACCGAACAGCCCGTCACCGTTCACCGCGTACACGAAGCAGATCGTGAAGATCGACGTCGTCGATCCGCACACGATCCGCTTCCACACGGCGACGCCGTACCCGCTGATGCCGTCGGACATGACGCAGGTCGCGATCATCAACAAGGCCCACGTCAACGCGTCGACCGAGGACTTCAACAGCGGCAAGGCCGCGGTCGGCACCGGGCCGTTCAAGCTCGCGCGCTATGCGAAGAGCGACCGCGTCGAGCTCGTTCGCCACGACGGCTGGTGGGGCGGCAAGCAGCCCTGGGACAAGGTGACGCTGCGCATCCTGCCGCAGGACGCGCCGCGGGTCGCGGCGCTTTTGTCCGGCGACGTGCAGATCATCGAGAACGTGCCAACGGCCGACGTGGCGAAGCTGCGCGGGAACAAGCAGCTCACGATGTTCAAGGCGACGTCAGATCGGCTGATCTATCTGCACCTCGACAGCGCTCGCGAGAATTCGCCGTTCGTCACCGACAAGTCCGGGGCGCCGCTCGCGAAGAATCCGTTGCGCGACGCGAAGGTGCGCAAGGCGCTGTCGAAGATGATCAACCGTCCCGCGATCGTCGAGCGCGTGATGGAAGGCGAGGCGATCGCAGCAGGTCAGCTGGTGCCGGAGTTCCTGTTCGGCGCCACGAAGAATCTCGCTGTGGAGAAGCACGATGTCGAGGGGGCGAAGAAGCTGCTCGCCGAAGCCGGTTACCCCGGTGGATTCGGCATCACCATCCACACGCCGAACAACCGCTACGTCAACGACGAGCAGATCGCGCAGGCGATCGCGCAGATGTTCACGCGCGGCGGCATCGCGACGAAGGTCGTCGCGATGCCCTCGGCCACGTTCTTCCCGCAGGCGACCGAGCTCAAGTTCAGCACGATGCTCGTTGGCTGGAGCACCGGCACCGGCGAGGCGTCGTCGTCGGTCAAGGCGCTCCTGATGACGTTCAACCGCGACAAGGGATTCGGCACGGCGAATCGCGGTCGCTACACGAACACGAAGGTCGACGCGCTGATGGAGGACGCGCTGCAGACCGTCGACGACATCAAACGCGAGGCCTACTTGCAACGCGCGACCGAGATCGCGATCAACGATACCGGCATCATCCCGCTGCACTTCCAGGTCAACTTGTGGGCCGCCCGTGACGGCATCGTTTATCAGCCGCGGCTCGACGAGTACACGCTGGCGCACAAGATGGTGCCGCGCGGGATGGCGGGGGATCTGGCGAAGGCGAAGTAGCCGGCCGCGCTCCGGGCCATGGCGCCGCAGCGCTGGCTCTCGCTCGTGGCGAGCGCTACGAGCAAAGCGGCGTCAATTCGCCGGCATCGATAGCGGGGCTTCGGCGCTGATCGTCGAGGCGCTCATCGCACCTTCGGCGCCGCGGAGGACGGGTAGGCACCGGGCAGCTCGCCGGAACGCCTGTCCTTCAACAACGTCACCATCGCGTCCAGTTCCCGGTCGCGCGCAAGCGGACGCTGCACGAGCCGCAATACCTCGGCGATGTTCCGTGTGGGGCTTAGGGGATCGCCCGACGGCCGACCGAGGCCGACGAGGAACCCGACGTGCCGGCCGATGCAGCAGCGCACGTCGCAGAAGCGCGCCAGGTAGACGAATAGCCGCTCCTTGAACAGCGACGGCAGCGGATTGTCGAGATAGGCGAAACAGGCGAAGTCCCGGAGGCTTTTGGTGATCTCGGGATTGGCGGTCGCGGGGCCGAAGAAATTCGGCAGCACACCGAAACGGCGCTCGACCGCCGCGGCGAGCCGGCCACCCTTTCTCTGCCAATGCGACGCCTTGGCAAGGTCCGCACTTCGAGCATCGTGGGCTCGATCGGGAACGCGCATGTCGTCGTTTTCGGCCATGTCCGATCGTGCCGATTCAGGGAATCGGTCGGTAACGCGGCGCTTCCCCGAGGCGCACGAGTGCCGCGTTGATTTCTCCTTTGAGCTCGTCATGCGCACTTCCCGACCGAGCACGACGCGATTGGAGCGCGACAGCTCGCTCGTACGTGCCCGTCGACTCCCCAGATCAGGACGGGGGCTGCATCGGCGATGATGCGTAGGCCCGCGTCGCTCTCGCGCGTCGTGGCTTGGGTGCATGTGATTCGCCGGGTGTGAGAGCGGGTTTGGAGGCAGCACGGGGGGCGAAGCGGTCAGCCACGTTAATCTTACGCGCCGGAACGCATTTGTGCGTACCGTTGCGGCCTACGTAAACTACACAAGCGATGATACAAGACGGCGGTGGCCCGATTCGTCCGGTGCGCTGGGGAGTGTTGAGCCCAGCGCGCATTGGCCTCGAGCGCGTCCTTCCTGGCATGCGCAAGAGTCGCTGGTGCGATCTGCGGGTCATGGGTTCGCGCTCGTTGCATCGGGCGCGCGCGGCGGCGGCTTCACTGGACATCCCGGTTTGCCACGGTTCGTACGAGGAAGTGCTCGACGATCCGGCGATCGAAGCGATCTACAACCCGTTGCCGAACCACCTGCACGTGCCGTGGACGTTGAAGGCGGCAGCGGCCGGGAAGCATGTGCTCTGCGAGAAGCCGATTGCCATGACCGGCGCGGAGGCGGAGTCGCTACGCGCGGTCACGTCGGGCGTGCTGATCGCAGAAGCGTTCATGGTTCGCTTCCATCCGCAATGGCTGCGCGCTCGGGATCTCGTACGTCAAGGCCGCATCGGCGACCTGACGCTCGTGCAAATGACATTCGGCTATCGCAACGTCGATTCATCGAACATTCGCAACGCTGCCGGCATCGGCGGCGGTGCGCTCTACGATATCGGCTGCTATGCCGTGGTCGCGGGTCGCTTCTTCTTCGAGTCGGAGCCCGAGCGCGCGGTGTCGCTGATCGATCGAGATCCCGCCTTTCGCACCGATCGATTGACGAGCGCGCTGGTCGACTTTGGTGTCGGACGCCATCTCGACTTCACCGTTGCGACGCAGATCGCGCGGAGCCAGCGCCTGACGTTGTGCGGGACGACGGGCCGCATCGACCTACCCATTCCGGTCAACGCGCCGCAGGGTGCGGCGACGACGATCGCCATCGATGATTGCAACTCCCTCGACGGCAGCGGCATCGTGACGGAGACGCTGGCAGAGAGTGACCAGTACATGTTGCAAGGCGAGGCGTTTTCGAAGGCCGTGCGCGGCATTGCGCCGTTCCCCTATGGAGTCGAGGATGCCATTGCGAACATGCGCGTGCTCGACGCGTTGTTTCGCTCCGAGCGGTCGCGCGCGTGGGAAGATATCGCTCGATCGTCAACGGAGAAACCGACATGAACGCGCCATCCACAGCCTGGCCCGCGATCGTGACGCCGGCGCAGCACTTCATTGGCGGCCGCTTCGTCGCGCCGGTAACGGGATCGACGGTGCCCATGATCGATCCTTCGGACGGTGCGCCGTTCGCCGCGATCGCACGTGGCAGTGCGGCTGACATCGATGCAGCGGTAACGGCCGCAACGACGGCCTCCGCCGGCGCGTGGGGGCGCATGTCACCCGCCGACAAGGGCAGGGCGCTGATGCGCATTGCGCAGACGATCGGCACGCATGCGGAAGAGCTCGCGCTCGTCGAAGCGCGCGACTGCGGCAAACCGTTGAAACAGGCGCGCGCCGATGCGCTCGCCTGCGCGCGCTATTTCGAGTTCTACGCCGGCGCGCCCGATAAGTTCCACGGCGAAACGATTCCGTACACACCGGGCTTCACCGTGCTCACGTGGCGCGAGCCGCATGGCGTCACAGGCCACATCGTGCCTTGGAACTACCCGCTGCAAATCTTCGGGCGCACGGTCGCCGCGGCGCTTGCGGCGGGCAACGCCTGCGTCGTCAAGCCGGCCGAGGATGCGTGCCTGTCGCTGTTGCGACTCGCGCAACTTGCGCAGGAATGTGGATTGCCCGACGGGACGCTCAACATCGTGACCGGTCTCGGGGGCGAGGCGGGGGCAGCGCTGGCCGCGCATCCGGGCGTCATGCACGTTTCGTTCACCGGCTCGCCGGCCACCGGCGCCACCGTCGCGAAGGCGTGTGCCGAGCGCCATTGCCCCGTAACGCTCGAGCTCGGCGGCAAGGGGCCGCAGATCGTCTTTGCCGATGCGGATGTCGACGCGGCATTGCCGGTGCTCGTCAACGCCATCGTGCAGAACGCGGGGCAGACGTGCAGCGCCGGGTCGCGAGTCCTCGTCGAAAAGTCGCTCTACGCGTCGCTGCTCGACAAGCTCGGTGCGCGATTTGCGTCACTGCAAGCCGGTCCTGCGCTGGCCGACTTGGATTGCGGTCCGCTGATCCGCGCGTCGCAGCGCGATCGCGTTCGCGGCTTCCTCGAGAGCGCACGCCGTGATCGCATCGACATCGTCGCGCAAGGCCGCCTCGCCGACGACGCGCCGTCGAACGGCTTCTATGTCCCGCCGACACTGTTGCGCGATGTTCCCCGCGAGCATCGCCTTGCGTGCGAGGAAGTTTTCGGACCGGTGCTCGCCGCGATGTCGTTTAACGACGAGGAGGACGCGGTGCGCATGGCGAACGGCACCGATTTCGGCCTCGTTGCCGGCGTGTGGACGCGGGATGGCGCACGCCAATTGCGCATGGCCCGCGCGGTTCGCGCCGGCCAGGTGTTCATCAACAACTACGGCGCCGGCGGCGGCGTCGAGCTGCCGTTCGGCGGCACGCGGCATTCGGGGCACGGCCGCGAGAAGGGCTTCGAAGCCCTTTACGGGTTCACGGCGCTGAAGACGGTCGTGCTCAAGCACGACTGACGCGTTGCAGCAACGGCGCCGCGCTGCGATGCGGGCGTTACGCTCGTTAGCAGTTGCAACATTGCGGTCATATTGCACTGCGAGACTCGTGGTTCGTGGGGTTATAAGCAAATCGTTTACGCGCCGCGATCACGTATTGCATGCGCGGTCGTTCGGCGTATGCTGTTGTCATTGCTTGTCGATTGTGTTGTTCACGCAAGGTCCTCAGCATGCAAAGGCGAGTTGATCCCGCGGTTGGCTCCAATGTCGATGATGCACTCGTTGCGTTTCTCGATCGCCACGTCGGCGCGTCGTTCGACGACGACGTCGGACCGCTGTTCGGCCAGGCGCGCGTGATCCTGGATACCGGCATCGTGAATGCGGAGATGCTGCCGTTCTGGCGCGAAGCCGTCAGCGCTTCGGTTTCGAGCGGCGATCGCCGCTGACCTGCAGTCCGTCTGATTGTTCTTCGCGTCGGTATACTCGACGCGAGAGGATGCGGCATGAGACTGTCCACCAAGATCGCTATCGTCACCGGCGCCGGATCGGGTTTTGGAGCCGGCATCGCCACTCGCTTCGCGCAGGAAGGCGCCAGCGTCATCGTCAACGATCTGAATGGCAAGGCTGCCGAGGAGGTCGCTGGCTCGATTGCCCGTAGCGGCGGGCGTGCATCGGCATTCGCCGGCGACGTATCGAGCGACGGCGACGTGCGAGCGCTCGTCGAGCACGCGCTTGCAACGTTCGGCGACCTCGACGTCGTCGTCAACAACGCCGGCACGACGCACCGCAATCAGCCGATGCTCGACGTCGCGGAAACCGAGTTCGACCGCATCTACGCGGTGAACGTGAAAAGCCTGTTCCTGACTGCGCGTCACGCGGTGCCGCATTTCCGGCGCAAGCGCGGCGGCGCTTTCGTCACGATCGCGTCGACCGCAGGCGTTCGGCCGCGACCGGGGCTCACCTGGTACAACGGCAGCAAGGGCGCCGCGATCGTTACGTCGCGTTCGATGGCGGCGGAACTTGCGCCCGACAACATTCGCGTCAACGTCATCAATCCGGTCGCCGGCGAGACTGCGATGCTGTCGCAGTTCATGGGCGAGGACACGCCGGCGATGCGCGCGAAGTTCGTCGCGTCGATTCCGCTCGGGCGGCTGTCGAAGCCGTCCGACGTTGCGACCGCTGCCGTATTCTTCGCATCCGACGAGGCCGCGTTCATCACCGGCGCGTGCCTTGAAGTGGACGGCGGACGCTGCGTCTAGTGGAAACGTCGTCCCGCGGCGCGATCACGATCCGCGGCATCGATCACGTCGTGCTGCGTGTTCGCGACGTGGATCGCGCAATTGCGTTCTATCGCGACGTGCTTGGCTGCACCGTCGAGCGCGAGCGACGGGACCTCGGCTTGTGGCATCTGCGCGCCGGTGCAGCGATGATCGACCTGGTGCCGGTCGACGGCGAGCTCGGGCGCGCGGGTGGCGCGGCGCCGGGTGCCGAGGGGCGCAACGTCGATCACGTTTGCCTGCGCATCGAGGCCTGGGATGAAACCGCGATCCGCGCGCATCTCGTGGCGCATGCGATCGCGTTCGAGCCGGCGCGCAAGCGCTTCGGCGCCGACGGCGACGGTCCGTCGCTCTACATCGTCGATCCCGACGGCAACACGGTCGAGCTCAAAGGTCCGCCGAGCTGACCCGAACGTGGGCCGACGCGGGTACAGAACCAGCCGCTTCCACACCCTGAGCCTTATCGCCCTCGCGTGAACGACACGAGCTCGATGCGCGCATGCTGTACGGGCACGCGCGCGAAGCTGTCGCGAGGGCCGGAGCCTTTCTCCAGATAATCCGCATCCCGCAATTCGCGCACGCTCGCGCCGACATCGGGCGCATACCAGACGAGATAGTTGCACTCGGTCGGATGACGCCAGAACGTTTCGTCGTCGAGGCGCATGAGGACGCGCATGCGCACGGCCGAGAACGTTCCTGCCGGCGTCGTCACGTCCTCGAAACCGCCGACCGTCGTGTAACGATCGATCGGCCCGTACGGGCTCGGTGGTTGCTGCGGGTCGCGCACGCGCTGCGTCCACGTTGCGCCGCCGACCAGAGGGAACCGGTAACGCACCAGCGCCGGCTCGAAGGGCTTCGACTCCAATCCGAACACTGCACCCTGTCGCACGATGCCCGGCACATGCAGAAGCTCGACACGTTCGACGTCGACCGTCGGTCCCTTGGCCACGACGCGGATCGATACGCGATCGGCCGCGACCTCGCTCACCTCGTGCGCTTCCTGCCACACGACCGGCGCCCGATAGCCGTCTTCGACACGATAGACCCACCGATCGCCGATGCGGAACAACGGTGCCGGAATCGGGGGTCCCGGCCTGCCGCCCGGAACGATCGTCGCGCAACCGCCAAGCGCGGTTCCGGCGATGCTCACAAGGAACGTTCGTCGTTTCATCGGCAGCTCATTCATTCTCCGGACGGAACAAAACGCCGCAGCGACTGGCGACGACGATGTCGAACGCGTAGGCTTCTTCGAATTCGCTCGAAGTGTGCGGCATTTTGCGGCCGACGTGGCGTGAGCGTGCGTCACCGAGCAGCATGAACGCCGGATCCGTGGCGTTGTAGGGATCGTCGGCGAAATACATCTGCGTGATCAGGCGGGCGCCCTTGCCGAGCAACGAAAGATGGATGTGCCGCGGACGCCATCGTCCGATGTCGGGCCGCGCAAGGTACGCGCCGGGCTTGATCGTCACGAAGCGGTAGTCGCCGTTGTCGTCGGTCAGCGTCCTTCCGATGCCGAGAAAGTGCGGGTCGAGCGGCTCGCGCGCCGGATCCTCATCGTGCGCGTAACGACCCCATCGGTTTGCATTCCAGATCTCGACCAGCGCTCCGCAGATGGGGCTGCCGGCAGTATCCGCAAGCCGACCGGTGACCTCGACGCGATCTCCGTCGGCAAGCGGTCGACCTGGCGCTATGCGCGTGAGGTTGTTCTCACCGGCTCGGGGCGTCGGAACGTTCTCGACATAGGGCGCGAACGAAGCGCTGGCGAGTCGCGGAATTCGCCAGAGCGGCAGGGCCGGTGTCCGCTGACTCGACGTGCGGTCGGTCGGCCCGACTTCGAGCGTACGTCCTTGCTCGAGCGGCACCGTCATCGTCGCATCGTTTGCGCAACAGTCGGTAACATCGTCGAAGAACGGCGTCTCGTCGGCGCCGCGCAGTTGAATATCGATTGCATAGACGGGCAATGCATCGGGCGCGCCCGCGACTCGCTTTGCGACCAGGCGCTGTGCGACTTCCAACGGAAGCCCAGCTCGCAACGGATCGATTTCGTTGAGCGCGTGGCCTTCGAAGAACACCTGCGTCACGAGCCTTGCGATGCCGTCACTGAAGATCGTCAGCGTGATGAACGGTGCGCGCGTGATCGAATCAACGCGCGTGGCGCCCGGCATGACAGTCTTGATCTCGAATTCTCCCGCGGCCGAGTAGACGCGACCATAGCCCTGAAAGTAGGGATCGTCGTTCAGGTCCGCCTCCGCGCCGGGCACACGCAAGAAGCCGCGTGCGTTGGCTTGCCAGATCTCGAGGAGCGCGCCCGTCGCCGGACGTCGGTCGATGTCGAGCAAGCGCACACGAAGGCGGATCGGCGAACCTTGAACGCGCGGCGTCAGTCCAACGTAAGGCCGGTAAAGGTCGAGATGATCTCGCGCAACGAGCGACGGCGGGAAATAGGGACCGACGGTGTCGTCGAGCGTCGGAAGAAGGGCTTGCTCGTCACTAGTCCGCGGCATACGACCACATGCAACGGATCAGGCCATCAACCACTTCGTAGACGACCGCGACTTCGAACGACGTGTCGCGCACACCGCTGATCCGCTCGTGATCGATGACCTTGTTGCCGAGCACGATGCGTTTGACGAGGTCGGCGTGAAGCGCCGGTCGATTGAAGCGCTGCGACGCGTAGAACTCGCGAAACGCCGGCTTGCCGGCAATCGACGGCTCGGTTGCGGGCGGCCGATAAACAGCGACGTCGTTGTTGTACTGCGCGAGGAACCGCTCGAGATCGCGCGCGTTGTACGCGTCGAGCTGGCGCTGGACGACGGCTTCGGCGCGTGTCACATCGCGCCGCAGGGCCGTCCCAAGGCGCGATTACGTCCGCGTTGGTGAGCGCAGCGGCGGCCGAAATGGCAAATGGGGCCGCAAGCGTGGGGGTCGTCCATCCGTATCAGCTACGGCTGATCATCTGCGGCAGTTGTCGGATGTCGATCGTGCGTGCACGTTCCTCGATAGCGGGCGCGTAGCGCATGATCAGCGCGCGTCCTTGCTCCACGAGCGGCGTGAACGAGGCCTTGAGCTTGTCGGTCGACAGCGTTCGACCCGAGCCGTAGTACTGCTTCGCGAGCTGACCGATCGCCCACGTCGTCGCGAACGCCATGCCGGAGCTGGCCGCCTGCCGGCCGATCGTGCGTCCCATTCCGCCCAGGAGACTGCCGAGCGTGCCACCCAGAATCTTGCGACCGAATTGCTCGAGATACTGCCCGGTGATGCCGATGCCGAGCGTCGCGATGAATTCCTTGATGTGTCCGCTGTCGAGCTCGTAGCCATGCGCTTGTCCAATGCGGTAAACCATGCGCACTTGCAATGGAAGGATCGCCATCGACGCGAGCGTTTCGGGCAAAAGCTCGAGAGCGGCATTGGTGATCGACGCGTCGAGGATCCGCTTGTCGATCGCCGTCGTGTCGTTTGCGGAGGCCAGAACCGGCGCCGGCGCGACGTCTGTTGCACCGACGATCGCGTCGGCCTCGTCGACGATCTCTTTCGCCTCGCGCGGAGGAAGCTTCAGCGCCGCAGCGAGTTTCTGCAGGAACTCGCCTTCGGCCGGCGTATGGATACCGTCGGCATCGGCGACGCCGACGGCGATCTCGTAGGCGAACTGTGCGACGTTGCGATCCGACGCGAGCTGCGCGGCGACGACCGCCACATCGGGCTTGCGCAGCAACACCTCTTCGTAGATCGCGTCGAAGTCGAACCCGTCGCTTGCGAGCCGTGTCGAAAGCGCCTTGATCCTCGCGCGCTCGCGGTCGTCCTTGTCGCCGTCGGCGAAGGCCGACATCAGCGCGATCGTCACCACTGCGCGCATCTGTTGTTGATTCATGCGTTGTGCTTGCTCGTTAGTGCTCGCCGATGATACGCGCAGCACCCCGCGGCTCGTCGAGCGTGATGGAAACGTCGAGCGGGTCGCTGCCGGTGACGCGAAGGCGGCCGCGCGCATGATTGCGCAACAGCGCAAGCATCGGTTCATTATCGGCGAGCACCTGGCCGCGAAGGCAGGCGATCCCGCGTTCGCGCGCCGCGCGCACCAGTTCGTGCAGCAGTCGCTTGCCGACGCCTTGTCCCTGGAAAGCGTCGACGACGATCAGCGCGAATTCCGCCGCCTCCGGCGATTCGGCGACTCGAACGAAGCGGGCGACGCCCACGCCGGTCGTTGCGCCATCAGGCGCAGCGATGTACGCGCCGATGGCAAAGCGATTCCAACCGTCGAGGTTAGTCAGGTCGTCGAGCTCCCGATCCGACAACGCGTGCCGGACGGTGAAGAAGCGTCGCCGGCTAGTCTCCGGCGACAGCAACGCGACGGCCGCCTGGATCACGGGCTTGTCGGCCGGCGTCAGTAATCGGAACTGCACCACGCGACCGTCTGCGAGCGCCAGCGGCTTGATCAGCGGCGCATCGTCCGGCCGGCGAGGCGGAGCCTGACCATAAGTAACTTGCCTGATAATGGTGTTCATAATATTATCGTCATTATGCCACGGTATCCCCACTCTCACAAGACGTCGACCCGCTCGCGCATCCTCGGTGCTGCCGAGGCGATCATCAAGGATCGGGGCCCGGGCGCCGCCACCGTTGAGGCGGTCATGCGCAGGGCTGGGCTGACCGTGGGCGGCTTCTACGCTTACTTCCCGTCGAAGGAAGCGCTCGCCCAGCAGGCGCTGCTCGAAGGCGTCCGGCGCAGCTTCGAGCGGCTCACCGACGGTCTCGACGACGCGTTGCCGGAGCGCTTCGCGCGCGCGTTGATCGACCGCTACCTGAGCCAGGCCGACGCGGCATCGCTCGAGACCGCGTGCCCGTTGACGCTGCTGCTGCCCGAGGTGGCGCGCAGCGACGCCTCGTTCCGCGACGCGTTTGCGATGCAGACGTCCGCGATGGTCGCAACCGTCGAGCACCGGCTGCCCAAAGTCGAAGGCATGGCGCCCCGCGAGGTGGCGCTCGCGATGTTCGCCTCGCTCGCCGGCGGCATCGCGTTCGCGCATGCGGCGGCGACGCTGCGCGGTCGTCACAGAATTGTCGAATCGACGCGTGCGAGCCTGTATCGCTGGCTCGCCCTCGACGATACGACGGAAGTCACGTTGCCCGACGGTCCCCGTCCGACCGGGACGGCTGTGGAATAATCGGTCGACTATAGCGACGCCGCTTCATTTCCCGACCGCGATGCTCGAGCCGGCCGTTCAATTGGGTCTTGCCGCGATTCTGGCGCCGGAGGCGCTGCTCGTGACCGCGGAGGCGGTGAAGCCGTACGAATGCGACGGCCTCACGTTGTTCCGCGAGCAAGCCGGCGCCGTCGCGCTGCCCGAGAACGAGTCGCAGGTCGTCCAGATCCTGAAGCTTTGCCATGCCGCCCGCGTGCCCGTCGTTGCGCGCGGCGCAGGCACAGGGCTTTCCGGTGGCGCGATGCCGCATCGGCAAGGCGTCGTGCTGTCGCTCGCGAAATTCAAGAAGATCCTCGTCATCGATCCGCTTTCGCGTACCGCGGTCGTGCAGCCGGGGGTTCGCAATCTTGCGATCAGCGAAGCGGCGAGCGCCTACGGCATGTACTACGCGCCCGATCCGTCATCGCAGATCGCGTGCACGATCGGTGGCAACGTCGCCGAAAACTCGGGCGGCGTGCATTGCCTGACGTACGGGTTGACCGTGCACAACGTGCGTCGCGTTCGGGCGGTGACAATCGATGGCGAGATCGTCGAGTTCGGCGGCGGCGCGCTCGACGCGGCCGGTTACGATCTGCTCGCACTGATCCATGGCAGTGAAGGATTGCTCGCCGTGATCACCGAGATCACCGTCAACCTGACGCCGAAGCCGCAGGCCGCGCAGGTCGCGCTCGCTGCCTTCTCGAGTGTCGAGGCGGCGGGCGAGGCGGTTGCGGCGATCATCGCCGAGGGAATCATTCCCGCCGGGCTCGAGATGATGGATCAGGCCGCAACGCGAGCGGTCGAGCAGTTCGTGCACGCTGACTATCCGCTCGATGCGGCGGCGATCCTGCTCGTCGAATCCGACGGCAGCCACGAAGAAGTGGTGGGCGAAATGGCCGACATCCGTCGCGTGCTCGAGGCGAGCGGCGCGAGCGAGATCCGCGTCGCGAAGGACGAGGCGCAACGCCAGTTGTTCTGGTCCGGTCGCAAGGCCGCGTTTCCCGCGGCCGGCCGCATCTCGCCCGACTACTACTGCATCGACGGCACGATTCCTCGCAAATCGCTTGCGCGCGTGCTGCGCCAGATCGGCGAGTGGTCGAACGAGTATGGGCTCGCCGTCGCCAACGTCTTTCATGCGGGCGACGGCAACCTGCACCCACTGCTGCTCTACGATGCGAACAAGCCGGGCGAAGTCGAGAAAACGATCGCGTTCGGCGACCGCATCCTCGAGCTCTGCATCGAGGTCGGCGGCACGATTACCGGCGAGCACGGCGTTGGCGTCGAGAAGCTCTCCGGCGTGTGCGTGCAGTTCTCCCGAGAGTCGCTCGATCGCTTTCATGGCATCAAGGCCGCGTTCGATCCGCATGGACTGCTGAATCCCGGGAAGGCCGTGCCCACACTCGCGCGCTGCGCGGAGTTCGGCAAGATGCATGTGCATCACGGGCAGCTTGCGCACGCCGAGCTGCCGCGTTTCTGACCTGAGAGGCTCGAAAAGATGAATGCGCCCATCTCCGTGCGCGATCGCCCTGCACCCGAAGCCGTCGCCGACATCGTCGGCCGACTCGTTCACGACTTCGGCGATCGCGCGGTGACCAACGCCAGCGTTTGCGAACAGCACGGCCATGGCGAGGGACTCGCGGACTCGTCGCCACCGGATGTCGTCGTGTTCCCCAAGACCAACGAGGAAGTCGCATCGATCGTCGCGTTGTGCAACGCATCGCGCGTGCCGGTCATCGCGTTTGGCGTCGGGACGTCGCTCGAGGGACACGTCGCGGCGCTCTACGGGGGCGTGTGCGTCGACCTGTCGAGAATGGACAAGGTGCTCGAGATCAACGTCGATGACCTCGATTGCCGCGCGCAGGCGGGCGTGACGCGTGAAGCGCTCAACGCGGAGCTCAAGGGAACGGGGTTGTTCTTTCCGATCGACCCCGGCGCCAATGCGACGCTCGGTGGAATGACGTCGACACGGGCGTCCGGAACGAATGCGGTGCGCTACGGCACGATGCGCGAGAACGTGCTCGGTTTGACCGTGGTCACGGCCGAGGGCCGCATCGTGCGCACCGGTGGACGCGCGCGCAAGTCGAGCGCCGGCTACGATCTGACGCGCCTCTTCGTCGGACAGGAAGGCACGCTCGGCATCATCACCGAGATTCAGCTGCGGCTGTACGGCGTGCCCGAAGCGATCTGCGCCGCGGTGTGCCAGTTCTCCGACCTGCGCTCCGCGGTGCAGACCGTGATCCTCGCGATGCAGCACGGCATTCCGGTCGCGCGCATCGAGCTGTTGGACGACGTGCAGATGGGCGCGTGCATCGCCTATTCGAAGCTCGATGGGTACGAGGCGAAGCCGACGCTGTTCTTCGAGTTCCACGGGACCGAGGACGGCGTGCGCGAGCAAGCCGATCTGATGCAATCGATCGCCGCCGACCATGGCGGCAGCGCGTTCGCGTTCGCGACGGCGGCCGAGGATCGATCGAAGTTGTGGAAGGCCCGGCACAACGCGTGGTATGCGGCGCTGAGCCTCAAACCTGGCGCGATGGGTTTCTCGACCGATGCCTGCGTGCCGATCAGCAGGCTCGCCGATTGCGTGCTCGAGACGCGCGAAGATGTCGCGTCGACGGGGCTCGTCTGCCCGATCGTCGGCCACGTCGGCGACGGCAATTTCCATCTGCTCGTGCTGTTCGATCCGAACGACGCGGTGGAGCGCGACAAGGCGGAAGCGCTCGCCCAACGCGTCTCGAAGCGCGCGATCCGCATGGGCGGAACGTGCACCGGCGAGCACGGCATCGGCATGCACAAGCTCGACGCGCTTCTCGCCGAGCATGGGGAGGAGGCAGTGGAACTGATGCGGAAGATCAAGAAGGCGCTGGATCCGCGGGACATTCTGAATCCGGGGAAGACGGTACCGTTATCAGGCAACAGGGAACAGGTAACAGGGAACAGTAGAGCGCCGCAACGCGGCGTTTCTGTTTCCTGACCTCTGTTACCTGACCTCTGACATGTACAAGCTTTACATTGCGAACAAGAACTACTCCTCCTGGTCGATGCGCGGCTGGCTCTGCGCCAAGCTCTCTCGCGCGCCGTTCGAAGAGATTCTCGCTCCGTTCAAGTCCAGCGGCAGCAATCCGGCGTTTCGCGAATTCGCGCCGAACGGCCTCGTTCCGTGCCTGCACGATGGCGATATCGTCGTCTGGGATTCGCTTGCAATCGCCGAGTACCTTGCCGAGCGCCATGCAGGCATGTGGCCCGCGGATGCGAAGACACGCGCATTCGCACGCAGTGCCTGCGCGGAGATGCATGCGGGATTTCGCACGCTGCGCAACGAGATGACAATGTGCATTCGCGAGCGCGTCGACGTACGGCCGTGGTCATCGGGGCTGGAGACGGACATCGCGCGCGTCGCGTCGCTGTGGAGCGAAGGTCGGCGCCGCTTCGCCTCGAGCGGCGAGTATCTGTGCGGCGACTTCTCGATTGCGGACGCGTTCTTCGCCCCTGTCGCGTTCCGCTTCCAGACGTATGGCGTTGCGCTGGACGGCGCAGCGGGTCAGTACGGGCGGCGTCTGCTCGCCCATCCGCTGGTGCGTGAATGGGAGGACGAAGCGCTCGCCGAGACCGCGATCGTCGAAGCCGACGAGCCGCGACACGTCTACCGCGACAAGCTTCGCGCCTCCTCCGCATCGACGTGACCGTCCGATCCCGGCGCATCGTGCCTGCGCGGTGACCGATCCGACGCTTGCGCGCTGGCAGGAGCGCGTTCGCACGGCGATGCGAGCGAAGACGGCGCTGCGCATTCATGGAGCCGGCAGCAAGGACTTCTACGGCGAAGCGCCGCGCGGAGAGCCGTTCGATACGCGCGACTATGCCGGCATCGTCGATTACGAGCCGACCGAGCTCGTCATCACCGCACGCGCCGGCACGGCGCTCGACGAGATCGAAGCGACGATGTGCGCGCACGGCCAGCTGCTGGCGTTCGAGCCGCCGCATTTCGCGCCGGGCGCCACGCTTGGCGGCGCGGTCGCGGCCGGGTTGAGCGGTCCGCGTCGCGCGCACGCCGGCGCAGTTCGCGATTTCGTGCTCGGCGTGCGAATGATCGACGGCCGCGGCGACGATCTGTCGTTCGGCGGCCGCGTGATGAAGAACGTCGCGGGATTCGACGTCGCGCGGCTGATGTGCGGCGCGTTGGGCACGCTCGGCATCCTGGCCGAAATCTCGCTCAAGTGCCTGCCGGCCGCGCGCGCGGAGGTTACGCGCGCGTTCGACATGTCGGTCGACGAAGCGATGCGGCGCGTCAACGAGTGGGGCACGCAGCCGCTTCCCGTATCGGCCAGCTGTTACGTTGACGGGAGGCTGTGCGTTCGCTTGTCGGGCGCGCGCGCCGCGGTCGACGCGGCAGCGGCGAAGCTCGGCGGCGATTCCGTCGACGACGGCGAGCAATGGTGGCGCAGCATTCGCGACCATGGTCACGCCTATTTCCGTCGCGCGGCGATCGATGGAATGTCGTTGTGGCGTTTGTCGGTCAAGTCGACGTCACCGCATGCCGACTTGTCCGGCGAGCAGATGATCGAATGGGGCGGCGCATTGCGCTGGCTTGCGATCGAAGGGCGCAGCGACGCGACGAAGCTGCGCAACTGGGCCGCGTCGCACGGCGGGCACGCAACGCTGTTTCGCGCAGCCGACAAGGCGGCCGGCGTGTTCCAGCCGCTGCCGCCGCCGCTCGCGCGAATCCACCAGCGGCTCAAGGCGGCGTTCGACCCGTACGGGATCCTCAACCCGGGACGAATGTATGCTTCGCACTGATGCAGACTGACCTTGCTGCGTTCGTCAAGGACACGCCCGAGGGCCGCGAAGCCGAAGCCATTCTCCGCAAGTGCGTGCATTGCGGCTTCTGCACGGCGACATGTCCGACCTATCAGCTGCTGGGTGACGAGCTCGACGGCCCGCGCGGGCGCATTTACCTGATCAAGGAAGTGCTCGAGGGACGGCCCGCGACGGCGAAGACGCAGCTTCACCTCGACCGCTGCCTGACGTGCCGCTCTTGCGAAACGACGTGCCCGTCGGGCGTCGAGTACGGTCGACTGATCGACATCGGGCGGCCGATCGTCGAGCGGCAGGTGCCGCGCAGCGCCGGCGAACGCGCGACTCGCTACGCTTTGTCGAGCGCGCTGCGCACGCGACCGCTGTTCGACGCGGCATTGTCGATCGGGCGCATCACACGGAGCTTGCTGCCGCGGACACTCGCGCGACGCGTGCCGGCTTCAGCGCCGGCCGGTGAATGGCCGCGACCGCGCCACGCGCGCCGCGTGCTGATTCTCGAAGGCTGCGTGCAGCCGTCGATCGCGCCGGCGACCGATGCGGCGATGGCGCGCGTGCTGGATCGCATCGGCATCAGCGCGCAGTCCATCCGCGGCGGCGGGTGTTGCGGCGCGCTGCCGTTCCATCTGAACGACCACGACGAAGCGCGCTCGCTCGCCCGTCGCAACATCGACGCGTGGTGGCCGGCGATCAAAGGCGGCGCCGAGGCGATCGTCGTCACGGCGAGCGGGTGCGGCGTCATGCTGCAGGACTATGCGCATCTGCTTGCGAACGACGGCAGCTACGCGAAGAGAGCGCAGCGCGTAACCGATCTCGCGCGCGATCCGGTGGAGATCGTCGGCGACGAGTGGAAACGCATCGCGCCGCTCGTCGCGATGGATCGCGGCAGCAAGCGGATCGCGTTCCATTCGCCATGTACGCTGCAGCACGGGTTGAAGCTGCGCGGCCGCGTCGAGGAGCTGTTGCGCGCGATCGGCCACGAGCTGCTGCCGGTTGCGGATGCGCATCTGTGCTGCGGGTCCGCCGGAACCTACTCGATCCTTCAGCCGGAGATTGCCGACAAGCTGCGGCGCCAGAAGCTCGCGGCGCTGCAAGCCGAGCGCCCGCAGCTGATCGTCACGGCGAACATCGGCTGCCAGACGCACCTCGCGTCCGGAACGTCGAGGCCGGTGCGTCATTGGATCGAGCTCGTCGACGAGAAGATGCTCGACGCGACGGCGCTCGCTTGATGCCCGAGCCGCGATCCTCGCACCGCGCGGACTACCGTCACTTCGTTACGATCCCCACGCGGTGGCACGACAACGACGTGTACGGGCACGTGAACAACGTCGTCTATTACGCGTTCTTCGACACGGCGGTGAACGAGCATCTGATCCGTCACGGCGGGTTGGACGTCGTGAACGATCCAGTCGTGGGCTATGTCGTCGAAACATCGTGCCGCTTCGAGCGCCCGTTCACATTCCCGGAGGTCGTCCACGCCGGCCTGCGCGTGGCGAAGCTCGGCAACGCATCGGTCGTCTACGAGGTTGGATTGTTTACCGGTGACGAGGATACGGCCGTGGCGACGGGCCGTTTCGTGCACGTGTGGGTCGAGCGCCACGGCGGTCGCCCGGCGCGCGTCCCGGACAAGATTCGCGCGGCACTCGCTGCGCTAATCGCATGACGAGCGCACGGATGCCGATCCGCTATGCGCGCATGACGTCGCGCGACCGCGCTCAGGCGAGCGCAGTGCTCGGCGCATTCTTGTCCGCCGATACGCACTATCGCGACTCGGCGCACGACTATGGCGACGGCGGTGCGCAAGCGCTCGAGCGCGCGATCGATCTCTTCATCGAGCGTCCCGAGCTCGGGTTCGTCTGGATCGCGAGTTGCGAAGACGTCGTCGCTCCGCGAATCGTCGGCGCGTGCGTCGTCTGCTACGCGATCTCGACGTCACGTGGAACGCTCGTCGCGAAGCTCGACGACGTGATCATCGTCGCCGACTGGCGGGGCCGCGGCGTCGGTGAGGCGATGCTTCGCGCGCTGGCGCAGGAGCTCCGCGGCGCAGGCGTCACGCGCATCGACTCGAGCTGCCACCGGGACAACGCGAACGCCTGGCGGTTCTACGCGAGGCTCGGGTTTCGCGCGCTGCACGAGGAGCGGATCGCGTGGCTGCTGTGAAGCACTTCGCGCTGCTCCCTGCTGCCGGCGTCGGGTCGCGCGTCGGCGGCGCGTTGCCAAAGCAGTACGTGACGCTCGGCGGTCGCCCGGTGCTCGCCCATACGCTGGAGCGGCTGCAATCGGCGTTCGCGTTCGATAGTCTGTTCGTGATCGTGGCCCGCGACGACGAGGCGGTCGAGCGTTTGATCGGCACGCGCGCGCCGGTCGAGATCCTCCGCTGCGGCGGTGCCTCGCGAAGCGAGACGGTCGCCAACGCGGTGTCCGCGCTCGTCGATCGCATCCACGACGACGACTGGATGCTCGTTCACGACGCGGTGCGGCCGTGCGTTCCCGCCGACGCCGTCCGGCGCCTGGTTGCGGAGATTGCCGACGATGACGTCGGCGGACTGCTCGCATTGCCGCTCGCGGACACGCTGAAGCGCGGCGACGATGCACCGGCTCCGCGCGTCGCCGCAACCGTTAACCGATCGCGACTGTGGCGCGCGCAGACGCCGCAGATGTTCCGCTTCGGCATTCTGCGTCGTGCCTTCGCGCGTCCCGACGCCGCTGCCGCGACCGACGAAGCGCAGGCCGTCGAGGCGATCGGTTATCGTCCGCGGCTCGTCACCGGCAGCGCGTTCAACATCAAGATCACTTATCCGGACGATCTGGCGCTGGCGAGCGTGATCCTGACGACCGAGGCACTGCGATGAACATACGCATCGGTAACGGCGTCGACGTGCATCGTCTGGTCGCCGGACGACCGCTCGTGATCGGCGGCGTGACGATTCCGTTCGACCGCGGCCTCGACGGCCATTCGGACGCGGACGTGCTCCTGCACGCGATTGCCGACGCGATCCTCGGTGCGTTAGCGCTGGGGGATCTGGGCACGCACTTCCCGGACAGCGACGCGCAGTGGAAGGGCGCCGACAGCCGGAGGCTGCTGCGCCATGTCGCAGGACTTGCGCAGACACGCCGTTACGTGGTCGGCAACGTCGATTCGACGATCCTCGCCCAAGCGCCGCGGCTGGCGTCGTTTGTCGCCGAAATGCGTCACCGCATCGCGCTCGACCTCTCGTGCGACGTGAGCCAGGTCTCGATCAAGGCGACGACGGCCGAGCGGCTGGGATTTGTCGGGCGCGAGGAGGGGATCGTGGCACTGGCGAGCGTCGTGCTGGTCGAATCGATGCCCTCGCAACCGTAGCCGTCCGAGCCTCCGTTGAACGAATTACAAACGCGTCGGACATACTCCGATAGCCGTCCGTCCATAGCGGCGCAAACATCACAGCGGGCCCGACCATTGCTTCGTTGCCGCGTCGCGCCCTCGCCGTCGCCGAAACGGCTCGCAACGCGCGACGCCACCTCTTTCACGAACCCCTGAGCAGGAGCGTCGCATGCAAGTCGTCGAACGCGCAAACCTTCCCGCCGATGAAATGACGCTGATCCTGGGCGCTCTCAACGCGTTGAAGCGTGGCGACGCGTCGGTTCGCCTGCCGCTCGAATGGCACGGCGTCCCCGGTCGTGTCGCCGATGCGTTCAACGAGGTCGTCGACCACAACCAGCGGATGGCGCAGGAGCTCGAGCGGCTTTCGCACGTCGTCGGCAAGCAAGGCAAGCTGGGCAAGCGCGGATCCCTCGGCGATGTCACCGGGTTCTGGCGCGACTCGATCGACGCGGTCAACCAGTTGATCGACGACCTCGTGCATCCGACCAGCGAAACGGCGCGCGTCATCGGCGCCGTCGCGCAAGGCGACCTGGCGCAGTCGATGGCGCTCGAAGTCGAAGGCGAGCCGCTGCAAGGCGAGTTCCTGCGTGCGGCGAAGACGGTCAACAAGATGGTGGACCAGTTGTCGTCATTCGCGTCCGAAGTGACGCGCGTGGCGCGTGAGGTGGGCACCGAAGGCAAGCTCGGCGGGCAGGCGACAGTCAAAGGCGTCGCGGGTACATGGAAGGACCTGACCGACTCGGTCAACTCGATGGCGGGCAACCTGACGGCGCAGGTGCGCAACATCGCCGACGTGACGACGGCGGTCGCGACCGGAGACCTGTCGAAGAAGATCGCCGTCGACGTCAAGGGCGAGTTCCTCGAGCTGAAGGACACGATCAACACGATGGTCGACCAGCTGCGCTCGTTCGCGTCCGAAGTGACGCGCGTGGCGCGCGAAGTCGGCACCGAGGGCAAGCTCGGCGGCCAGGCGCGCGTCGAAGGCGTGTCGGGCACGTGGAAGGACCTGACCGACTCGGTGAACTCGATGGCGTCGAACCTCACCGGACAGGTGCGCAACATCGCCGACGTGACGAAGGCCGTGGCGTCGGGGGACTTGAGCAAGAAGATCACCGTCGACGTGAAGGGCGAGATCCTCGAGCTCAAGAACACGATCAACACGATGGTGGACCAGCTGTCCTCGTTCGCGTCCGAAGTGACGCGCGTGGCGCGCGAAGTCGGCACCGAAGGCAGCCTCGGCGGACAGGCCGACGTGAAAGGCGTCGCGGGTACGTGGAAGGACCTCACCGATTCGGTGAACTCGATGGCATCGAACCTGACCGCACAGGTGCGCAACATCGCCGTCGTGACGAAGGCCGTGGCGACCGGCGACTTGAGCAAGAAGATCACCGTCGACGTCAAAGGCGAGATCCTCGAGCTGAAGGACACGATCAACACGATGGTCGATCAGCTGTCGTCGTTCGCCTCCGAAGTGACGCGCGTCGCGCGAGAAGTGGGGACCGAGGGGCAGCTTGGCGGGCAGGCCGACGTGCAGGGCGTTGCGGGCACGTGGAAGGACCTGACCGAGTCGGTCAATTCGATGGCGTCGAACCTGACGGCGCAGGTGCGCAACATCGCCGACGTGACGACGGCGGTCGCGACCGGCGACCTGTCGCGCAAGATCACCGTCGACGTCAAAGGCGAGATTCTCGAGCTCAAGAATACGATCAACACGATGGTCGATCAGCTGTCGTCGTTCGCCTCCGAAGTGACGCGCGTGGCGCGCGAAGTCGGAACCGACGGACGATTGGGTGGACAGGCCGACGTGCAAGGCGTCGCGGGCACGTGGAAGGACCTGACCGAGTCGGTCAACTCGATGGCGTCGAACCTGACCGGGCAGGTACGCAACATCGCCGACGTGACGACCGCGGTCGCGAACGGTGACCTGTCGAAGAAGATCACCGTCGACGTGAAAGGCGAGATCCTCGAGCTGAAGAACACGATCAACACGATGGTCGATCAGCTGCGCTCGTTCGCGTCCGAAGTGACGCGCGTCGCGCGGGAAGTGGGGACCGAAGGGCAGCTCGGCGGACAGGCCGACGTGCAGGGTGTCGCCGGCACGTGGAAGGACCTGACCGATTCGGTGAACTCGATGGCATCGAATCTGACCGGTCAGGTGCGCAACATCGCCGACGTGACCAAAGCGGTGGCGACCGGCGACTTGAGCAAGAAGATCACGGTGGACGTGAAGGGCGAGATCCTCGAGCTCAAGAACACGATCAACACGATGGTGGACCAGCTGTCCTCGTTCGCGTCCGAAGTGACGCGCGTGGCGCGCGAGGTCGGTACCGACGGACGGCTCGGCGGCCAGGCCGACGTGCAAGGTGTCGCCGGTACGTGGAAGGACCTGACCGAGTCGGTGAATTCGATGGCGTCGAACCTGACCGGTCAGGTGCGCAACATTGCCGACGTAACAAAGGCCGTCGCGACCGGCGACTTGAGCAAGAAGATCACCGTCGACACGAAGGGCGAGATCCTCGAGCTCAAGAACACGATCAACACGATGGTGGATCAGCTGCGCTCGTTCGCGTCGGAAGTGACGCGCGTTGCGCGCGAGGTCGGTACCGACGGACGGCTTGGTGGCCAGGCGGACGTGCAGGGCGTCGCCGGCACGTGGAAGGACCTGACCGAATCGGTCAATTCGATGGCATCGAACCTGACCGGACAGGTTCGCAACATCGCCGACGTGACCAAGGCCGTGGCGTCGGGCGACCTGTCGAAGAAGATCACCGTCGACGTGAAGGGCGAGATCCTCGAGCTCAAGAACACGATCAACACGATGGTCGATCAGCTGCGCTCTTTTGCATCGGAAGTGACGCGTGTGGCGCGGGAAGTCGGTACCGACGGCCGACTCGGCGGCCAGGCCGACGTGCAAGG